>NZ_JBVVQK010000002.1:190483-384086 GCF_055811175.1 Mesorhizobium sp. WSM4828 | reverse complement strand
GCCGACGTCGTCGCGACGCTGATCAAGAACGCCAAGAAGATCAAGACCTCGGAAGAGGTTGCCCAGGTCGGCACCATTGCCGGCAATGGCGATGTTTCGGTCGGCTCGATGATCGCGGAAGCGATGCAGAAGGTCGGCAATGAAGGCGTCATCACCGTCGAGGAAGCCAAGACCGCCGAGACCGAGCTCGAGGTCGTCGAAGGCATGCAGTTCGACCGCGGCTATCTCTCGCCCTACTTCGTCACCAACGCCGAAAAGATGGTTGCGGATCTGGAAGACGCCTACATCCTTCTCCACGAGAAGAAGCTCTCCAACCTGCAGGCCATGCTGCCGATCCTCGAGGCTGTTGTGCAGACCTCGAAGCCGCTGGTCATCATCTCGGAAGACGTCGAAGGCGAGGCCCTGGCCACGCTGGTCGTCAACAAGCTGCGTGGCGGCCTGAAGATCGCTGCCGTCAAGGCGCCGGGCTTCGGTGATCGCCGCAAGGCCATGCTGGAAGACATCGCCATCCTCACCGGTGGCCAGGTCATTTCCGAAGACCTCGGCATCAAGCTCGAGAATGTCGGCCTGAACATGCTCGGCCGCGCCAAGAAGGTGTCGATCTCCAAGGAGAACACCACCATCGTCGACGGCGCCGGCAAGAAGGCCGAGATCCAGGGCCGCGTCGCCCAGATCAAGCAGCAGATCGAGGAGACCACCTCGGACTACGACAAGGAGAAGCTGCAGGAACGTCTCGCCAAGCTGGCGGGCGGCGTTGCCGTCATCCGCGTCGGCGGTGCGACCGAAGTGGAAGTCAAGGAAAAGAAGGATCGCGTCGATGACGCCCTCAACGCGACCCGTGCGGCCGTCGAAGAAGGCATCGTTCCCGGCGGCGGCGTCGCACTGCTGCGCGCTTCGCTGAGCATCAAGGCAACCGGCGCCAACTCCGACCAGACCGCGGGCATCAGCATCGTGCGTCGCGCGCTGCAGGCTCCGGCCCGTCAGATCGCCGCCAACGCCGGTGCGGAAGCATCGATCGTTGCCGGCAAGATCCTTGAGAACAAGGGCGCGACCTTCGGCTACAACGCCCAGACCGGCGAATATGGCGACATGATCGCCATGGGTATCGTCGATCCGGTCAAGGTTGTGCGCACGGCTCTGCAGGACGCGGCCTCGGTCGCCGGCCTGCTGGTCACCACCGAAGCCATGATCGCGGAGGCTCCGAAGAAGGAGTCGGCTGGCGGCGGCATGCCTGGCGGCATGGGCGGCGGCGGCATGGGCGGCATGGGCGGCATGGACTTCTAATCCAACCCATCAGCCTTCAGATACGGAAAGGGCGGCCGAGAGGTCGCCCTTTTTTGTTGATGGGACGGAGGATGAGAGGCTGTCCGATTCCAAGCGGAAGCATACAACTCACCCCCTCTTCGGCGTCGGCGCAGAACGTGAATTGCAGAGCTGGAGTGTCGGCACTTCAGCAGGGCTCCGCGCTGGCCTCGATGCCCTGGAAGCGCGAAACGTCAATGCGCCGTGACGGCGATCTCTTTCGCCGGCAATGCCCCCTCAATCAGCGCCGCGACCTCATCGGCTACCGCCAGCACCGGGGCGCGGTCGTGGGTGGCGCGCGCGATCACCATCAGCCCTTCCAGCGATGATTCGACCAGCAGCGCCAGCGCATGCGCGCGTCGCTCGGACACCCCTGCCCTGACGAAGGCGGCCCTGAGCAGGCCTATCCATTGCTCGAAAGCCGAGCGGCACAACTCGGCCAACTCCGGCATGTCCGTCGGCGAGTCCAACACTACGGGCGCGATCGGGCAACCGAGCGTGAACTGGTTGTCTTCCAGCATGCGCGCGACCGACTGGTAGATGTGGTGGACAGCCACCGCCGGGTCCTTTTCGGCAGCGAGCGCGGCGTCCAGCCTCTGCGTCACATCGGCGACGCTATCGCGCGTCACCTCGATGACCAGCTGATCCTTGCCGCCCGGAAAGTGGAAGTAGAGCGAGCCTCTCGGTGCGCCTGAGGCGCTCAAGATGTCGTTAAGCGACGTGCCGTGGTAGCCGCGCTGCCTCAGCAACAGCGCCGTCGTCTCGAGTATGCGGGTGCGGGTGTCGTTCGCCATGTCAACCTCTGTCAGGAGTGCGCACTATAGGCCTTGCCTCGAATATGACAACCGGTCTATATAATATGTAGATCAGTCTACATACTAGCGAGAGGCAAATGCGCAATTATCGTCTTGAAGAAACCGGCGGGACCAAGTGCCTAGTGATGCGCGAGGAGGCGCAGCCGACGCCGAAGCCGCACGAGATCGTCGTGCGTGTCCGCGCCACCTCGCTCAACCGCCGCGATACGATGATCCTCAACGGCACCTACCCGCTGACGCCGCGCCAAGGCGTTATCCCGCTGAGCGACGGCGCCGGCGAAGTCGTTGCCGTCGGCGATTCTGTCACCCGTTTCGCCGTCGGCGACCGCATCACCGGCAGTTATTTTGCGCGCTGGATCGACGGCCGCATCAATGCCGGACTGATCGACCAACTTGGCTGCACGCTGGATGGGATGCTGGCTGAATACGCCGTGCTCGACGAACAATGGGTTGTACGGCTTCCCGATCATCTCGACTGGCATCAAGCAGCGACACTAACCTGCGCCGGCCTGACCGCCTGGAATGCGGTGACGGCGGCCGAAATGCCGAAGTCCGGCCAATGGGTTCTGGTAATCGGTTCAGGTGGTGTCGCGCTGTTTGCGCTGCAATTTGCCAAGCTGCTCGGCTGCCGTGTCGTGGCAGTCACCTCGCGCAGCGAGAAGCTGGACCGGCTGCGGGCGCTGGGCGCCGACCTCGTCGTCTCGACCGCCGACATGCCGGAATGGGGTGCTGCGGTGCGCGAGCAGACCGGCGGCATCGACCTCGTCGTCGAGACCGGCGGCCCGCCGACCTTCGCGCAATCGATGATCGCCTGCGCGCTTTACGGGCGCATCGTGCTTCTCACCATACAGGATGCGAAAGGCGGGACGGTGCAGATCCCCGGCCCCGTCTACCAGCGCAGCCTCGCCACCATCAGCCGCCTGTTCGTCGGCAATCGCACCAACCTCGAAGCCATGCTGCGCGCCATCTCGGTGCATCGGCTCAAGCCTGTCATCGACAAGGTGTTCGCCTTCGACGAGTCCAACGACGCCTACCGCTATTTCCAGCAAGGCGACGTCTTCGGAAAGGTGGTCGTCGACGGCGCCTGACTGGTTCGCTCAAAAACTGATCAACCCTCAAATCAAAGGAGAGACACAATGACCATTCGTGAAGCAGAGGCCCAATGGCAGGGATCGTTGAAGGAAGGTTCGGGCCGGCTGAGGCTCGGCAGCGGCGTCTTTGAAGGTGCCTACTCCTTCCCGTCGCGTTTCGAGAACGGTCCCGGTACCAACCCCGAGGAATTGATTGCGGCGGCGCATGCCGGCTGCTTCTCGATGGCGCTGAGCGCCATCCTCGGCCGCGAAGGTCACACTCCCGCGCACATCCGCACGATCGCGAAAGCGCATCTCGGCGCCAGCGCGGCCGGACCGACGCTGACCCGTATCGAGCTGGAGACGGAGGCAAGCGTCGCCGGGCTGGCGGCGGCTGATTTCGAGCGGCTGGCGCAGACCGCCAAGGAGAGGTGCCTCGTGTCGCGGGCGCTGGCGGGCGTCGCCGTGATCACGCTCAGCGCCCGCCTCATCGAAACCGCTACTGATCACTGAAGGGAAAGGAATATCCAATGACACAGGAACTCATCATCGACATCGCCGCGGCCAAACGCTCCGCCGAAACCGCCGAGATCATGCGGCGCTACAACGACGTGTTCCAGCGCCACGACCCGTCGGCGCTCGACGATCTGGTGGCGGAAGATTGCGTGATCGAGAACACCACGCCGGCCCCGGACGGCGCCCGCCGCATCGGCAAGGGCGCTTGCGTCGAACTGTGGTCGGCGATCGCGACCGGACCCGGCACGCGCTTCGACATCGAAGAAACCTTCGTCGCCGGCGACCGGGCAACGATCCGCTGGCGCTACTGGATGGCCGACGGCAATTCGCTGCGCGGCGTCAACCTGATGCGCGTCAAGGACGGTCGGATCGTCGAGGCGATGGGCTACGTGAAGGGATAGCGCTTGGCGCGACAAAGCTGCATTCAGCCAAGCTGCGTTCAGTGAGGCCGCGCTCAGGCCCAGCCCGGAACCCCCAAAGTCTAGGATTCCGGGCAGGTCGTGGCTACCGCACGACCTTGTGAAGCTTCACGAAGGTCTTGGGACTGCGCTGGATCGTCTGGAAGATCACGCAATAGCGATCGGTGAGCTCGAGCAGGTCAGTCAGCCGGTCTTGCGCAACGTCGGTCTCGATGTCGAACCGCAGGCGGATCTCCTTGAAGCCGACCGGCACACCTTCGGTGACGCCGAGCGTGCCGCGAAGATCGACGTCGCCCTCGGCGGAGATTTCGGCCGACTTGATCGGTATTTCGAGAACGGCGGCCGCCGCCCTCATCGAGACGCCGGCGCATGCGATAAGGGCTTCCAGCAGCATGTCGCCGGAACAAAGCTCCCGTCCGCTGCCCCCGGCCTTCGGATGGATGCCCGCCAGCGCGAGCCCACGTCCTGTCTCGACCTTGCAGGTGACCTTGGAGTCGTCGGCACTGCCCCTGGCCTTCAGCGTAAGAAGTGCCGCGCGCGCATCCTTGCGATAAAGATCCTTGATCGGCTCCTGCGTGGCGCGAAATGTCGTGATGTCCATGCGTATTCTCCTGTCGTGAGATGTGGCTGTTCGAAATCGTGTGTCATTGCCGGGTTACTCCGGCACGCTCACGCCCGAGCCCCCGAGTTCGGCGGGGAAGTCTTTCAGCTTCGGCAATCCGTCCTTCATCGGCAGGACCGTCTCGGCGTAGTTGACGTGAACCCCCGGCGTGAACTTCACCGTCGGTATCGTGGCCGCATAGACGTCGACCAGTCCGAGCGGCGGATGATCGGTCATCAGATGGCCGCCGCACTTCGTGCAGAACTGACGGTTGCTCATGTTTGACTTCGCGAAGCCGGACAGGAACTCCTCGCCCTTGGTGACCTTGACGTTCTCCGGCTTCCACAGCGTGAAGGCGTTCACGGGAGACGCCGACCACGAACGACAGGAACTGCAATGGCAGTAGCCCATCGCCTCGGCCGCTCCGTGCACTTCGATTTCCACGGCGCCGCAAAAACACCCGCCCTTATGTACCGTCATGACTTAGATCCTCATCTTTCTTGAGTTCGACTGCACTCAGCACCTGATTTGAGACAGAGCTCAGCACCGACGGGATTTTAAGGCTTCCGGCAATGAACGGAATGACGGGGCGTCCGCCTCACTTGACAGCGCGTCCGGAACTCGAAAGGGATGTCGCGCCGGGTTGCCGCGCAACTTACGGGACATGGATGGAATGGCCGGGGACGCTCTGTCTGACCTCTTGAAAAAGGTGTGTCTCACCGGCGCGACGTTTTTCGACATCGCGGCCCAGGACCCCTGGGCGGTCTGCTCGCCCTCCCCCGCCTCGATACTGCCGAGGATACTGCCGGGCGCGGATCACCTGATTTCCTACCACGTGCTCACGGCTGGCCGCTGCTTCGCCCGCATCATCGGCAAGGAGGCGATAGCCGTGGAGGCAGGCGAAGTCGTGGTCTTCACCAGGAGCGATCCGCATATCATGTCGAGCAATCCGGCCCTGCGCGCGGATCCGCCGACCGCGGATGTGCTGGATATCGCCGCCGCCAGCCAGACACCGTTTCCCATCAATTACGTCAAGGACGGATCGCTGTCGGCCCGGCTGGTATGCGGCTATCTCGCTTGCGATGCACTGCCCTTCAATCCGCTGCTCGAAGCGCTGCCGCCGGTCATCAAGGCCGGAGACGTGAAAGGCGACGGCGGCTGGCTCGGCCAGTTCATCAAGCTGGCGGTATCGGAGGTCGCGGAAAAGCGTGCGGGCAGCGAGACGGTGCTCACCAAGCTCAGCGAATTGATGTTCGTCGACGTGCTGCGCCGTTATGTGGAGTCGCTGCCGCCACAACAAACCGGCTGGCTGGCGGGCCTGCGCGATCCGCATCTGAGCAAGGCGCTGGCGCTGATCCACGACCGGCCGGCGCACAATTGGACGGTGGAGGCGCTGGCGAAGGAGGCCGCGCTGTCGCGCACCGTGCTGGCCGAGCGCTTCACGAAACTCGTCGGCATGCCGCCGATGCACTATCTCGCCAAGTGGCGGATGCAGATTGCCTCGGAATTGCTCAGCGCCGGCAACAGCAACGTCGCAAACATAGCGGCGGAAATCGGCTACGAGTCCGAGGCGGCGTTCAGCCGTGCCTTCAAGAAGATGATCGGCGTCCCCCCGTCGGCCTGGCGGCTGGGCGTCCGCGCTGCGTCCGGTTTCGGAGGCAACGAGCCTTCCGAAACCGCAGGCGGGCCGGCCGATCCGCAGCGGTAAGCAATTCCAGGAAAGGTGTGAAACGGTTTTCCGCCCGGAATTGCGTCAAAACAGAGAGATCTAGCGATCCGCCAGCGCCAGTTTGGCGCCGAGCATGACAAAGGCTCCGGCGAAGGTGCGGCGCATCCAGGTCAGCACCTTTGGCCGCGACACGACATGGCTGCGGATCGACGCCGCGAAGATGCCGTAGCCGACAAAGACCACGAAGGTGAGCAGCATGAAGAGGCTGCTGAGCTCCAGCATCTTCGACAGCGCGTGCGGTTCGGTGGTGCTGACGAATTGCGGCAGGAACGCAAAGAAGAAGATCGACAGCTTCGGATTGAGGATGTTGATCAGAATGCCGGAGGCGATCACTTTGCCGGCCGAGCGCGGCGCGACATCTTCGTCGACACTCAGGCCGCCCTTCTCCTTCAACGTGTTCCAAGCCATGTAAAGCAGGTAGGCGACGCCGAGATATTTCAGCGTTTCGAAGGCGACGGCACTCGTATGCAGCAGAGCCGCGAGGCCGGTGATGGCGGCCGCCATGTGCGGGATAATGCCGAGCGTGCAGCCGAAAGCGGCAATGACGCTGGCGCGCGCACCACGCGAAAGCCCGGCGCTTAGCGTATAGAGAACGCCGGTACCGGGCGAAGCCACGACAATCAGCGACGTCAACAGGAATTCGATGCTCACGGATGGTCTCCCGGCGTTGGCCCTGCCGCCGGCAGCGTAATCAGCGAAACGTGCGGGCACAAGCCAGCCTGAGCCTATCCGCATTCAGATCATGCTGTTGGCGTGCAGCTTGCTATCGGCGATAGGCTGCCGAACTTCCCAGTGTTCGACGAGCTTGCTGTCCTTCAGCCTGAAAATGTCGACGATGGCCAAGCCTTCCTCCTCCAGTTCGCGTTTTGCGTGCATGTGCACGATGACGAAATCCCCTTCGGCAAAAATCCGCTTCACCTCTCCCCTCACGAGGGGAAATGACTGTTTGAGCTGCTGCAGATAGGCTTTGAAGCCGTCCGCGCCATCCGCAATGTTCGGATTGTGCTGGATATAGCGTTCGCCAAAATGCATCGAAGCGGCTTCGATGTTGCCTTGGTTTACCGCTTTGTCGATGAAGTCCAGGACGATCATCTTGTTGGTCTCGAGCGAACTATGAGCCTTGGCTGGAAGTGGATTTGATGGTTCGTCACGCATGTTTGCTCCGTCAGGTGCCTGCTTCTGCCCGGTGCGGACAGGAGCGTCCGCACGCCGACATTGCCAACATAATCTGTCGCGATTGTGAGATGGTCGATACGCTATTCCGCTAGATTCTTATCCAATCGTCTAATAGCGTCGTCCTATTCATCGTTGGAGGATGGTTCTCGTGGACGCCTTATCCGAAGTTCTTGCTTCGCTGAGATTTGGCAGCGCCATGATCGGCAGCGCGACCCTGCATCGGCCGTGGGGTATTTCGGTCGATCCGACAAGGAATGCCGCCATCCACGTCATACAGAGCGGCGAATGCTGGCTGCGGCTAGCCGGTGAAAAGGAGCCGATCCGCTTGGGCGAGGGAGACGTCATCCTTGTCGCGAGCGGTATCGGGCATGCTCTTTGTAATCCGTTGGATGCACCAACGGCATCTATATCCGCCGTCCTTTCCGCAAATCGGAGCGGACCAGAACCGAAAAGCGAGAGCGGCGCGACAACTCTTCTTTGTGCGAGATATTCACTCGACGGCGTCGGGCCATACCCGATGGTTTCGCTGCTTCCTCCGCTGATCCATTTGACCCGAAATCAGATAGGCACCAGCGAGCCGCTGCGGCTTGCCCTGGAACTTCTGCAGGTCGAAGCGAAAGGCAATCTCGGCGGCCACGATATTGTCGCCCCACGCCTTCTCGACAGCACGTTGATCTTCTTGTTGCGTGCCTGGATCGAACATCAGCCTCTCGGAACAGGAGGATGGTTTGGCGCCTTGCGCGACAAAGGCATTGCGCAGGCTTTGCGCATGATCCACGAGCAGCCGGGCAATCCCTGGACTATCGCTTCCCTTGCCAGCGGCGCGGCACAGTCTCGAGCCACCTTCGCGCGTCGCTTCGCTCAACTCGTGGGACAGCCGCCGCTATCCTACGTGACCCGGTGGCGGATGAACCTTGCCGCCAGGGCGCTGCGGGAAACGAACCAGAACATTGGCGAGATCGGGCGCGCCGTCGGATATGAATCGGTGCCGTCGTTCTCGCAGGCATTCAAACGGTTGACCGGAAGATCGCCCGGCCTCTACCGCAGCGACTTTCGATCATCTGACTGAGGAAATTCAAACTGGGACGCAAGCCCGGGGGCCGCGATTACGGCGTCGGCAGCCCGTGAGCCCGGCGCGCCATCAGGCAGTCGTCATCGCCCGGCATGCAGGCGCGGCAGACGTCGGGGCGGATCTCGTAGATGCCGCAGGCGGTGGACTTGCCGACCTCGCCGCACAGTGCCGAACAGCGCGCGCCGTCGCAGCGCATGCCGGCTTCGTCGGCAGCCACGTATTTTTGCGGGATAAGGTCGAGCTGAGCGTCATCCTCGGTGGAAAAGCGCGGCCATCTGGACGAGTAGGCGCAGCAGGCGCCACAGGTCTGGCAATCGAAGGCAACCGGGTCGGCGCCCTCTTGTGGCGATGAAAAATCCCCTGCGACCTCCAGGGCAAGCAGCCTTGGCGCAGATTTCCGGCCGGCATTTTGCTGCAAGGGCGCTATTTCTTCTTCGGCTTGCGCGGCGGTGCTTCGGCCGGCGACCTGAACAGATCGGTGCCCGCCTCGGCGGCTTCACCGGTTTTTGGGGCGGCGGCCGGCTTGGCCGGCTTCACGGCGGCAGCAGGCGCTGCCGGCTGGTTCTTCGCAGAAAACTTGATGGCCATATCAATCCTCGTCAGAGAAACGCGATGATGGCGCATTCGGATTGCGAAGGCGGCCGATGAGCGCCGAAACGGCCGTGATGTTCATTTCTTCGGGCGACCAGTTCCTGGCTTCCTCGATGTGCCGGGGGGCCAGTTCGCGATGCGTGCTGCCGCTGTAGGCGGCGTCCTGAAAGGTCACGCGCTCGTGGGTCTTGGCGTTTTCCCGGACGTATTCAATCAGATAATTGGGGCATTCGGCGCGGCCGCGCACGCCGAGCCGCACCTGGGCATCGCCGTGGACACGCCTGCAGCGCTCGAGCTTTTCGAGCACGCGCCGGACATATTCGACCGGCTTGTCGAGTTCGCTCACCACATCGGCGATGGTCGAATCTGCGGCGATCGCCTTTTGAGGCACGCGTTTGGTGGCCATCAGCGTTTGCCTGCGCGTTTCGGCGAGGCCGCGAGCGCAACCGCCGCCGCCATTTCGTCGGCTTCCTTTTCCAGGCGCAGTTCGCGCAGCCGTGCGGTCTTGGCTTCGCGGGCCTGGCTGACGGCATCCCGTTCGGAATTGATGCGGTCGAGCGACATCGACTGGGTCCGCGTCTTGCTAAAAATGGATTCGGCCTGGTCGCGGGGTTTTTTTGAAGTTTCGGTCAAGGTCTTTCTCCCGGTTCGGAGCGCGCCGCCGAAAAGGTGGCGAGACTGGTCTTTCGGCCAGGATCCCGCACAAAGCAATACGGCAGCCGGTTTCAAATTGCTGAAACGTCCTTAGCACGTCTAGGCCGTCGAGCAGCGCTTTTCGGCGGTAGAAGCGCAAAAATGAAAAAGGCCAGGCACCGCCTGACCTCCCATGAGAGCGCCCGCGCATCCCGAGAGACGCGCAAAGAAACGTTCTTCTCATGCGCATGAGCGGGACTTAACCTCCCCGCGACCATGCGCTGGAATTTGCCATTCACCGGTGCCAGTACATCCGTGGTCAGCGGTGAGGCTGAATTCCGTTTTAGGCCGCCTTCAACTGGTCGGCGGACATCTTGCCCGACTTGTTGTCGCGGACCATCTCGTAGCCAAGCTTCTGGCCCTCGACGATGTCGCGCATTCCGGCGCGCTCGACGGCTGAGATGTGGACAAAAACGTCGGCAGAACCGTCGTCAGGCTGAATAAAACCAAAACCCTTGGTGGCGTTGAACCATTTAACTGTGCCTGTGCTCATAACGAACCCTTTCCATGGCAAATATTCATTCGCCGTCATGCGGATGCACAACAACGTTTGTCTCGATTTTGATGGGGAAGTTCGTCAAAGGCGCGCCTCGGCGCGCGGATAACAAAAGTCGGTCAAACAAACATCGACAAAATTCTTGTAGACTTCTTTGCGCGCTGTGTCAATTTTTTGATTTGCGACACTCGCAGAGACGCGCGGTGGCGGCCCGTGCGCCGGCAATCTGACAACAAAAGCCGGGCTATTGCCCGCCGAAAAAACCACTTAGACCGGTTCATCGTTCCACGAAAACGCCGAACCGCTCTATCTCTTTGTTTTTGCGCAATTCCGGACGGAAAACCGTTCACACTTTTCCTGGAATTGCTCCAGCCGGGAACCATTTTGGCGCCGGGGCATTTTTTCGGTGTCGAACGCCGTTCCTCGAAAGAGCGATCTTGAGAAAAGGCGGACGACCACCAGGACGCCCCCCGCGCAGATAAAAGGCACGAGGGGCGTTCCTGTATGATGCGACCATTCGCGCCGCTGCCCCCTGCCTCACAGCATGGCGCGGCTGAGCCCGCCATCCACCGGCAACGCCACGCCGGTGACATAGGCGGCGGCGTCGCTGGCCAGGAATGCGGCAACCGCGCCGAATTCGGCGGGAGTGCCATAGCGCTTTGCCGGGATTTCAGCCTGACTCTCGGCGGCGATCACGGCAGCGTCGACACCCCTGTCGGCAGCGTCCATGGCGTCGAACTGTTTCGTCCGGTCCGTCGCAAAACGGCCCGGCAGCAACAGGTTGACTGTGACGTCGTCCGCCGCCACTTCGCCGGCCAGCGTCTTTGCCCAGCCGGCGAGCGACGCACGCAATGCGTTCGAAGCGGTAAGGCCGGGGATCGGTTCACGGACGGATGTGGAGGAAACGGCGATGATGCGTCCCCAGCGCCGCGCCCGCATGCCTGGCAGGAAAGAAATGGCGATGCGCATCTGGCTCAACACCATACTGGTGAACTGCTTTTCCCAGACGCTCGCATCGAAGACGCTGGCCGCGAAGGGCGGCGGGCCGCCGCCGTTGAGCAGGAGGATGTCGATCCGCTGATGCTCGTCCTCGACGGCACGGATCAGCCGGGAGACGCTGTCGTTGTCGGAGAGGTCGGCGCTGAAAGTCGAGCAGACGTGGCCGGCGGCCTCGATTGCGCGTCGCGCCGCATCCTGGGTCGCTTCCCCTCGTCCGACCAGGATGATCTCGGCGCCTTTCGCCGCGAGCGCTTCGGCAACGCCGAAACCGAGGCCCTTGCTTCCGCCGAGAACAAGCGCCCTCCGTCCCTCAAGATTTGCAGCCATCAAGCCAAGCGTCCTCCTGGTTTCACTGCCCATTTCGGGCGACCTCCCTAGCGGACATACACGATAGCGTCGGCTTCGACCGGAACATTGGCCGGCAAGCCGGCCATGCCGAGCGAGCAGCGGGCGTGCTCGCCACGCTCGCCGAAAACATGGAGCAGAAATTCGGATGCTCCGTTGCCGACCTCCGAATAAGCCGAAAAGCCGGCCGCCGCATTTACATAGACGGTCAGCTTGGCGAATTTCACGACGCGGTCGAGATTGCCGTCCAGTTCCTTGTCCAGCCAATAAACGATGTTGGCCGCGCAGAGCCGGGCGGCGTTCCGCGCGGCAGCCAGATCGATCTCTCTGCCGACCTGGCCGATCGCGGCGATCTCCTGCCCGATCTCGGGAATCTGACCGGAGACATAGACGATGTCGGCGACCCGAACCGTCGGCGAGAACGGCAAAGCGGGCCGCTCGAGCGACGGCCAGGCGATACCGAGCTCATCAAATCTTCTTCTGTAGGACAAGGTGGCTGCTCCTGCTCCGTTCGTGCGAGCGGACCTTGAATTCAGATCGGACTTTCGGATAGCCTGATAATGCTGACACAGCTATCAGGATTTCTTATGACTGGAGATATCGACGTCAGGCTGCTGCGCGCCTTCGTCACCGTGGCCGATACGGGAACGGTAAGCCGGGCGGCCGATCGGCTTGCCCGCACCCAGGCAGCGGTGAGTATGCAGCTTCAGCGCCTCGAGGGTGAAGTCGGCGCCGAGCTGCTGCGCCGTTCGCCGCGCGGCGTGACGCTGACCGAGGCCGGCGAAATCCTGCTCGCCTTCGCCCGCAAGGCCATCGCGATCGGTGACGATGCCAGGCGCGAGATAGAAGGCCGCAGGCTGGTCGGCCGTGTCCGGCTGGGCATCGTCGAGGATTTGGCGGTGACGCGGCTGCCGTTGATCATCGCCGACTTCCGCCGCCGGCATCCTTCCGTGGAGATCGAGCTGACATCGGCCAGCAGCAGCGATCTCAGCAAGTCGCTTGGCGAAGGAAGATGCGACATCGTCATGGCCGATCCGGCACGCTTCACAAGGGCGCCGCGAGGCCATCTGTCACGACAGCTGGTCTGGGCGGCAAGCCGCATGATCGAGATTGATGACGAGGTCGAGCTTCCGCTGATCATCTTCGAAGGCGCCTGCTCCTGGCAGGACAGGATGCTGGCTTCGCTCGCCGAGGCCGGGATCGGCTGGAAGATCGGCTGCCGCGTGTCGACCTTCGCGACACTGATCTCGGCGCTGAGGGCTGGGCTCGGCATCGGGCTTCTGCTGCAGGAAGGACTACCGCCCGACTGCCAAAGCCTCAACGGACGCTTCAACCTGCCGCCGGCGCCGATGGCGGATTTCGGCGTCTATCTCGCGAGGGAGCCGTCGCGGCTGGTCGAGGAGTGTGGCGATTTCCTACGAGCGGGATTCGAAGCGTAGCGAAATATCTGACGCCGTTCACCGTTCCTGGTCGGTCGGGCGGATGACGATCTCGTTGACGTTGACATGTGCCGGCTGGCTCACGGCGTAGAAAATGGCCGCGGCGATGTCCTCGGCGGTCAGCGCCTCCATGGCGGCGAGCCGCTTGTCCAGATCAGCCTTGAAAGCCGGATTGGTGATGTGGTCGCCGAGTTCGGTGCGCACCAGGCCGGGCTCGATAACCGTGACGCGAACCTTGTCGGCGTAGACTTCGCGGCGCAGCGATTCGGAAAAGCCGACGACACCGAACTTGGTTGCTGCATAGCCGCTGGCGCCCGGATTGGCGACACGGCCGGCGACCGACGAGACATTGACGATGTGACCCTTGGCGGCACTCAGATGCGGCAACGCCGCCTTGGTGACGCCCATCAGCGCCAGCAGGTTGAGCTCGACCATGCGGCGCCAGTCGTCGAGCACCGCCTCGGCGGCGGGCGACAGGAGCATCACTCCGGCATTGTTGACGAGGATGTCGAGGCGGCTCCATTCGGCGACGACCTTGTCAACCATGGCGCTGACATCGTCGTTGCTGGTGACGTCGGCCTCGATGCGGAGCGCCGTGCCGCCGGCTTTTTCGATACGTGCGGCCAGCGCTTCGAGCCGATCGGCGCGGCGTGCGGCAATGGCAACCTTGGCCCCGGCGGCCGCGAGCGCCACAGCCGTTGCCTCGCCGATGCCCGAGGAGGCGCCGGTGACGAGTGCGACCTTGCCGGCCAGTGCGGAAGGAACAGATGTCATTGTGAAGTCTCCAAAACCCCTGCCCGATCTTCAGATAGGCCGCGGGCCGCGAAGTGGAAGACCAGCTTGCCGGTTGCTCGGCTCTATTCGTCTGGGCCGGGCTCCGGCCAAGGCTCTTTCGCCGCCTCGGCATACCAGTGCTGCATCGCCGGCATCGAAAGCACGGCGTCGACATAGGCGCGGGTATCGGTTGCCAGCGTGCCACCATAGGTTTCGAAGCGGGTGACGACCGGCGCGTACATGGCGTCGGCCGCGGTGAAATGGCCAAACAGGAACGGCCCGCCTTTGCCGTGCTTTTCGCGGCATTGCCGCCACAGATCCTCGATGCGCGCCCGTTGCGTCTCACCTTCGGCGTCGAGCGGCTTATGGCCTTTTGGCCGGCGCAAATTCATCGGCCAGCCATAGCGGACCTCGCGAAAGCCCGAATGCATCTCTGTCGCCGCCGAGCGGGCCAGCGCGCGGGCGCCGATGTCGGCCGGCCAGAGCTTTTTCTCGGGAAACAGCTCGGCAAGATATTCAAGGATGGCAAGGGTTTCCCAGACGATCCGGACCTCGCCAGTCGCCAGCCGATGGTTCAGCACCGGCACCTGGCCGGTCGGCGAGATCCTGGCCAGATTGGCCGCGGTCTCGGGCGTGCGCAGGCGCACAAGACCTTCCTCGAACGGGATCTCCAGATGCTTCATCGCCAGCCATGGCCTCAGCGACCAGGACGAGAAGCATTTGTTGCCGATGAAGAGCGTGAATTCAGCCATTGTCCCTCCGGCCCTGTCTGTTCGGGCTTCTCGCGCACCCTATCCTGTCGGCTTCGCGGCCGGAAGCTATCCCAATCGACGGGCAGAACCCGGAACCTAAGCGATCCGCGACCGTTTCTCCAGGCGAACGGTTCAGGAGATGCGAGATGGTGAACAAGGATCAGGTTGCCGGCGTTGCCAAGCAAGCCAAGGGCTCGGTCAAGCAGACCGCCGGCAAGGCCACCGGCAACAGGCGCACCGAGGCCGAAGGCGACGTCGACAAGGCCACCGGCAAGATGCAGAAGGCTTACGGCGACGTGAAGGACAAGGTGAAGAAGGCGCTTTGACGCCGACCCTTTGCAAACCAGGAAAAAGGCGGCTCGGCCGCCTTTTTTGCGCCCTCTCCTGCCCGTCAGAAAGTCAGGCTTTTGCTGTACGCATTGGTGAAGATGACCTCGCCATGATCTCCGGCGGCTTCGCCCAGCACCACGTCCATGCTGTTGCCGGTCACCCTAGCCAAGGCAAAGCCGCCCATGAAGGCGGCCTTCGGCTTGAACAAATCGAGCCCGTCACGGTGGTAGATCATCGGCGTTGCGTGCTGGTGGCCATGGAAGATGCCGACGACGTTGTAACCCTTCAGCACAGCCAGCAGCGCCTGCCTGTCGGCTTCGCTCCACCAGTGCGGCGGACCCTTGCCGCCGTCGTCGAAGGTTTTCTCGGCGGCGTCCCATCTTTCGATCGAAAAAGTATCCCAGCCATAATGCTGGAACAGGATGACAGGGCGGCCGTCGCCGGCATAAGTCGCCAGGTCCTGCTTCAGCCATGGCAGGCTGCTGACGGCGCCATGGCCGGTATCGCCGGCAAAACGGTGCGTCTGGACAAGATGCAGACCGCCCCAATCCCATGAATAGCAATCGGTCCCGACATCGTAGTCGGTCGCCGGCGCGGGTGGCTTGAAGAACACGCCGGGGCGGTGGTTGACCTCGACATAGTCGCGCATTTCGCGGCGGTACCAGTCGACATGCGAGCGCGGGCCGTTCTGGTCGAGGTCGTGGTTGCCGAGGCCGACATAGACCGGCATGTGCACGCGGTCGGGGCCTACGCCTTGCTGGTAGCGCTGGCTGAACTGAAGCAGCTGCGTGCCCTCGCTGGGCTGGGTGATCTGGCCGCCGCCATCATCGGTGATGTCGCCGCCGACGACGAGGCCGAGCGGCGCGCCGATTTTGCCCGTCGAGCGCAGGCTGGTGGCAACGCCATCGATTTCAGCCGGCCATTGCCTGTCGCCGACGCCGTTGAGTGCGGCGACATTGCGCAGCAAGGCAGCGTCGGTCTTGCCCTCCTGCTCGCAGTGCGGGCTCAATCCGTTCGCCATGCGGCAGGCATGGACATCGGCGATAAACAGGAAGGTGGCGTCGATCGGCGGGATGCGCTGCCCGGTCTGGCCGAAGGCCGGGCGCGAAACGGCGCCGGCAGCGGCAACGGCCGCTGCCTTCATCAGGAAGCTGCGCCGGGAGACCGGGCGGGCGGGAATGCGATGCATCATGCGCTAAAATTCAGCACGACGCGGACCGGCAGTCCAGTTGCTCGCAAAGTATGTCGACACGTTCTCCCAGGTCTGGCATTGCTTTCGGCATTCAACTTGCGCGGGCAGAGGAGGACGCCATGAAAACTGCACCCATCGGCATGACAATGGCCATTCTGGCGGTGACGAGCGCAGCGCATGGCGCCGAGTGCATCGACGCCAAATCGGCCAAGGCCGGCTTCATTCTCGAAAGGCCTGGCATCCACAGCGAATTTCGTCCGGCGGCGGGCGGAATGGTTGCCGTGGCCAACAAATACCAGTCGCAATCGCCGCAGTCGCAGTACCTGTTCGGCGGGCTGATCGAAGTGTTTCGCGACAGCAGCACGGGGCAGCTGGCGATGATCCCGTTTTCCGATCTCAGGAAAGTGTTCCCGCTGAGGGCGGGTGCCAAGAGCAAGATCATGTTTGCCCGTCTCGCACCGAACAAGCCGCCGAAGGGTACCGAGACGCTCGAGATCAACGTCAAGGGCAAGGAGACGTTCAGCCTGGGCGAATGCAAATACCCCGTGCTCGCGGTCAAGCAGACGATCAGGAGCGAGGCCGGCGAAACGCGGGACGAATTTACCGCGCTTTACGCACCCGACCTGCAGGCAGTTGTGGCCAGGCGCTATGACGAGGGCACCAGTGCCGAAAGCGTGGTCGGCTACGAGCTGATCAAGCCGCTGCCGAATTAAGAGCTCGGCCTCCCCGCCTCGGTCATAGTGAGCGACTGCCCTACCGGCGTCAAAGGGCTCTGTGCAGTATCCTGTTACGTCGCCTCGTTCCTGTTTTGGACGACATAACTCCCTGCTCCAACGCCATCAGGCAGTCGCGCAGCACGCTTGCGTCCTGTGCGGTCTTGGCCATCGACATGGCGCCGGAATAGCTGGCGACAGCTAGCGCTGCGAAGCGCTGCGGATCGGTGCCCAGCTCCCGGCCCGCCTGCTGGTCGGCGCTGATCTTGTCGGCGATCGCCTGACGCCAGACCGAAAAAATGCCGGCAAGGGCAATGCGGAAATCCGGATCGGCAAGCGACAGTTCATGCGCCAGGTTGTTGAGCGGGCAACCGCGCACGAAACCCTGCCGCTCCAGCTCCGCCGCGACGGCCGCGAATACGGAGCGCACACCCTCGCGCGCTGAGGGAGCTATCCGCATCGGCTCGATCCATGTCTCTTCTACCGCTGCGGCGACCCGCTCCTCGATCACTGCAAGCGCCAGCGCCTTCTTGGTCGCGAAATGATGGTGCAGCGCGCCGCCGGTGACGCCAGCCGTCGCCATCAGGTCGCCCATGCTGGACGCATGATAGCCGCGTGCCTGAAACGCCGCTTCGGCGACGTCGAGCACCTTTTTGCGCATGCCTTCGGGGTCGTTGGTGCGTTTTTGAGCCCGCGACTTTGAGCGGGCGGTTAGCTCTGCTGACATTTTCACACGATAGCAGATTGACAAAACAGGACAACCGGTCTGTTTTGTAAAACAGGATGGCTGTCCTGTTTTGGAGATCGAGCGATGAACCTGCCTTTGAACGCCGCGCCTAAATCCGATCTGCTCGCCTCGCCCGTTGTCGAACTCAGGCAATACACACTGAAACCCGGCCGGCGCGAGACGCTGATCGGTGTCTTCGACAATCAGCTGATCGAGGGCCAGGAAACCGCGGGAATGACGATCATCGGCCAGTTCCGCGATCTCGACCGGCCGGACATGTTCGTCTGGCTGCGCGGCTTCGACGGCATGGAAGCGCGGAAAAACGCTCTGACCGCCTTCTATGACGGGCCGGTCTGGGCTGCCTGGCGCGACGCCGCCAACGCCACGATGATCGATTCTGACGACGTGCTGCTGCTGAAGCCGGCCTGGCCAGGCGCCGGCCTAGACCTCTCTGGATCGCAACGATTACCCCAGGCGGACCTCGAAAAACCGAGCGCAGGCAGCGATTTGCAGGCAATTGTTGTCATCAGGATTCATCATTTGCAACCGGGCCTGGAGGCTCGTTTCGCCAGGGATTTCCAGACCGGGGCTCTTCCGGTGCTTGCCGCACTTGGCGCAAGGCCGCTCGCCGCCTTTGTCACCGAGCATGCCGAAAACAGCTTTCCGCGACTGCCGGTGCGAACCGGCGAAAACGTCTTCATCAGCATCACGGGTTTCGACAGCACCGAAGCCCATGCCCGCCATGAGGCAGCCTTGGCTGCCTCCCCGGAGTGGCAGGCATTCGAGCAGACCGCACAGCGGCAATTGGCCAGGCCCGTGGAGGTTCTGCGCCTGGCGCCGACGTCGCAATCACTGCTCGGGCAGCACCCAATTTCGGTATGAACCAACATCGTCGACGCCTCCTACGTCGCGGGAGCCTCCTGGTTCACGCCTGAAAATGTCTGGCATGGATGGCTTGGTAACGCGCCGCCCATGCGGTTGCCTGCTCGAGGTCAAGCGAGACGCGAAGCAGCCGGTGATCCTCGTTCTTGCGGCCAATAAGCTGGATGCCAATCGGCAGGCCACCTTTCGACTGGAAAAGCGGCAGGCTGGCGGAGGGTTGCCCGGTGACGTTGAAGATTTCGGTGAAGGGCGCAAAGCCGTAGGCCCGGCTCGCCCAAGCCTCGTAGTCGAAGACAGCACCATCGCCATGGATGGCGCCAAGCCGGGGCGGCAGGTCGGCCGTCGTCGGCGTCATAATCAGGTCGAAGGCATCGAATGCCCTCGCCATCGCCAGCGAAGCGCTGTGCACATGGTCCTGCGCCCTCAGATAATCGGCGGCCGAGGACCGCCGGAAACAGTCGAGCGCGTGACGAGTCAGGCTTTCGATTTCGCCGGCCCCCGGCATCCGCCCGATCTCGTCGGCGCGCTCGTCAACCAGCCGCGCGACCTCCGACATCCAGAAGATGCTCCAGTCCGCTTCGGTGCTGGCTTCCCGCGGGAAACGCGCCTCTGTGACCTCGTGCCCCCTGTCCTCGAGGAGGATCATGGCTTCCTGGAATTTTGCCCCGATCTCGGACGCGACGGGCATGCCATCCGGCCGGTGCGCCAGACACGCGACGCGCAGACGCTCGCCGGGGGAAGACAGCCAATCCAGGTAGGACGGCACCGATTTGGACACGGAGTAAGGCGCTCCTTGTTCTGGACCGGCAGTCATGTCCAGCATGGCGGCGCTGTCCCGAACGGTGCGGGACAGGACGTTCTCGGCGTAGAGCCCGGCACCGACCTGACCTCGACACGGGCCGACAGGCGTCAGCCCGCGCGACGGCTTCATGCCGAACACGCCGCAACAGGCGGCCGGCACCCGGATAGAGCCGCCAATATCGGAACCGTGGGCGACCGGCACCATGCCGCTTGCCACCGCGGCAGCAGCTCCGCCGCTTGAGCCGCCCGCCGTCAGCGACGGATCCCAGGGGTTCAAGGTGGGGCCGCGAAAGCTGGCTTCGGTCACGAAGTCGTTGGCGAATTCCGGCGTGTTTGTCTTGCCCAGCAAGATCAGACCGGCGGCCCGCCAGCGCCGGACGATCTCGCTGTCGGGCTTCGGCGCGGCGTCCTTGAAGTAGAGCGACGAGTGCGTCGTCGGCCACTCCCGCACATTGACGCCGGTGTCCTTGACCAGGAAAGGAATGCCGGCGAGTGCCGCCTGCCGGTTGCAGCTTGCCGCGCCGGAAAGCGCCCGGTCCGCATCGATCAGCGTCACGGCATTGATAGCGGGATTGATGCTTCCGATCGCCTCGATAGCCGCCTCGACGACCTCGATAGGCGACAGTTCGCCCGAGCGAACATGCCCGGCCAGGGCGACGGCATCCAGCGCCATGTATTCGGAAAGGTTCATGACCGGTCCCAGCCCGGATTGCCGGTCGCTTCGAGGTCGGCTTCACTCCAGACCTTGAAATATCGGGCGATGGCCGCCGCAACCAATGCCGGATCCTCCCAGTGCGGATTGTGTCCGCATCGCGCCGCGCTCACGCTCGCGGCGCCAGGGATTTCTTCGAGGAGCCGCTGCTGGTGTGTTTCGTCGAAGAGCAGGTCGCACCCGCCGGCAATGACAAGCGCCGGCAGGCGCAGTATGCGCGCCTTGTCGGTCAGATCGATGCGCCGAACCTGCTCCAGGATTGCGCGCCAAAGAGCCGCCGGCATCGCTGACGCCTCCTTTGCAGCCATGGTCAAAAAGTCCGCTGGAACCTCCGCCTCGCAGGCATGCCAATAGTCATAGAACGGATCGGCCGGCGATATCGGATCTCGAAGCGCCCGCACACCAATGGTCATCGGGTGGTCCTCACCGATCTGCGGCCGCAGCGTTCCGGCCATCAGCACAAGGCCGCCGATCATCTCGGGGTAGCTCGCGGCTGCCTCGATCGCCACCATGCTGCCCAGGGAATGCCCGACCAGAACCGGCCGCTTGAGCCGCAATCGCTCGATCAAACCCGCCACATCTTCTGCGAAATCCGCCGGGGCGAAGCCGCGTGTCCCGGCCGGCGAGGCGCCATGCCCGCGCAGGTCTGGAATGACAAGCCGGCGCCCGGCGAGATGCGGCGCCAGCAAGGAGAAGCTGCGGCTCGTGTCGGAGAAGCCGTGCACCAGCACCAGCGCGGGCTCCTGCCCGGCGATTTCGACGCAGGCCGTTTCAGCACCGACGTTGCGCTTGCGGCCGTTCCAGCCCGCCTGATCGGCCGATATCACAGGCCGAGCTGCTGCTTGACTGCGTCGAATGCGGGCTTGCCATCGAATGTGGTGACACCGGCCAGCCAGGCGCCGAGCCTATCCGGATTCTCCTTGACCGCCTTCAGGCCGGCTTCCTCCGGCTTCATACCGTCATTGATGAGATAGCCCATGCCGAGGTTTTCGAAATCGATATCGAAGGCGAGGTTCTTCAGCAACTGCCCGACATTGGGGCATTGCTGCAGATAGCCCTTGCGCACCTGCGTCGTCACCGTCGCGGCGCCGAAGTTCGGGCCGTAGAACTTGTCGCCGCCGCTCAGATATTTGAAGTCGTACATCGTGTTCATCGGATGCGGCGCCCAGCCCTGGAAGACGATGAAGCGCTTTTCCTTGATCTCGTAGCCGACCTCGGAAAGCATGCCGGCTTCACTCGATTCGACGACCTGCCAGCCATCGAGGCCGAGCGACTTATCAGCGATGGCGTCCATCATCAGCTGGTTGGAGCCCGGCTCGATGCCGTACATCTTCCTGCCGAACTTGTCGGCGAACTTTTGCAGGTCGGCAAAATCCTTGACGCCGGCCTCCCAGACGTAAGTCGGCACGGCAAAGGTGTATTTGGCGCCGACGAGATTGACGCGCACATCGTCTACCGAGCCGTCCTTCTTATAGGGCTCGTAGTAGGTGATCATCGCCGGATCCCAATAGCCAAGGAACACGTCCAAATCATTATTCTTCAAGGATTCATAGATGACGTTGATGCCCAGAAGCGAGCTTGCCGGCTTGTAGCCGAGCGCATCGAGCAAGACGCTGGTGACGCCGGTGGTGAAGGCAAGGTCGTTCCATCCAGGCTCGGCCATGCGCACGATCTTGCATTGCTCGGGTTCACCTGCAAAGGCCGGCTGGCTAGCCAGCAGGACGCAGAGCGAGGCGCCCATTCCAAGGCTACGAAGCATTTCGGTTCTCCTCATTTCACCAACGATGTTGACCATCTGGTTTTTAAATTGTCCCACCGGTCAATTGTTGATCTCAGCGGACGAAAATGTCAACGTCGGTTCTCGATGCATGGATCCAGGCTCGTGAAACTCAAGCGTCTCAGCGACATACGCCGCAAAGAGCTGCGGCAGGCTGCCTTTGCCGTGCTTCAGCGCGAAGGCATAGCTGGGGCGACCATAGAAAAGGTGGCGGCACAGGCCGGCGCGTCGAAGGGCATCGTGCTGCATTACTTCAGCAGCAAGCGGGAACTATTCGAGCACGCCATGCGAGAATCGAACCTGGTGCTGCGGCATGCGGTGGTCGAGCGGCTGAGACAGGCGCGCACGCCAATGCAACGAATAGATGCCATCATCGAAGGCAATTTCGAGCCGCATCTTTTCCAGCCGTCCCTCTGCCATGCCTGGCTTTCGCTTTGCGCGGAGGTGCCGCGCGACGAAAAGCTTGCCCGCATCCAGAAGGTGATCCATGCGCGCATGCGGTCCAACCTGCTATCCGGCCTGCGCGGTCTGGCGCCGGCGCGCGATGCTGACGAGATCGCTTTCGGAGTAACCGCCCTGATCGACGGGCTGTGGTTGCGGCTTGGCTTGCAGCCCGGCAGCGTTACGCGTGAACAGGCCATTCATCAGGTCAAGGATTTCGTCGCTACGCGGCTGGCTGTTCGGCGCGGTGCAGCCGCTGCCGAATAGACACGCGCATCAGCCGAAAGTTCATATTGTAGGATAGGCCGGCGGCTTGACCACAATTGCCAACGGCGCTGTTCTCCGTATCAGACAAGACGGGAGTGTTGGATGAGACTGGGCGGCAAACGGGCACTGGTCACCGGCGGCTCGGACGGGATCGGGCTGGCAATCGCCGAGGCGTTTTTGCGCGAAGGCGCGGACGTGCTGATCGTCGGCCGCGACGGCAAAAAACTCGACGCCGCCCGCAAGCAGCTCGGGGACGGCGTCGAAACGCTGTCGGCCGATCTGTCGGCCAGCGCCGGCATCGATGCCGTGGTCGAGCATGTCAAACGCGGCCCACCTGTCGATATCCTCGTCAATAATGCCGGCGTGGCGTTCCTGGTGCCGTTCGAAACCGTCAGCGAGGACCAATTCCAGCAGTCCTTCGCACTCAACGTCACGGCCGTATTCTTCCTCACTCAGCGGCTGTTGCCGCATCTCGCGCCGGGCGCGGCTTCGGTGATCAACATCTCGTCCTATTTCGCGCACAAGATGATCCCGAAGCGGCCATCCAGCCTCTATTCGCTGTCGAAGGGCGCGCTCAATTCGCTGACCAGGTCGCTCGCTTTCGAGCTCGGGCCGCGCGGCATAAGGGTGAACGCCATCGCGCCCGGCACGGTCGACACGGCGATGCGGCGCAGGTCGATCGAAAACCTGCCGGAAGCCGCGCAAGCCGAGCTCAAGGCCTATGTCGAGCGCAGCTATCCGCTCGGCCGCATCGGCCGGACCAGCGACCTTGCCGGCATCGCGGTCTATCTCGCAAGCGACGAAGCGGCATGGACCAGCGGTGGTGTATTTGCTGTGGATGGAGGGTACACGGCGGGTTGAGGAGTTGCTTGTCTCCCCCCTCGAGGGGGAGATGGCCGGCAGGCCAGAGGGGGTCGCCGCGCGTCGAGTGCCAGCCTGTTCTGCCCGTTAGCAGAGTCGCGTCAAGACGTACCGACCCCCTCTGTCGCCTTCGGCGACATCTCCCCCTCAAGGGGGGAGATTGGGAGCGCTTCAACCGATTTGCATTCCCGTCACCCGCAATCTCCGCTTGAAGGCATTTGTGCAACGCGATACGCCGTTTGCAAATTGCAAACCGGAGAGACTTCGTGAGCGCGCCAGAGACCAGAACCGAAACCGATACGTTCGGTCCCATCGAGGTCGCCGCCGACCGCTATTGGGGCGCGCAGGCGCAGCGTTCGCTGGCTAATTTCAAGATCGGCTGGGAGAAACAGCCGGCCTCGATTGTGCGGGCGCTGGGCATCGTCAAGCGGGCGGCCGCCGAAGCCAATATGGAGCTGAAGCGGCTCGATCCGGCGATCGGCAAGGCCATTATCGAGGCCTCCCAGGAGGTCATCGACGGCAAGCTCAACGAGCATTTCCCGCTGGTCGTCTGGCAGACCGGCTCGGGCACCCAGTCCAACATGAACGCCAATGAGGTTATTTCCAACCGGGCGATCGAGCTGTTGGGCGGCGTCATGGGGTCGAAGAAGCCGGTGCATCCCAACGACCACGTCAATATGAGCCAGTCATCGAACGACACCTATCCGACCGCCATGCACATCGCCTGCGCCGAGCGCATCATCCACGACCTGCTGCCGGCGCTGAGACATTTGCATGCGGCACTCGAGGCCAAGACCAAGGCTTTCGCCCACATCGTCAAGATCGGCCGTACCCACACGCAGGACGCGACGCCGCTGACACTCGGCCAGGAATTCTCCGGTTATGCGGCGCAGGTCGCCTCGTCGGTCAAGCGCATCGAGATGACCCTGCCCGGCCTGCAGGAATTGGCACAGGGCGGCACCGCGGTCGGCACCGGCCTCAACGCGCCGGTTGGTTTTGCCGAAAAGGTGGCGGCGCGCATCGCCGCGATCACCGGCATCGATTTCGTCACCGCGCCGAACAAGTTCGAGGCGCTGGCCGCCCATGATTCCATGGTCTTCTCGCACGGCGCCATCAATGCCTGCGCGGCGGCGCTGTTCAAGATCGCCAACGACATCCGCCTGCTCGGCTCCGGCCCACGTTCGGGCCTCGGTGAATTGTCGCTGCCGGAAAACGAACCGGGCTCCTCGATCATGCCGGGCAAGGTCAATCCGACCCAATGCGAGGCCATGACGCAGGTTTGCGTGCAGGTGTTCGGCAACAACGCGGCGATCAGCTTCGCCGGCAGCCAGGGCCATTTCGAGCTCAACGTCTACAATCCGCTGATGGCCTATTGTTTCCTGCAATCGGTCCAGCTGCTGGCCGACGCTTCGGTGTCGTTTACCGACAATTGCGTCGTCGGCATCGAGGCCCGCGAAGACAACATCAAGGCAGCGCTCGACCGTTCGCTGATGCTGGTGACGGCGCTGGCGCCGACGATCGGCTACGACAACGCCGCCAAGATCGCCAAGGCGGCGCACAAGAACGGCACGACGCTGCGCGAGGAAGCGCTGGCCACCGGGCTGGTCAGCGAAGCCGATTATGAGCGGCTGGTGCGGCCGGAAGACATGACGCATCCAGGGTAAGTTGATCGCGAAAACGTTACCTCGGTGAACAATCCGTAACCAATCTGACGTCTTTGGTGAACAGTCGGCATGCGCTAACTGGACGGCTATCCCAAGTCTTTGGCCAAACCCTTCTGGAGAGTTACGCATGTCCACCAACACGTCCACCAACACTTCGTTTGCCGGTTCCGGCACCACCTCCAGCGCCTCGGGCACGATCCTGCTCGGCCGCATCCTGCTTTCTGTCATCTTCCTGCTTTCCGGCTTCGGCAAGCTGACGGCGATTGCCGGCACCGCCGGCTATTTCGGCAGCCTTGGCCTGCCGCTGCCGATGGTGACCGCCATCGTCGTCGGCCTGATCGAACTGCTTGGCGGGCTCGCCATCCTCGTCGGCTTCCAGACCCGGATCGTCGGCTGGGTGATGGCGATCTTCACCGTCGCCACCGCACTGGTCGCCCACACCGGCTGGGCCGATCAGATGCAGATGATCAATTTCATGAAGAACCTCGGCATTGCCGGCGGCTTCCTCGTGCTCGCCTCCTCGGGTCCAGGCGCGTATTCGATCGATGCCAAGCGCGGCTGAATCGGCCCAACTTTCCTGAAAAAAAGGGGCGCGGAATTTTCCGCGTCCCTTTTTCGTTGTCGGTTTATATCTGCTGGCTGGAACTCTGCTAGGATCGGCCGCCGATATCGGAGGAGACCATGCCTCGCAATGCGCTGCTCTTGCTGTCCCGGCTGCTGCTCGCCGCGCTGTTCGTGCCATCCGGCTTCCATGCGCTTGCCGATATCGCCGGCACATCGGGCTACTTCGCCGGCCTCGGCCTGCCGCTGCCGACGCTGGTGGCTTGGGCGACAGGCCTGTTCGAGCTGATCGCCGGGCTGCTCATCCTCGTCGGCTTCAAGACGCCGGTCGTGGCGCTGCTGCTTGCCGCCTTCTGCATCGCGACCGCCTTCATCGGTCATTACGGCCAGGGTGGCGACGACCCGACGCTGACCTTCATGCATTCACAGATGCTGATGAAGGACATCGCCATATCAGGCGGTTTTCTGGCGCTGGCAATGGCTGGCGCCGGAGCATGGTCGGCCGACGGGCGGGTGGCTGGAGCAATTGCTTCACGCAAAAGCTAGCGCTCGACTCGTCCGCCTGCGGAAGTCGGCGCCGCCCCTCATCTGCCTGCCGGCATCTTCTCCCCGTATAGTGACGGGGAGAAGGGGCTGGCCGCAACGTCGGCACCCTTTCTGCAACGCTGGAGATTAGCGAAATCCTTTGCGAAGGCGTCTTTCTCCCCGTCGCTATACGGGGAGAAATGCCCGGCAGGGCAATGAGGGGCGGCGCAAAACCTGAAACGATTGCTTGAGGCGGAGCAACGATTAAGTTGGCCGAGACAGCCTATTTGACAGAAACGCTCGGCCCGCCCTCGACCGCAAGCACCAGCCGGCGGTTGGTGACCCTTGCCAGCTGTGCCAGCCGACCGGCCGGCCGTTCGCCGTAAAGATCGGCCAGCGCTGCCGGCAGCACCAGCGCCAGCACGCCATTGCCGCGGTTTTCCCATTTCAGCCGCGGCATGACGCCGGGCATTGCCGCGCTCAGCAAATAGACGACGCGCAGCAGCGCGGCCAGCACGCGAGCCCGTTCGAGATAGCGCGGTGTCGCCAGCCCGCGGATTTCCGGAGCGGCTTCATTGAACACGCCCTCGTGGCGAAACAGGCTGACAAGCGCCAGGAAGGCGCGGCCGGGATGGTCGACGCCGATGAAGGAAGCGTGGGCGATGATGTTGAGCGATTGCTTGCCGCGATATTCGGGATGGGCGCGCCAGCCGATATCGGCGAGCAGGCAGGCGGCGTGGCGGTAGCGCGCCTCATCCCTGGTCTCGTCGATGCCGAAGGCGGCGAACGCCTTGCCGGTCCACTCGACAAGCTCATGCGCGTGGTCGACCGAGCGCGAGCGCAGGCGGGCAAGCTCTTCCGCCGCCGAGATCAGCGGATCGGCTTTCTGCTCGGCCTTGTCGAGCAGCGAATAGAGAAAGCCCTCGCGCACGCCCAGCGCCGACACGATGATCTTCGACGGCTGCATCGCCGCCATGATCTCCTGCAGCACGATGGCGCCATAGGGCAGCAGCGAGCGGCGGTTCTTGGAGATGCCCTCGATGCCTCTGATCTTGTCGATCTCGGCCCTGGCGACCTGCCGGAGGAAGTTCGCGGCGCTTTCGATGCCGATTTCGTAGTGATGCATGACGCCGAGCGGGTAGTTGGTCATTTCCATGTGCAGCCGGGCGAGATTTCGCCAGGTGCCGCCGACCGTGTAGAAGGCCCTGCCCTGCCCGCCCTTCAGCAATTTCGCCCGTGCCAGTTGCTCGCGCGTGATCCTTGCCGCCTGGGTCAGCGAGTTCTTCGCCATGTCCTGCAGGCGCAGCCCGCCCAACGGCAGCGTGATGCCGTCACCGATCGTCTCGCCGTCGATATCGATCAGTTCGAGGCTGCCGCCGCCAAGGTCGCCGGCGATGCCGTTGGCCGGGTGGAAACCGGAGATGACGCCGAGCGCCGAATAATGCGCTTCCTCGCGGCCGCTCAGCACCTGGATCTCGGTCTTGAGCACATCCTCGGCGCGGTGGATGAAGTCGGGGCCGTTGACGGCCTCGCGAGCGGCGGCGGTCGCCAGCACATATATGCGCTCGGCGCCGGCCTGGTCGGAAAGCGCGCGGAAGCGGCGGAACTCTTCCATCGAGCGCGTCACCGCCTCGGGATCGAGTTTTCCGGTCGAAACGATGCCACGGCCGAGGCCGGCCAGCATCTTTTCGTTGAACAGCAAGGTCGGCGAGCGCGCCAGCCCCTCATAGATGACAAGACGGATCGAATTCGACCCGATATCGATGATGGACAGCGGTCGGCGGTCCTGAAGCCGGCCCTGGGATGCTGAAATCATCAGCCCGTCGCTGCGTTCTGTTTCTTGCGGCGCTTGAACTGCGCGATGCGCTTGGGCGCATGCGACTTCAACGCATCGCCCCGTCCGGACAGGCTCGGATTGGTCATGAAATATTCCTGCGCGTTGAACGGTTCCTCGCCCTCCTCCAGCACGACGCGCCGGGAGGTTCCGTCAGCCAATACGTCGAAACTTTGCTGGTTGTCCATGATGTTGCCGAGCATGATCTGGCCGAGCACCTGCTCATGCACAGTTGGATTGGTGATCGGTACCATGGTCTCGACGCGGCGGTCGAGATTGCGTGGCATCAAATCGGCCGAGGAGATGTAGACGATCGCCCCGTCCGAGGGCAGGCCGTGGCCGTTGCCGAAGCAGTAGATGCGGCTGTGCTCTAGGAAACGCCCGACGATCGACTTCACCCTGATGTTCTCCGACAGGCCGGGCACCTGCGGTCTCAGGCAGCAGATGCCGCGCACCACGAGATCGATCTCGACGCCGGCGCGGCTGGCATCGTAGAGCGCATCGATGACGATCGGGTCGACCAAGGCATTCATCTTCATCCAGATGCGGGCCGGTCTGCCCTCCAGCGCGTGGCTGATCTCGTCCGAAATGTGCTGGAGGATGCGGTCGCGCAGCGTGAACGGCGAGATGGCCAGCCGCATCTGCTCGGCCGGCTCGGCATAGCCGGTGATGAAATTGAACAACTGGGCGACATCGCGCGCGATTGTCGGGTCGGTGGTGAAGAAGGACAGATCGGTGTAGATGCGGGCGGTGACCGGGTGGTAGTTGCCGGTGCCCAGATGCACGTAATTGCGCAGCCTGCCATCCTCGCGCCGCACCACCAGCGACATTTTCGCGTGGGTCTTCAGTTCGAGAAAGCCGAAGACGACCTGGACGCCGGCGCGCTCGAGGTCGCGGGCCCAGCGGATGTTGGCCTCCTCGTCGAAACGCGCCTTGAGCTCGACCAGTGCGGTCACCGACTTGCCGGCTTCCGCCGCATCGACCAAAGCCCGCACGATCGGGCTGTCGTTGGAGGTGCGATAGAGCGTCTGCTTGATCGCCACCACTTCCGGGTCGGCCATTGCCTGGCGCAAGAACTGCACCACGACGTCGAACGATTCGTAAGGGTGGTGGACGATGATGTCCTTCTCGCGGATAGCGGCAAAGCAATCGCCGCCATGCTCGCGGATGCGCTCCGGAAAGCGCGGATTGTAGGGGGTGAATTTCAGATCGTCGCGGGCGACGGCGACGATCTCCGAAATCTGGCTGAGCGCCAGCGGACCGGTGAGCACGCTGATGCGGCTTGCCGAGACGCCAAGCTCGCCGGCGACGAAGTCGCGCAATTCGGGCGGCATCAGCATGTCGAATTCGATACGGATGACGGAGCCGCGGCGTCGCCGCTTCAGCGCCGTCTCGAACAAGCGCACCAGATCCTCGGACTCTTCCTCGACCTCGATATCGCTGTCGCGGATGATACGGAACGTGCCGGAGCCCTTGACCTCATAGCCTGGGAACAGCTTGCCGATATAAAGGCCGACCGCCTCCTCGAGCGGGATGAAGCGGACATGGCGCTTGCGATCCGGCAAACGGATGAACCGCCTCAGCGCCATCGGCAGGCGCAAAAGCGCACTCATCTCCTCGCCGTTCTTGCGGTGGCGCAATTGCAGCGCCATCGAGAAACCGAGATTGGGAATGAACGGGAACGGATGCGCCGGATCGATCGACAACGGCGTCAGCACCGGAAATACCTGCTCCTGGAAATGGTCCTCCAGCCAGGCCTTCTCGTCCTTGCTCAGCGCCTCGCGAGTGATGCTCTCAATGCCTTCCTTGTCTAGCAGCAGCATCAGCGCCGAAAGGCTTTTTTGCTGGTCCTCCTGCAGGCGCTCGACCTCGCGCAGCAATTGTTCAAGCTGCTGCTCGGGCGTGCGTCCGTCCGGGCTCTTCAGCACGATGCCCTCGCGCACCTGGCCGGCGAGACCGGCGACGCGGACCATGAAGAACTCGTCGAGATTGGCGGCCGATATCGACAGGAAGCGAACACGCTCGAGCAGCGGATGATTGGCGTTCAGCGACTCTTCGAGCACGCGTCGGTTGAATTGCAGCCAGGAAAATTCGCGGTTGACGAAGCGGTCGGGGTTGCCGCCTTCGGGGCTCGCCGCCTCGACGGTGATGAATTCGTTCTGGACCGGCTTCAGTTCGTTCATGGTTTCCGCTCTTCCCACACCGTTCGACGACCACAGCCTTAACCGGCTTAACTTATCCTCTGACAGGCTTTTGCGACAGTTTCATTTCATCGATCTTGCAAAGAGACGGGTTATGATCCAGATGCAATCGACAAGATCAGGAGACGACGATGGCAGGCGGTTCCATTCCCCATTTCCAGAACGATGCGGGCTATCCGGCAATCGACATCGGCGTCAAGGAATTCATGTGCACCGGCGCCAATCCGCCTTTCGACCACCCGCATGTATTTCTCGACATGGGCGACGACAATGAAAAAGTCTGCCCCTACTGCTCGACGCTCTATCGCTATTCGCCGAAGCTGAAGGCATTGGAAACGCAGCCGCCGGGCTGCCTCTATCTCGACCAGGCCGCCTGATTCTTCCGCGACAAGCCTGATGCAGGAAACGCAGTCCCGGCAGGTGGTCATCGCCGGGGCGGGCGTCGCCGGGCTGACCGCAGCACTTGCCTTCGCCGAGCGCGGCTATCGGATAAAACTGTTCGAACAGGCGCAGCACCTCGAGGCTGCCGGCGCCGGTATCCAGCTTTCACCCAACGCGACGTGCATTCTTCGACAATTAGGCGTACTCGATCGGCTGCTGCCGACGGTGGTGCGCCCGGAGGCGGTCGTGCTCAAGGATGCCGCCACGCTGCGCGAGCTGGCGCGCGTACCGCTTGGCCAGGCGGCAGAAACGCGCTGGGGAGCGCCCTATCTCGTTGCCCACCGCGCCGATCTGCAGTCAGCGCTGATGCAGCGGATAGCCGAGCGGCCCGAGGTCGAGCTTGTCACCGGCGCCCGCGTCGGCAGCGTCGCCACCGGACCGAATGGCATCACCGCAATAGTCGAGGTTGCCGGCACGGCCATCGAAACGGAAGCATCGTTGCTGATCGGCGCGGATGGCGTCTGGTCGTCGGTGCGAGAAACGCTTGCCCGCAAGGCGGTCGAATTCGGTAGGAGCCGGTTTTCCGGCGAGCTTGCCTGGCGCGCCACGGTGGCCGCCGACAGCCCCGCCGGACAAACCTTTGCAGCGATCGGTGCGGCCGATTGCGTTAGCGCATTCCTCTATTCCGGATTCCATATGGTCGCCTATCCGGTCAGCCGTGGCACTGCCTTCAATTTCGCCGCCTTCACCAGGGGCAAGCGCATCGCCGAGGGCTGGTCGGGGCATGCCGACCCCGCCAGCCTCTCAAGCGCCATGCGCGGTACCGCGCCGGCGCTGGTCCGTCTGGCGAGCGAAGCGGCACCGTGGACGGCATGGCCGATCCACACTGTCGAGCAGCGGCGGTGGACGACGCCGCAAGGCATCGCGCTGATCGGCGATGCGGCGCACGCGATGACGCCGTTTGCCGCGCAGGGCGCGGCGATGGCGATCGAGGACGCGGCGACGCTTGCCGGCTTCGTTGCCGCTTCGCCGTCCGATCTTGAGGGGGCGCTTGCCGCCTGGGAACAGGCGCGGCGGCCGCGCGTCGCCCAGGTTGCCCGCCGCGGCGCCGTCAATCGCCTCGCCTGGCATGCGGCCGGGCCGGTGGCGATGGCCCGCAACCTGTTCCTGGCGATGCGCTCACCCGAAAAGCTCGCCGCCGATCTTGATTGGCTTTATGGCTGGCGGGCGCGCGAGTCTGGGGATCGGCGATGAAGCTCGATAGGCCGGCAGGACAGAGAGGGGCGCGAAGGATCGCGGCGTTGATCAGCCGGAACCCTCTTCAATTGTAAAGCCGCATCGACAGGCCGAGCGATGCCGGCAGCGGGTTCCACCAGCCGGTGCGCAGGCCGGCCGTGCGCAGCGCCGCCGCCGTCCAGGTGTTGCAGCCGATCAGCGCGTTGAAATCACCATTGGCTTCGAAGAAACGATCGAAACGGGAATAGGCCGCATTCTCGATCGGAATGGCTCCGTTCGGCCCCTGCTGGAAGCTTGCCGCAATGTAATCGAGCAGCGCCGTAAACCGCTCCTCGCCGATGTCGAAACCCGCGACTTCGGGATGCGGCTCGGCGATGTCGCCGGAAACGTCGACATGCATCACCGATGCATCGACCGTCAGCGCCTTCATCACCGGCACCGCCTTCAGCTCCGACCAGGTCGGCGTCTCCAGATAGAAAGCGCGGCCGCCCCAGCCGAAGGCGATGTAGCGGACCTCCGCCATGTCGACCGGAATGCCGGCATCGACCAGAAAGTGGAAGCGCCGGCGCACATCGTCGTCGACCGGGATGGCGATGTCGGTGTGGATCGGATTTTGCAGCACCAGGATACGGTGGCTTGCGCCGATCGGATCGGCAACGGCCGCCGGCCAGAGCGGGCGCGGCAGCAGCGTGCCCAGCGCTACCGCTAGCGCTATTGCAACGGCTAGCAGGCCAAGAAAACGGGCAAGCTTCTTCATGCGGAAGGCATAGAACAAGCAATGCTCAAGGTGAAGCCTCTCCGGAAGTTGCACAGCTGACTTAGAGCTTGACGCGTATCCTCCCCGGGAGGATATGCTGGGGCATGTCAAATCACCTCCACGCCTCGCATCCTTCCATCACAAAGCGCCTGAAGCGCGCGCAAGGCCACCTCGCGGCGGTGCTGGCCATGATCGAGGCGCATCGCCCTTGCGTTGATCTGGCGCAGCAGCTTCATGCCGTCGAAAAAGCGATCAGCAGCGCCAAGCGCGAGCTGATCAACGACCACATCGAGCATTGCCTGACGGACAGCGTGGAAACCGGCGGCAACTCGCTGGCGGAACTCAAGCAGCTGGCGAAGTATCTATGAATGCCATTGTAGCCCCCATTCTGGAATGGTTCGGGTTCGGCTCGCACGCCGCACATCATCATGGCGATCACGGTTCGCACGGCCACACCCATGGCGTCATCGATGCGACAATTGCCACCACCGACCGGGGTATCTGGGCAATCAAATGGTCGTTCGTGATCCTGGCCATCACCGCGGCGCTGCAGATGGTCGTCGTTGTGCTGTCGGGAAGTGTGGCGCTGCTGGCCGACACAATCCATAACATCGGCGATGCGACCACGGCGATCCCGCTATGGATTGCGTTCGTGCTGGCGCGGCGCAAGCCGTCGCGGACCTTCACCTATGGCTTGGGGCGGGTCGAGGATCTGGCCGGCATCACTATCGTGCTCATCATCCTGTTCAGCGCTGTTGTCGCCGCCTACCAGGCCATCGACAGGCTGATCAATCCGCAAGTGGTGACACACCTCGGCTGGCTGACGGCGGCGGGCATTGTCGGCTTCCTCGGCAACGAGGCGGTTGCCGTGTTCCGTATCCGCGTCGGCCGCGAAATCAACAGCGCGGCACTGATTGCCGACGGCTACCACGCCCGCACCGACGGACTTACCAGCCTTGCCGTGGTCATCGGAGCCATCGGCGTCTGGCTCGGCTTTTCCTTGGCCGACCCGATCGTCGGCCTGCTGATCACGATTGCGATCTTCGGTGTCGTCTGGCAATCGGCACGTTCGGTGCTGACCCGCATGCTGGATGGAATCGAACCCGGTGTGATGGACGAAATCCGACATGCCGCCGAGCATGTTCCGGGCGCACGCATTGTCGATGCCAAGGCGCGTTGGATCGGACACAGATTGCACGCCGACATCGCAATTGCCGCAGACGAAACCCTGTCGCTGTCGGATGCGAACAAGATCGCGGCAGCGCTGAAGGACGAACTGTCCCAGCATATGCCGGCCCTGGCTGAGGCGAATGTGCGGTTTTCAACGGAACGTGGAGAGAACGACCATCCTCACGAGCACACGCACGACCATGGCCACATGCACTGACGCTCGCCGATTTTCTGCTAGTCTCGTCCGATGTTCCAGACGCTCGTCGAATTTCAGCGCGCGATCTATCTGACGCTCGGCGAACAGATCAAGCTGCTTGCGGCCGGAGGCAATTGGCTGGCGTTCGTGGCTTTCCTGCCGATGGGCGTCGTGTTCGGGGCTGCTCATGCGCTGACGCCGGGTCATAGCAAGGCCGTTCTGGCGACTTATCTTGCCGGTTCGGATGCGAAGGTCTCGCGCGGCCTGCTCGTATCTATCACGCTGTCGTTCACGCATGTGACGATTGCCGTTCTGATTGCGGCTCTCTCGCTGCCACTGGTCTCCATAGCATTGGGCAGCGTCGGCCGCGCTCCGCTTCTGGAGCATATCAGTCGTGGGCTGCTCGGCCTCATTGGCGTCTGGATGCTCTGGCGCGCTTTGAGCCACAGCCATCACCACAGGCACGAGGGCGAGGCTGTCGGCGTCATGGCAGGTCTGATCCCCTGCCCGCTGACGCTGTTCGCGATGACTTTCGCGATCTCCAGGGGTGTTCCGGCAGCGGGCGTCCTGTTTGCCGTCACCATGATGGTCGGCGTGGCGCTGACGCTGTCCTGCGTCGCGGTGTTGTCGATCCTGTTTCGGGAACGGCTTGTACAGTTTTTCGCGCGCCAGCCACGGCTGTTCGAAACCATCTCCCGGACCATTGAGGGCGCCGCCGGTCTCGCCCTTGCCGGCGTCGCCGTCTGGCAGATCACATCAACCTGAGAGAAAATATGGTTTCAGCCACTGCATGGCTCCCGGGCGGGTGCAGCAGTTGGAACGAGCCCAGTCGACGCCGGTCATGTCACATCGATCACGACCATCAGCCCGCCGCCGCCCTTCTCCTCGACATTGTTGTTCGTGGTGTGATGCGGGATGTGGCAATGGATCAGCCATTTGCCCGGACGCTGCGCCTTCCAGATCACGTCGTAGCGCTGACCCGGCCCGACGTTGATCGTATCAGCAAGGAAACGACCCGACGCAGGAATCGTCTCGCCGTCGCGGGCAACGACCTCGAACGGTCCGCCATGGATATGCATCGGATGGATGAAGCCGTTGTTGGTGCCGATGAACCGCACCTTGAGCGTCTCGCCGACCTTCATCGGGATCGTCTCGGTCGAGGGATAGGCCTTGCCGTTGATGGTGAAGAAATTCGGCATGCCGCCGTCCATCGGCATCGACGGGTAGGTCAGCCCTTCCCGCACCAGCCATTCCTGAAGCTCGATGACGTAATCATGGTCGGCCGCGACCTCGTCGGCGGGATTGGCGGGATCGATGATCAGCGCACCGTAGAGGCCGAGCGCCTGGGTCCGGTCCGGCTTGGCATGGGGGTGGTAGAAATAGGTTCCGTGCTGGGTTGCGGTGAATTCGTATGAATAGGATTGGCCGGGCTCGATCGGCGCCTGCGTGATTTCGGCCGGTCCATCCATCTGGTTCGGCAAGATCAAGCCATGCCAATGCACTGTCGTTTCCTCAGGCAGGCCGTTGGTGACGTTGATCCTGACCCGATCGCCCTGGCGAATGTGAATTCGCGGGCCGGGAATCTGGCCATTATAGGCATAGGCGTCGACCGCAACGTCCGGCAGGATCTGCCAGCGGACCACTGAAGGCCTGAGCTCGAACACCTTGATGCCGTTCTCCATCCGGAACGGCAGTTCCTGGTCGCCCCTTGCCGTCAGGCCATAAGAGGCGGCCACGAGGCGTGGATCGGTAGCGGCCATGTCGCGCATCGTATCGGCCGGCGTGTCGCGATCCATGATCATGCCTTGCGGCATGATCACCCCGCCGACGTCGCGTGCCGACAGCGTCAGGTTCAGCCAGTTCGCAGGTGCGACCATGCCGATGGCGAGCGCCAGCAGGGAGACGGCACCCAGGGCAGCGACCTGCGGCGTCGTGGCATCCGTCTCCATGTGATGGCCGCCGCCTTTGCCTTTGTGGGAAGCCATATTGTGGCGCTGTCCGCGATGGCCACTGGCATCGGCCTGCTGCATTTGCATCTGCGCATGCTGCCTCGTTGCAGGCTGCTCCCGACCATCGATGCCGGCTGCCTGCGCGCGCTGCGTCATCAGCCCATGCTTCAAGCCGCGGGCGACCAGCCAGACATTGGCCGGATAGGCAAGCGCAAAACCGGCGATGACGCCAATCGACATCACGCCCCAGAACAAAAGCTCCGTCGGTTCCATCGCGCGCATGTCGCGGCCCATCATCAGGAAGCTCATGACCGGCGCCATGCCGGCCATCATGAAGTTCATCGAGATGAATTCGGGCAGGAAGCTCTTGCGCACGTTCTCCCAATAGGTGCCGCCCATCATCGATTTCATGAACAGCGACTGGAAGATGAACAGGCCGAAGGCAAAGCCGGCGAGATATTCGACGATCAGGTCGATCCACATCGGCAGGCCGAGCGCCGCCGTGACGGCGGCGGCAAGAATGATGCCGGTGGCATCGCCGGCGACGCAGTGGATGGTGGAGCCGACGCCCTGCTTCCAGAGCGGCCGAGTGAACACCTCATGCTCGCCCGGCCGTGGCTCCTTGTCGGCGAGCACGTAAAGCAGCAAGCCGAGCGGACCCATATAGAGGGTGACCAGGATGAAGCCCCATTTCATCACCACCGGCTCGGGATTGTTGCGATATTGGTCGAAGCCGACATAAAGCGTCGAAGCCAGCGCCAGCGCGAACCAGACGACGAGGAAATAATCGATCGGTTGGATAAGCATCAGGATGAGCCCTTGACCTGCCGCCGCACGTGCCCACGCGGCTTGTTATACAACTCCTAATGGCAACAAACGCGGCTGGCGCGCTTATGATCCGTGCTGGCCTTTCGCCGCACGGGCGGCCTATTTTTTCGTTGTAACCGACTGACCTGATGACGCCTGCCCGCAGCCCATTCCGGAACTTTCAGTCTTATCTTTGCAGCTTTCCTCCAGTGGGGTTGTTATGAGGCTTCCCATCACGGGAAGGTCAAGGGCTTTTGAGCCAGCTCAAATCATCGCTGCCGTGCCGAAGCAGCATTCGAAATTTGCCCCTTGACCTTCCCGTTATGGGAACCTTTATCGAGTGGCAGCCACCCAGTTGGAGCTGCAAACCCATGAATGCCGTCGCCCCCTTGAAAAGGCGCCAATCTGGCTACGGAGCGTGCCACCTGAGTTATACCGCGTGCCGACGCGCGTGACCTTAATCTCGGAGACAACACATGAATCGACGCAGTTTTCTGGCGGCAGGCGCTGCCACGGTTCTCGCTAGTCCGCGCGCCATCGCCCAGATGAAGATGGACGAGATGCCCGGCATGGATATGGGGCACGCGGGCCACGACATGGGCGCGGCGCCAAAAAGCGCAGCCATGCTGCCTGAGGGCCAGGCGTTGCGCGAGTTGCAGCTGCTAGGCAATGAAGCCGATACACCCCGCCTGTTCAGAGCGAACCTCACGGCTGAACCCGCCATGGTTCGCTTTGCAGAAGGACTCGACACGCCAATCCTTGGGTACAACGGCATGAGCCCGGGGCCATTGATCGAGGTGACTGAAGGCGACCGTGTCGAAATTGCGTTCACGAACCGAATTCCTGAAGAGACCAGCACCATCCATTGGCATGGCATGCCGGTTCCGGCTGACCAGGATGGCAATCCGATGGATCCCGTTGCGACGGGCACGGAGCGCACCTACAGCTTCGAACTGCCCGAAGGAAGCGCGGGGTCGTACTGGTATCATCCGCATCCGCACGGCAAGACGGCCGAGCAGGTCTATCGCGGACTTGCCGGCGCGTTCGTGGTCAAGCCGAAGGCGGACCCGATCCCGGCCGAGTATGGCGACACTGTGCTGGTGTTCACAGACCTTCGCCTTGCCGCCGACGGCACCATGCCGGACAACACCATGGTCGATTTGATGAACGGGCGCGTCGGCGATCACGTGCTGGTCAACGGACAGAAAAATCCCGCGCTATCGGTCCCGTTTGGAACAAAGCGGCGATTTCGGTTCTACAACGCGACCAACGCGCGCTTTTTGCGGCTCTCCTTCGACGGCGCACCCATGACGATCATCGGCACCGATGGCGGTCTGCTGGAGGCGCCGGTGGCAGCCAAGGATGTCCTGCTCAGCCCGGCGGAACGCCTTGAACTGATCGCCTCGTTTGAGAAGCCCGGCCCCGTCACCCTGAACACGCTCGACTACGATCGCGGCTGGATGGGCGCAGGCCGCCCCGCCGATGCAGGTCTGACATTGCTTACGGTCAATTTTTCGGACACGCCTGCAGAGGCGTTTCCTCCGCTGCCGGAAAGGCTTCGACCAATTGCGCAACTTGGCACTCCTGCTGTCAGCCGGCGTTTCGTGTTCACCGAAACGATGACGATGAGCGCGACGGATATGCAGATGGGCTTCCTGATCAACGGCGCGGCGTTCGACATGGGCCGCATCGACGTGGTGTCGAAAACAGGACAGGTCGAGCTCTGGGAAATCGTCAACAATGCCGACATGGACCATCCGTTCCATGTGCACGGGACGCAGTTCCAGGTGGTCGAGCACGAACGTGGTGGGCAGGTCTCGAAACCGGCCTATCTCGCCTGGAAGGACACGGTCAACGTGGCACGCGGCGAAACGGTGCGGCTTTTGCTGCGCCAGGATCGCCCCGGGCGGAGGATGTATCATTGCCACATCCTGGAGCACGAGCAGCTCGGCATGATGGGCGTCGTCGACGTGCAGGCCTAGTCGGTCGTTCGACGTGGCTGCACTGGCAATCTATGGCGTCCTGTTCACCAGCGCATTCCTCGCCGCAACGATCTTGCCGTTCTCGTCGGAAGTTGTGCTCGCCAGCTTGATCGCCAGCGGCCGTGGCGATCCGGTGCTGCTTTGTGCGATCGCCACGATCGGCAACACGCTCGGCTCGGTGGTGAACTGGATGCTGGGGCGTGGCATCGACACGCTCCAGTCCAGGCGATGGTTTCCCGTCACTCGTGAACGATACGAGCGGGCGAGCCGGACCTTTCGCCGCTTTGGCGCGTGCTTGCTCCTGTTCGCCTGGCTGCCGGTCGTCGGGGACGCCTTCACCGTCGTGGCAGGCGCGGCCCGCATCCATCTCGGCGTATTCGTGATGCTTGTCGCATTAGGCAAGGCTGCACGATATGCGGTGATCGTCGCAGGAGGATTGTGGGTGCTAAGATAGTTCCCGATGCTCGCCATCGAGCAGATCCCCCGAGCATCACCACTCGTCGAATACGCGCGGAGCCAAGCAAGACAGAGAGCCCGGTCCGCCGGTCTTGTCCCGAACCGGCGTACAGGATCAGTGCAGGATCTGCGACAGGAACAGCTTCGTGCGCTCATGGCGCGGGTGGTCGAAGAACTCGGCCGGCGTGTTCTGCTCGACGATCTGACCCTGATCCATGAAGATCACCCGGTTAGCGACTTTGCGCGCAAAGCCCATTTCGTGGGTGACGCAGAGCATGGTCATGCCTTCCTCGGCCAGCCCGACCATCGTCTCCAGCACTTCCTTGATCATTTCCGGATCGAGAGCCGAGGTCGGCTCGTCGAAAAGCATGATGCGCGGGTTCATGCACAGCGAGCGGGCGATCGCCACGCGCTGTTGCTGGCCGCCGGAAAGCTGGCCGGGATATTTGTTGGCCTGTTCCGGGATCTTGACGCGCTTGAGGAAATGCATGGCGATTTCCTCGGCCTGCTTCCGCGGCATCTTACGCACCCAGATCGGCGCCAGCGTGCAATTTTCCAGAATGGTCAGATGCGGGAACAGGTTGAAGTGCTGGAACACCATGCCGACCTCGCGGCGCACCTCGTCGATCTTCTTCAGATCGTTGGTCAGTTCCTTGCCGTCGACTATGATCTTGCCCTTCTGGTGTTCCTCCAGCCGGTTGATGCAGCGGATCATCGTCGATTTGCCGGAGCCCGACGGGCCGCAGATGACGATCCGCTCGCCGCGCATCACCCTTAGATTGATGTCCTTCAGCACATGGAATTCGCCGTACCATTTGTGCATGGCAATGATGTCGATGGCGACATCGGTGGTCGAAATGTGCATCTTGGCGGCATTGACCTTGATCTCTTCCGCGCTGACGGCGTTTTCTATAGCCATGACAAGGTCCCCTTTTTAGCGTTTGTGGCCGGTGTCGAGACGGCGTTCCGTGTACATTGAATAGCGCGACATGCCGAAACAGAACAGCCAGAAGATGAAGGCCGCGAACACTAGGCCGGATCTGGCCGTCTGCGGCGTCGCCCAATTGGCGTCGGAGAAGTTCTGCTTGACGATGCCGAGGAGGTCGAACATCGAGATGACGATGACCAGGCTGGTGTCCTTGAACATGCCGATGAAGGTGTTGACGATGCCGGGAATGACCAGCTTCAGCGCCTGCGGCATGACGACCAGACCCATCTTCTGCCAGTAGCTGAGGCCGAGCGAATCGGCGCCCTCATACTGGCCTTTGGGGATCGCCTGCAGGCCGCCGCGCACCACTTCGGCCATGTAGGCGGCGGCAAACAGCGACACGCCGATCAGCGCGCGCAGGAACTTGTCGAAGCTGACGCCGGCCGGCAGGAACAGCGGCAGCATCACGCTGGCAAAGAACAGCACCGTGATCAGCGGAATGCCGCGTACCGTCTCGATAAAGACCACGCACAGCAGCTTGACGATCGGCATGTTCGAGCGCCGGCCGAGCGCCAGCACGATGCCGATCGGCAACGACACGGCAATGCCGACGAAAGACAGGCTGAGCGTCACCAGCAGCCCGCCCCACCTGGAGGTCTCGACATGCGGCAGGCCGAATATGTCGCCGACCAGCAGAACGAAGGCGACGACCGGCAGCACCAGGAAAAGAAGAATGGCGTTCAGCCCTTTGCGCGGCACCTTCGGGACGAGCAGCGGCACCAGCAGTGCCACGAACAGGATGGCTACCAGGATCGGCCGCCAACGCTCCTCGATGGGATAGGTGCCGAACATGAACTGGCCGAACTTGGCGTTGACGAATGCCCAGCAGGCCCCGGTCCAGCCGTCCGGCTGGATGCCGCCCTGCGCCACGGTGGCGCAGACCGAGCGGTCCGGTCCGATCCACTGGGCGTTGATGAAGGCCCAATTGATGATTTGCGGCAGGATCATAGCGACCAGCGCGATGCCGACGATGGTGAGGATGGTGTCGCCCGTGGTGGCAATCAGGTTCTTGCGGATCCAGGCGGTGAGGCCACGCTCGCTCGACGGCGCCGGCTGCGCCAGCACCATCTCCGTCCGCACCCAGGACATGTCGTGTTCCTGCATGGCCCTACCTCTCCACCAGCGCCATCCTGGCATTGACGACATTCATGATCGCCGACGTGATCAGGCTGAGCGCGAGATAGACAGCCATCATGATCACCACGCCTTCGACCGCCTGCCCGGTCTGGTTCAAGACAGTGCCAGCGGTCGCCGTCAGGTCCGGATAGCCGATGGCGATGGCGAGCGAAGAGTTCTTGGTCAGGTTGAGATACTGGCTGGTCAGCGGCGGAATAACGATGCGCATCGCCTGCGGCACGACGACAAGCCTGAGGATCGATCCCGAGCGCAGCCCGAGTGCCGCGGCCGCCTCGGTCTGGCCCGTGCTGACGCCCCTGATGCCGGCGCGCACAATCTCGGCGATGAAGGCGGCCGTATAGCAGGACAACGCCAGATAAAGTGACAGGAACTCCGGCCTGACCTGAAAGCCGCCGACCAGGTTGAAGGTCGATTGTTTCGGGAATTCGAAGCTCAACGGAAAGCCGCTCAACGCGTAGGCCAGCAGCGGCAAGCCGACGATCAACGCTATGGATGTCCAGAGCACCGGGAATGGCTGACCCGTCGCCATCTGCCGCTGTCGCGCCTTGCGGGCAACGAACCAGGCCATAGCGATGCCGAGGAGCAGAGCGACCAGGATCAGCCAGGAGCCGTCGCCCCAAATAGCGCGCGGAAAATAGAAGCCGCGCTGGTTGAGAAAGGAGCCGAATGGCAAATTGATGCTCTCGCGCGGCGGCGGCAGCACCGCAAGCACGCCGGAATACCAGAAGAAGATGACCAGCAGCGGCGGGATGTTGCGAAACACCTCGACATAGACGGTGCAGATTTTCCTGATCAACCAGTTGCGCGAAAGCCGGCCGATGCCGACGATGAAACCTATGATGGTGGCGGTGATGATGCCGACGACGGCAACGATCACGGTGTTGATAAAGCCAACCAGGATGGCTCGGAAATAGGTCGAATCCGACGAATAGGCGATGGCGCTTTCGCTGATATCGAAACCGGCGCGGCCCTTGAGGAAGCCGAAGCCGGAAGCGATGTGCAAGCGCGTCAGATTGACGATGACATTGTGGGTAACCCACCAGACCCCGCCTACCAGCAGGACAAGGACCAGTGCCTGAAAGAATATACCGCGGACGCGAGGATCATTGATGAGGGAACCGCGGCTTGGCTCCTCGCGAAGAACTTCCTGCGATGCCATTCGACAGTCCCCTGGAAAGAGAGACCGGAAGGCAGACGATCTGCCTTCCGGATCCATTGTCGATCAGCGGATCGGCGGAGCGTATTGCAGGCCACCCTTGGTCCACAGCGCGTTGATGCCGCGGGCGATCTTCAGCGGGCTGCCCGAGCCGACATTGCGCTCGAACATCTCGCCGTAATTGCCGACGGCCTTGACGATGTTGACAACCCAGTCGTTAGAGACGCCGAGATCGGTGCCGATCTTGGTATCGGCTTCCTGGCCGAGCACGCGCTTGATCTCGGGACTGTCCGAGTTCTTCATCTCGTCGACATTGGCCTTGGTGATGCCGAGTTCCTCGGCGTCGAGCAACGCGAAATACGTCCACTTGACGATGTGGTACCACTGGTCGTCGCCTTGGCGCACGGCCGGCCCAAGCGGTTCCTTGGAGATGATCTCGGGCAGCACGACATGGTCGGCCGGCGCACCCAGCGTCAGGCGGATGCCATAGAGGCCCGACTGGTCGGTGGTGTAGACGTCGCAGCGGCCGGCGTCATAGGCGGCGTTGACCTCTTCCAGCTTTTCGAAGACGACGGGGTTGTACTCCATCTTGTTCGACTTGAAATAGTCGGCAAGGTTGAGCTCGGTCGTGGTGCCGCTCTGCACGCAGACCGCCGCGCCCGAAAGCTGCAGCGCCGAGTTCACGCCCGGAAGCTTCTTGGCGTTGATCATGAAGCCCTGGCCGTCATAATAAGTCGTGCCGATGAAGTTCAGGCCGAGTGCGGTGTCGCGATTGATGGTCCAGGTGGTGTTGCGCGACAGGATGTCGATCTCGCCCGACTGCAGAGCGGTAAACCGCTCCTTGGCGCTGAGCGGCGTAAACTTCACCTTGGTGCCATCGCCGAACACGGCGGCCGCCACAGCGCGACAGAAGTCCGCGTCGAGGCCTTGCCACTCACCCTTGTCGTCCGGCGCCGAGAAGCCGGCCAGACCGGTCGAGACGCCGCATTGGATGAAGCCCTTCGCCTTGACATCGTCGAGCGTGGCCGCCGAAGCCGCCGAAGCCGCGAATCCAAACGCGGCGGCGCCCAAAACGCCGATTGCAATGTGTTTCATGACCCACAGACCCTTTTCTGTTTTTTCCAGGCGAACCTGACTTTTCCCGTGTGAACGCAGCTATGTATCCCGGCCCATTACCGGAATCCCGCATCGTAACCGACGCGCTGCCTCCCATTCACGAACAACATCGAAGGCGATTATTCCTGTGAGGTCAAGGGAAATGACCGAATCCGAAAGACTTTGAAAACCAACCGCCTGAAATGCCTGAAATTGCAGACAAACGCGCTCGCAAATTGGTCAGCGCGCCAATAAAGCCGGCAAAGTCCGACCGTGACTTGCCAAGCACAGCTGGCAGCCGTCCAGAAGAACTACGGCGCATTGCTGAATTGGCATATTCAAGAGCTTGGCCTGGCGAGTGCGCTGCGGTTGCGCGGCCCATGCCGCCGCACTATGGCTAACGACCAACCCATGGGACGAAAAGCAATGGCAAAAGACGGCAGCGAGATGGGCATCAACACGCGGCTCGCTCATTCCGGCAACAACCCGCATGACTATTTCGGCTTCGTCAATCCGCCGGTGGTGCATGCCTCGACCGTGCTCTATCCCAATGCGGCGGCGATGGCTTCACGCAGCCAGAGGTACACCTACGGCACGCGCGGCACACCGACCACCGATGCGCTGAACAGCGCGATCGATGCGCTGGAAGGTTCGGCAGGCACGGTCGCGGTACCGTCCGGCCTGGCGGCGGTGATGCTGCCGCTGCTCGCCTTCCTGTCGGCCGGCGATCATCTGCTGATCGTCGATTCCATCTATCATCCGACCCGTAACCTCGCCGACACGATGCTGAAGCGGCTGGGCATCGAGGTCGAGTATTACGAGCCGCGCATCGGCGCCGGCATCGCGGCGCTGATCAAGCCCAACACCAAGGTGGTGTTCACCGAATCGCCGGCCTCCAACACCTTCGAGGTGCAGGACATACCGGCCATCACCAAGGCCGCGCATGCCGCCGGCGCCATCGTCATGATGGACAATACCTGGGCGACGCCGCTCTACTTTCGCCCCCTCGACCATGGCGTCGACATCTCGATCCACGCGGCGACGAAATACCCGGCCGGCCATTCCGACGTGCTGCTCGGCACGGTGTCGGCCAACGCAGGCTGCTGGAAGCAGCTTTTCGAGACGTTCAACACAATGGGCTGCTGCGCCGGGCCTGACGACGTCTACCAGGTGCTGCGCGGCCTGCGCACGATGGGTGTGCGGCTGGAGCGCCATCAAAAGAGCGCGCTTGCCCTCGCCGGCTGGCTGGAGGGTCAGCCGGGCGTAGCGCAGGTGCTGCATCCGGGGCTGCCCAGTCATCCCGACCACGCCATGTGGAAGCGCGATTTTTGCGGATCGAGCGGCATCTTCTCGATCGTTCTTGCGGGCGGCGGACAGAAGCAGCAGCACGCCTTCCTCGACGCGTTGAAGTTTTTCGGCCTCGGCTATTCCTGGGGCGGCTATGAGAGCCTTGCCGTGCCGGTATTCCTGGGCGACCGTACCGTCGCCAAAGGCCCGTATGACGGGCCGCTGGTGCGCCTGCAGATCGGGCTCGAGGATGTCGAGGATTTGAAGGCCGACCTGGCGCGCGGGCTGGCGGCGGCTGCAGACGCCTGAGCCAGCACCTTTCCAGACTGAGTCAGAAAATCGGCGTAACAGCCTGGAAAAAATTGCGATCCTGAGCGATGTCATGGCGACCGATCGGCCGATGAAAACGGTGTCTACAAAATAGAGGCGGCGGTGCGGTGAAGGCGGTAGAATAGCCTCTGCCAGTCCTTGACACGGATTGAGGCTGGCCGGCGGGATCGGTCGGGAACCTTTTGTCGGCCGATGCATCCAATGTCGCGATGAGAAGCCTATCAGGAGATCGGCCATGCCTGCTGCGTTGACGGCGACGCCCGCCGCTTCCGGCGACATGCAGCTTGTCGGCCGCGCGCTGGCACGTGATGGCGATGCATTCCGTACCATCATCAAGACGCACAACCAAAGGCTCTACCGCCTCGCCCGCGGGGTCGTGCGTAACGACAGCGAGGCCGAGGACATCGTCCAGGAGACCTATGTCAGCGCCTTTGCCCATCTCGAGTCCTTTCGCGGCGATGCCTCGCTCGCCACATGGCTGTCGCGTATCGTCATCAACGAAGCGCTCGGCCGCTTGCGCAAAAGGCGGCGAATGGTAGCAATGCCGGAAAACCCGCAAGCCGAAATCATCCGGTTTCCCCTCAACCCGAGCGACGATCCGGAGCGTACGATGGCGCAACGGCAGATCCTTGAGCTTGTCGAACGGGCAACCGACAGTCTCCCCGATGTCTACCGGATGGTGTTCGTGGCGCGCGTCATCGAGGGATTGAGCATCGAGGAGACCGCCGAACTGCTTGGCGTGCGACCAGAAACCATCAAGACCCGGCTGCACCGCGCCCGTGCGCTGGTGCGCAAGGCGCTGGACGACCAGATCGGCCCGGTGCTGCTCGACGCCTTTCCGTTCGCCGGCCGGCGCTGCGAACGGCTGACCAATGCCGTGATGCAGCGGCTTGGTCTTTCCGGATAGGCCGTGCCGATTTTCGCGGGAACGTTTGGCGGCGACCTGCATCCAATGAGCATCACTGAAAACGAAGCCCGATGCAGTTCCGCATCGGGGTGAAGGAGAGCATCATGTTTATTCGACCGACCGCGGCACTGGCCGCAGTTTTCCTGCTTAGCGCAGCGCCCTTGTCGCAAGCTGCCGAAAAGCCGACCGATCCGCAGATCGCACATATCGCCTACACGGCGGGCGTGCTTGACGTCGAAGCCGCCAAGCAGGCGCTGAAGAAATCGAAGAACAAAGAGGTCGTGGATTTCGCCAAGGACATGGTGCGAGATCACGAGGCGGTCAACAAACAGGCTCTCGACCTGGTCAAGAAGCTCAAGGTCACGCCTGAGGACAATCCGACCAGCAAAGCGCTGACCAATGCGGCGGCCGAGGAACGTGCCAAGCTTGCCAAGCTCAAGGGCGCGGCGTTCGACAAGGCCTATGTCGCCAGCGAAGTAGCCTACCACAAACAGGTCAATGGCGCGCTCGAAACGCTGCTGATCCCATCCGCCAGCAATGCCGAGCTGAAGAGCCTGCTGGAAACCGGCCTGAAAATATTCCAGGGCCACGAACAGCACGCCGAACACCTCGCCGGCATGTTGAAGTGAGGATTGCGCCGATGATGTCGAGGCGGCATCTGTGGATTGCGCTGGCACTGGCAGTGGGTGCCGCGCCGGCCAAGGCCGAAACCATCGAGGTGACGATCGAAAAGCTTGTGTTTTCGCCGGCAAAGATCGAGGCTAAGGTCGGCGACACGATCAAGTGGGTGAACAAGGACGTGTTCGCCCACACTGCAACCGTCAACGGCGGCTGGGAAGTGATGATCCCGCCGAAGAAGGCGGCGAGCCTGACGATGAAGAAGGCGGAATCGGTCGATTATTTCTGCCGCTTCCATCCCAATATGAAAGGCCACCTCACGGTGACGTCGCCCTGACTGGCTACTGCATGTCGCGCAAAAGTGTGCAGCGGTTTTGCGATAACGACATGCATACAACAAGAGCCTACAGCGCGTCGCATGCGGCCGGTCGAATGCGACGCGCTTTTAGGCCGCCAGCCATGCAGTCCCTACAAGAAGCGTGACCAGCGTCAACGGCAGGCCGACCTTGAAGAAGGCGATGAAGCCCAGCGGTTTGCCGGAGACCCGCGCGTGCTCGGCAACGATCAGATTGGCGACCGAGCCGAGCAGCGTGAAATTGCCGGCCAGCGTCGAGCTCATGGCGACGACCAGCCAGGCCCGCTCGGGATCTTCCAGTCCGGGCACGAACGGCTTCAGCGCCAGCACGGCCGGGACATTGCTCATGATGTTGGACAGCACCGCGGTGAAACCGGACAGCCGCCAGACATCATTCAGCCCGAGGTTCTTTGCCGAAGCGATGATGTCGGGCGTCAGCAATGTCTTCTCGGCACCGGCGACGACGATGAAAAGCCCGGCGAACATGAACAGCAGCGGTCCATCGATCTCGCGATAGATGCGCTCAGGCTTGATGGCGCGGGTCAGCAGCAGAATCGCGCCGCCGATCAGCGCTGCCTTGGCGACTGGAACGCCGGCAAAGAAGGCGATCGCCAAACCGATACAGACGACCACCGCCTTCAGCACCTGCCCAGGCAGCATGCGGCCGCGATAGACTTCGGGGCTGAGCTCGGCCTTGCGTGAAAATTCGGCGCGGTAGACGATGCGGATGATGACGATGACGGCGACGAGGCCGAACGCCGCGACCGGCGCAAGCGCCGCCGAGAAGGCCGGATAGGAAATCCCCGACAGGGCGCCGATGACCATGTTCTGCGGATTGCCGGTGATGGTGGCGACACTGCCGCAATTGGATGCGGTCGCCGTGGCGATCAGGTAGGGAACCGGGTTGCGGTTGATGACGCGGGTGACATGGACGACGATCGGCGCCATGACCAGGCAGATGGCGTCGTTGACGAGGAATGCCGACAGGACGCCGGTCAACAGCGTCACCATCACCAGCAGCATGAACGGCGCATGCGCATGCTCGATGGCGAACCCGCCGAGCGCGCGAAAGGCGCCGGACACTTTCAGGTGCGCCACGACGATCATCATGCCGAGCAGAAGCGTGATGGTGTCGAAGCTGATGGCGCGGTAGGCGTCTTCCATGTCGAGGGCGCCGATGGCGATCATCGCCGCACCGCCGAGCAGCGCGATGCCTGCCCGGTCGAGGCGCAGCCCCGGTATCCTGCCGATGGCGACGCCGGCATAGGTCAGGACCAGGATCGCCGCCGCGCCCATCGCTGTCATGTGTCGGAAATCCTGTGCGACTGGCGAGTGAACCTGTCCGGAACGGACCCTGAAAATATTGGCGATCCCGACAGGATTCGAACCTGTGACCATCGGCTTAGAAGGCCGGTGCTCTATCCAGCTGAGCTACGGGACCGCTGGCCGGCCGCATGACCGGCGGATTGTGCCGGCGGGGCCGGTATGGGATTAGTGCGTCCAGGGCGTCCTGCGGTCATAGCGGAAATTCTCCGCATAGGAAATCTGGCGGCGCTTGATTTCCTTCGGCTCCTCGACGCGGAAAGCCAGCCCTTCCTTCTCGGCATAGGCGACCGCCTCTTCTCTTGTGTCGAAGGTCAGCCTGATCTGGCTTCGCATGTCGCCGGACGTGGTGTAGCCCATCAGCGGATCGATCTTCTTGCGCTGCTCCGGATCGAATTCCAGCACCCAATAGCCGGTCTTGGCCTTGCCGGACTGCATCGCGGTTTTGGCTGGGCTGAAAATGCGGGCTGACATGACCACCTCATTGCTGGTTGCAAGCACACGACCCCGAGACCAGATTACTGTTCTCTGGCCATGCACTAGCCCGTCATTACTGCGCAATGCCGCCGGCAGCAAGGCCGATGGCTTTTTACGCTTGCTTTGGTGGGCTGAAATCACTAGGCAACAGACCGTTCGGAGTGTAGCGCAGCCTGGTAGCGCATCTGGTTTGGGACCAGAGGGTCGGGAGTTCGAATCTCTCCACTCCGACCATTCATCAAGCAAATCTTGTCGGCAGCGCAAGCGGATCACGCTCGAGCGTGTCTCCGTCGCCGGTCATGCTTAAGCGACGGACGGACAGCACGAGCTCGCGCTGCCCGTCCGATATGCAAGCCGTCAGCCCTGGATGAAGGCCAGCAGATCCGGATTGATGATCTCCGGATGGGTAGTGCACATGCCATGCGGCAGGCCCTTGTAGACCTTGAGCGTGCCGTGCTTCACCAGCTTGGCCGCAAGCAGCGCGGAATCGGCGATCGGCACGATCTGGTCGTCGTCGCCATGCATGATCAGGACGGGTACCTCGATCTTTTTGAGGTCGTCGGTGAAATCGGTCTCCGAGAATGCCTTGATGCAGTCGTAATGGGCCTTGGCTCCGCCCATCATGCCCTGGCGCCACCAATTGTCGACCGCGCCTTGCGAGACCTTGGCGCCCTCGCGGTTGAAGCCGTAGAACGGGCCGGCCGGCACATCCCTGTAGAACTCGGCGCGGTTAGCGGCCAGAGCCGCGCGAAAGCCGTCGAAGACTTCGATCGGCAAGCCGCCGGGGTTGCTTTCGGTCTTGACCATAATCGGCGGCACGGCGCCGATCAGCACCGCCTTGGCAACACGACCGCCGCCGCCATATAGCGCGACGTAACGCGCCACCTCGCCGCCACCGGTCGAGTGGCCGATGTGGATCGCGTCCCTGAGATCGAGATGCGCCGCCAGCGCCGCGACATCGGCGGCGTAGGTGTCCATCTCGTTGCCGGTCGCGGTCTGCGACGAGCGGCCGTGGCCGCGGCGGTCGTGTGCGATGACGCGATAGCCCTTTTCGAGGAAGAACAGCATCTGGTTGTCCCAATCGTCTGAGCTTAGCGGCCAGCCGTGATGGAACACGATCGGCTGGCCCTTGCCCCAATCCTTGTAGAAAATCTCGGTGCCGTCATGGGTGGTGAATGTGCTCATCGTTCTACTCCATGGTGGAAGAATCGGGGGTAACAGGGAAGCTTTTAGCCCCTTCAGCTGGACAAATTATAACAGTGCGGTCCGGGTGAGTATTGGCAAAACGGACATTCAAGGTGGCAAAACTGACAAATGACGGCTGCGCGTAATCTGATCGAAATCGGCCTTGTCTTGTATCCCGGCGTGCAGGAAGCAGCCGTGCTCGGCCTGACCGATCTTTTCATGCTGGCAAACCGGCTGGCTGTCGAGCCGCCGCCGGAAGCGGCGAGGCTTCGCGTCAGCCATTGGCAATTGGACGCGGGCCATACCGTAATCCGCACCTTCGACAGCGACCCCGGCCCTGACAATGAACCAGCCATGGTTGTCCTCCCGCCGACCTTGGGAGATCCGATCGCTCGGGAAGCGGCCGCGCCCTATGCCGGCTGGCTCAGGGACCGCCACACGGCAGGCGCGACGCTCGGTTCGGTCTGCGCCGGCGCGTTCGTGCTTGCCGAGACCGGCCTGTTGTCCGGCCGTGCGGCGACAACGCACTGGGCCTATCGCGACGCGCTGGCGCTACGCTTTCCCGACATCCTGCTCGACCCCGACAGGCTGGTCATCGACGATGGCGACATCATCACCGCCGGCGGCTACATGGCCTGGACCGACCTCGGCCTGAAGCTGGTGAACAGGGTGCTCGGGTCAACCGTCATGATGGACACGGCGCGTTTCATGCTGGTCGACCCGCCCGGCCGCGAGCAACGTTTTTACAGCCCGTTCGCGCCACGGCTGACCCATGGCGACGAAGCGATCCTCAAGGTGCAGCACTGGCTGCAGGCGAACGGCGCGCGTGACGTGACGCTCGGCGCCATGGCCGAGCATGCCGGGCTGGAGGAGCGGACTTTCCTACGCAGGTTCCGCAACGCCACCGGCCTCAAGCCGACCGAATACAGCCAGCACCTGCGGGTCGGCAAGGCGCGGGGAATGCTGGAAACGACGATGCGATCGATCGACCAGATCGCCTGGGAGGTCGGTTATGACGATCCCGGCTCTTTCCGCAAAGTATTCGCCAGGATAACCGGGCTGGTGCCCGGCGATTACCGCAAGCGCTTCGGCACGGAACGAGCGGCGCTTGCGGGCGGAGAGAGCTGAGGTGATTAGCCGTTTTTAGCGCGATTGCTGCGATAGGCCGTCGTCGGCGTAGAGAAAGTCCTGGCTTCGCGCCGCAGATGGCCCAGCCTTCGCCTTTGCGGCGCCGGCTGCGCGCATCGCCTGAAGCAATGCCCGGCGGCGTGTTCTGTCCGGCACCACCTTGACCGGAACGAGACGCACGGCCGCATGACCATGCCGGGTCAGGATGATTTCGTCACCTGTCTCGGCACGGCGCACTAACTCGTGAAGCTGTGCTCGGGCCTTTGTAACCGACACCTGCATCGGTCTCTCCTCCAGCCCCCTGGGTCCATGTCGTAATGCGCAAAGCATCTGACGGCAAGCTCGCCGGGCGAGAACCCCAACCACCCATCTCCCGGCGAGCCTACTACCTGATTTGATACGCAATCAGGACCGGGATTAGCCGGCAAGCTCCTTGCTGCAAGACGGATGCCAGGTTGTTTCCCGAAATGAGACACCGGCCGAGGTAAGAACTAGGTATATGCACCTTCCCCGGCCCAGCCAAAAACCATTGGCCGTAGTTCTTCAAGGGCGGCTTGCAGCATTTCGGGAGATGCGTGGCGTTCCTCTCTGGCACCCCATAGTGTAGCGCTTTTAGGATCCAGCACCGACGCCACAATGGTTACATTGCCGTTGGCGTCAGGCAAATCGAGCCACAACTGAGCACGACGATTGCCATTCTTGTCGTAAACCCAGATAGAACGGACATCGTCGTCGCGATATTTAGTGGCGACCCGTATTCCGTGCCGATTTGCCCACGACATTAGAAACGGATCAATGATGTCGTATGCACTGAATTCAGACATCATTTTGTATCCTCTAAATCTCGAACTCGCCCTGCCCTTCGTCCATGGCGCTGACGGTCTCGGCGGCGAGCGCCCGCGTGATCGGCGTCTTGCGCTCGAGCGCGGTACGGTCGAGCCGTTCGACCACCCGCATGGCAGTGGCCAGCGAGCGCTCGATGCGGCGCACCAGATATTGCACGACATGCGGCTCGACCTCGACCTGGCGGTCGGCGAACAGCTTTGTGATGACCCCGGCCAGCAGAAGATCGTCGGGTGCGTGGATCTCGATGGTAGCGGCGGCCTTGAGCCGCGACGCCAGGTCGGGCAGCCTGACGCCCCAGGCGGACGGGAAGCGCCGCGCCGTCAACAGCAAGCTCGAGCCGGCGCCGCGCACCGCGTTGATCAGGTGGAACAGGCCATGCTCGTCGAGCGGGCCGGCATCGACGTCGTCGATCAGGGCCGGGCGCGCGCCGAGGGTTTCGATGCAGTCGCCGATGCGGCCGGCCTCCACTTTCACCGCGCCAGCGCGGGTCCGCCAGATCGAGGCCAGGTGGGTTTTCCCCGAGCCGGCCGGCCCGGCCAGCACGACGACCGGCGAGGGCCAGTCCGGCCAGCGGTCGACAAGCGCCGCCGCCTGGCTGTTGGTGCTGGAGACCACGAGTTCGTCGCGCGAATAGCCGGTGCCGTGGCCTAGATCGAGCGGCAATTGACGCGGCGGATCGATCTTGTCCGGCATATGGCTCAACCGCGCGCGCCCCCGCGGCGCCGCACCTGCAGCGGCGGCACCGGCTCGTCCGAATGGCCCTTGTAGAGCGGCGATTCGAGGTAGCGCGCGATGGCGAAACGCACCAGAACGGCAACGGCGGCGGAAGCCGGCACGGCAATCAGCAGGCCGACGAAGCCGAACAGCGCGCCGAAGGCAAACAGCGCAAACATCAGCCACACCGGATGCAGGCCGACGCTTTTGCCGACCAGCCTGGGCTGCAGGATGTTGCCCTCGATGAACTGGCCGACGAAGAACACGCCGGCCACCGCCGCGATCATGGTCCAGTCCGGCCAGAACTGGACGAAGGCGACGCCGACGGCCAGCACCAGGCCGGTCAGCGAGCCGACATAGGGGATGAAGGAGATCAACCCGGCGAACAGGCCGATGAGGATGCCGAAATTCAGTCCGGTCAGCGTCAGGCCGGTGGCATACATGGCGCCGAGCACCAGGCACAGCGTGCCCTGGCCGCGCACGAAGCCGGCGGTCGCAGTGTTGATGTCCCTGGCGATCGTCCTGACGGTCTTGACGTAGTCGCGCGGCACCCAGCTGTCGACGATTGTCACCATGCGGTCCCAGTCGAGCAGCATGTAGAAGGCGACGACCGGCGTCACCACGAACAGGCTGACGACCGAGACCAGCGCCACGCCGGAGCTCCAGATCGAGGTGAAGACGGTGGTCAGGAGGCCGAAGCCGGAGGTCAGCAGCGAGTTCAGGCCCTCGCGCAGCCCATTGGCGTCGACGCCGAATTTTTCTTCCAGCCATTTCGGGTCGAAGCTGGTGATCAGGCCCTGCAGCCGGGTCAGATAGTCCGGCAGCTTGCTGGCGAAATCAGCCATCTGCGAGGCGAGCACCGGAACCAGGATGACGACGGCCAGCACCAGGACGACGATGAAGGCGATGAGGATGACCACCGTCGCCATCAGCCTGGACAGGCCGAGCCGCTCCAGCCGGTCGGCGACAGGATCGAGGAAATAGGCGAGCACCATGCCGGCGACGAAGGGCAGAAGGATGCCGCTGAAGACATAGAGGAAGACGGCAAGGATGATGGCGCTGACCAGCCAGAAGCGGATCTGCCGGCGAAACGACGCCGATGCCGAAGCCTCCGCCGCCGCGGCTTCGGCCTCGGCGTCGATGGACCGTTCGTCAGGTGCCCGGTGTTCAGGTGCCCCGTGTTCAGGTGCCCCGCGTTCAGGCACCGGGTGTGGAGCCTTCGCCATAGCCGCTCATATGCCTCAGCCAAGCCACGAGATAGGCCGCGGCCGAAGCCACGGTCAAGACCCCGGACAGCAATATGAGGGCTGGCCTCAGCGGATCGAGACGGATGTCGAAGGCGAGTTCGCCCAACACCACTGCCGCCAGCACGATCTGGATCGCGGTGTTGGCCTTCGACACCAGGAGCGGCTTCATCTCAACGGGATGCGCCATGACGGTGGATAGAAGCACGGCGCAGACGATCAGCGCATCGCGCGACACCATGGTAACGACCAGCCACAGCGGCAGTTCGCCGCTGAAGCCCAGGACGACGAAAACCGAGACCAGCAGCAGCTTGTCGGCCATCGGATCGAGATAGGCGCCGAGCCTGGAAAACTGATTGAAATGGCGGGCGATGAAGCCGTCGACCCCGTCGGAAATGCCGGCAATGAGGAAGCCGGCAAACGCCCAGTCCCAGCGTTCCTGCAGCATGGCCAGCACCACGGCCGGCACCAGCACGAAGCGCATGATCGTGATCATGTTGGGGATGGTCAAACGCATATCCCGTCGCTCTTGTTTGTCGATACATGATGGAGATGGAGGGTTACGGCAAGTGAGAAGCGATACAGCAAGCTGCCAATCTCCCCACTAACCTTTGATCGGAAGCGGCCCAGGCAATGGAATAGCTCAAGACCGATGTCGATTTCCGGGAAGCTCATTCGTCTCATGATAGGAAGCCGAAGACATTCGCCCAGGCAAGGAAATGGACGCGATGACAATCACTATCACAGCATTTGAACGATCGCCCGATGGCGGCAAGGGACTGGCGCGCGATACGCGCGTTCGCTGGGCGCTCGAAGAAGTGGGGCAACCTTATGAGGTTCGTCTTGTCTCTTTCGCGGACATGAAGGCGCCTGACCATCTCGCCATCCATCCCTTCGGCCAGATCCCTACCTATGAGGAAGGTTCTCTCTCGCTGTTCGAGACCGGCTCGATCGTCTTCCATCTTGCTGAGCAGCATGCGGGCCTGCTGCCGAAGGATCGCAATGCCCGCGCGCGTGCGATCACGTGGATGTTTGCCGCACTTAACACCGTCGAGCCGCCGATCCTCGAATTAACGACGGCAAGAATATTCGAACGTGACAAGCCTTGGAGCGAGGAGCGCTTGCCGTTGGTAAAGGACCGTGTTCGCGCTCGGCTGGACAAACTCTCGGCCCACTTAGGCGTCGCCGACTGGCTCGATGATACGTTCAGCGCGGGCGATTTATTGATGGTATCTGTGCTGCTGCGACTAAGAATGTCAGGCATTTTGGACGAATATCAAAACTTGGCTGCCTATGTAGCGCGCGGGGAAGCTCGGCCGGCTTATATCCGGGCTTTCGCTGCGCAATTTGCGATCAACGCAGAGGGGGCGTGAAGGATAGCCGGCGTTGAACTAACCAAATGGAAGGGAGCCCCGAAGCGCGCGCTCTCCTTTGGCGACGCCAGTCAAGAAAGCTGGTACGTCTCCCGTGTGTTCGAGGGACGCCATGTCGATCAACATCTATGTCTACTGGGGGGCGAGGAGAAAGGACGCCGAAGAGCTGGTCCCGCAGCTCCAGGCGCATTTCCGGGCCTTGGACGAAGCCGACGACAGGTTCGCGAGGTGGGCCCCGCTCGGCAGATCGCTCAAAAAAGCAATCGCCTCCGAGCCGGTCAACACCTCGTCGCGCGAGGTTCTCCATCGCTGGCTGCTGAAGGGCAAGAACAAGACGGACATGCCTCCGAGACAGCCCGTTCCTGAACTGGGATACAATGTGTCGCTGTGGAACCAGCGCCAGGCAAACACGGAGGCGTCCACATCAGTCCGTTGTGGTTCCTGTTCCGAATATCTGTCGGAAGACAGCCAGAACAACGCGTCGCTGGAGTTTAGCTACCTAGCTGGAGCCGAACCGGTGGATACAAAGATTTTGCTCGGCCTATTTCTCAAGTTTATTGACATCTGGGAACCCAGTTGGGGTTCGATCTGGCGGCACGTTAATGAGGGACATCCAGCCGGGGCGTGTTGGAACCCAAGACACGTTCAATATGCCTTCTTCCAGTCGCCGGGAGGACGCGGGCACGATGATCGGTTTACAGGACAGCAGCAGACCCTCCCCAAGGGCGGTCGCCTCTGGACGGACGAAACGGCCGTGCCTTTCCTGGAAGAGACGTAGAGCCCGGTATTCCGCTGCCGTCCTTGCGAGACGCTGCCGCCCATGCGAAGAACCACTGAAGCAATAGCTTATTTTTCCCCGAACGATGATGGCGCAGAGAATCACAATCGCTTGGCGAGTCACGCTTTGCTATCTGGCCGGACTGACGGAAAGTCTGCTGGCTTTCGCATCTTTCGGAACCCCGCACCGCAACATAGCGACGCAAGATCTCCTGTGGGCCTTCGCCCTTGATCTGGCCGTGGGCGTGGTCGTCTCTTGGCCCCTCTGGCTGACCGCCGCTGTCGTCGCGTTCGTTTTCTCAAGGTCGGTCGCTGCAAATCCAGGTCTGTGGACTGCCGCAGCGGCTTTGATCGCCGCCGGCTTCTCGTACGGGACCCTGCCCTTCGACGGGGAGATCAGGTCTCTTGCCACCGTCGGTGGCCTCGCCGCAATGCTGGCAGGGATTTCTTTTTACTGTTGGAGTGTATCGCGCCCGGTTCTGCCGTTATCCAACTGAAACACCATCATCACGCGCTTGCCTTGCGGGGCAAAACCGTTCATGCGAAGAGCCCGCAAGCGAATGAAACCAGCGACAGGCAAGCGCAACAGATGAGCAGGCGCCGGAAATGAGCAAGCGCAAGAACGGGCTCACCTATGCCGAAGCGGGCGTCGACATCGACGCCGGCAATCTCATGGTCGAGAAGATCAAGCCGCTGGTGCGCGCGACGCGCCGGCCGGGCGCCGATGGCGAGATCGGCGGCTTCGGCGGCCTGTTCGATCTCAAGGCGGCCGGCTTCACCGATCCGGTACTGGTCGCCGCCAATGACGGCGTCGGCACCAAGCTGAAGATCGCCATAGACGCCGGCAAGCACGATACGATCGGCATCGACCTCGTCGCCATGTGCGTCAACGACATCGTCGTCCAAGGCGCCGAGCCGCTGTTCTTCCTCGACTATTTCGCCACCGGCAAGCTCGATCCCGACCAGGGCGCTTCGATCATCGGCGGCATCGCCGAAGGCTGCCGGCAGGCCGGTTGCGCGCTGATCGGCGGCGAGACCGCTGAAATGCCCGGCATGTACCACGACAAGGATTACGACCTTGCCGGCTTTGCCGTCGGTGCCGCCGAACGCGGCCAGCTGTTGCCGACCGACGACATCGTCGAAGGCGATGTGCTGCTCGGCCTCGCCTCGTCGGGCCTGCATTCGAACGGCTTTTCGCTGGTCCGCCGCATCGTCGCGGTAAGCGGCCTTGGCTGGGGCGATCCAGCGCCGTTCAATGACGAGGCGACGCTGGCCGAAGCGCTGCTCGAGCCGACCCGCATCTACGTCAAATCGATCCTCAAGGCGATCCGCAACACGCATGGCATCAAGGCGCTGGCCCATATCACCGGCGGCGGCTTTCCCGAAAACATCCCGCGTGTTCTGCCCAAGGATTTTTCGGCCGAGCTCGATCTCGGCGCCATCGAGGTGCCGCCGGTGTTTTCGTGGCTGGCCAAGACCGGCGGCGTCGCGCCGGAAGAGATGATGCGCACCTTCAATTGCGGCATCGGCATGATCCTGGTCGTCGCCTCCGGCCAGGCGGCGCAGGTCGCCGCCGTGCTGCAGGAGGCCGGCGAGACGGTCACGCCGATCGGCCAGATCGTACCGCGCCGCGATGCCGGCGTCATCTATCGGGGCTCGATCGGCCTATGAGCAGGAAACGGACGGTCGTACTGATCTCTGGGCGCGGCTCCAACATGACGGCGCTGATTGCGGCGGCGAGCAACCCGGCCTATCCGGCCGAGATCGTCGGCGTCATCTCCGACCGCCCCAATGCCGCCGGCCTCGGCATCGCCGCGGCGCGCGGCATCGCCACCAGGGTGATTTCGCGCTCCGACCATGCCAGCAAGCAAGCGCATGACGAGGCGATCGATGCGGCCCTCTTGTCGTTCGGCGCCGAGATCGTCGCGCTGGCAGGCTATATGCGCATCCTCGGCGCGCGCTTCGTCGAGAAGTGGCTGGGCCGCATGATCAATATCCACCCTGCCCTGCTGCCTGCCTTCAAGGGGCTGGATACGCATGCGCGGGCCATCCGCGCAGGCATGCGCATCCATGGCTGCACGGTGCATTTCGTCACGCTCGATATGGATGATGGGCCGATCATCGCCCAGGCCGCGGTACCGGTGATGGTCGGCGACAATGAGGACACGCTGGCCGCACGCGTGCTCAAGGCCGAGCACCAGCTCTATCCGCTGGCGCTGGGCCTGGTCGCCGAAGGCAAGGCGCGAATGGAAGGCGGCCGCACGGTGTTTTCGCGCTTCGCCGACGATGCCGACAACGCCACGTCGGTAGTGATCGCGCCCGACCCGCTGCGCGAAGAGACCGATCTCGAGCACCTGGCGCGGATCACGCCGTAAGAGTAAGTTCTTGAATTTGGTAGCAAATTTTGCTACCGTCTTCGTGAGGAGACGGCTTGATGGCGACAGTCGAAAAAGTCAGCGTAGCGCTTTCCCCGGAACTGCTGGACATGGTCAAAGGCGCGGTGGCCAGCGGGCAGTACGGTTCGGCAAGTGAAGTGATCCGCGAGGCACTGCGCGAATGGCGGCTTCGCCAGCCCTTGCGCGAGGCCGAAGCGGAGCGGTTGCGGAAAGCCTGGACGGAAGGGCTGGAGAGCGGTCCGTTTGCGCCGTTCGACATCGAGGACATAAAACAGAAAGCCCGCAGCCGGTTGGGCAACGCCAGCAAAAACCGGCGGAATGGCTGACATCCGCATTGTCCGCAGCCCGGCGGCAGAAGACGACCTGATCGATATTTGGTTTGGCATTGCAAGGGACAACCCGCTTGCCGCGGACCGCTTTTTGGATGCTATTGCCGAGCGCGTCGTGCAATTGGGGACATTCTCGGAATCCGGTCCCAAGAGGCCCAACATCGCTGCCGATGTGCGTACGTTGACGATCGGCAATTATCTCGTGCTTTATCGGCCGGCCGAACAGCGGGTCGAGATCGTCCGCGTCGTGCATGGCGCACGCGACGTTTCGGCCTTATTTTGAATCCATGAAGCAACTGCTGCTCCTGCGTCACGCCAAGTCGAGTTGGGACGATCCCGATCTCATCGACTTCGACCGGCCGCTGTCCGCGCGCGGGCTGAAGGCAGCGCCGCTGGTCGGACGCGAACTGGCCCGGCGCGGCTGGCTGCCGGAGCTGGCGCTGGTATCGCCGGCGCTGCGCACCCGCGACACGTGGCGGCTGGTCTCGGCGGAATTGCCGGCAAAGGTGCAGGCCAAATTTGCCCAGGCGCTCTACGAGGCAGCGGCGGCGGACATCCTCGCCAAGGTTCGGCAAGTAAAGGCGGGGACCGGAACGCTGCTGGTGCTTGGCCACAATCCCGGGTTGGAGGAGTTCGCGCGCGGGCTTGCCGGGGCTGGATCGGACGAAGCGGCGCTGAAGAAGCTGGCGGAAAAATTTCCGACCGCGGCCCTGACCCGTTTCGACGTCGATAGCGATTGGGCCGGTCTCGGCTTCGGCAGCGCTCGGCTGACGCACTGCATTTGGCCGAAGGATCTTCGCTAGGGATTACCTGGCAGGCCGGGGGATCGCCGACCTTTCGGCCAAATCCGGCTTCACAAACAAGAGCGGCGGGCCAGGCCCGCCGCTCTTTGTGCTCCCGGGTTTGAGGAACTAGCGGCCCCAGTTGCCCCGGCCAGATTGCGGCACTACGGGTTGATCCGTGCCGAACCGGGTCGTCGCCTCGGTGTCGACGGCGTTGTGCTCAGCCGTCAGCGGCTTGTGGATGGAACCGGTAAACCCGCTGTCGATAGTGCCGACAGGCGCATTGCCAACAGGCGCGGCCGGCTGGTTGACGCCGTCCGAACCATAATGGTCGCTGCCTGCAAAGGCGCTGCCCGTTGCGACGAGGATGATGGCGGCGACGGTAAGAGCAATCTTGGTCATTTCAGGTACTCCAGTGTACTGGTCATTCGTGAGTTGTCGTTGCTTTCGACGCATTCGAGATGAGAGCGCTGTCCGCGTCGGCGAATACGCACCCGGCTTTTTCCGACGTGCACGTTGCTGGACGATTTCAGCAACCGAGATTGCGGCTACAGATGAAACCTGCAATTCGAAGTATTCGATTGGCGCTGGATGCCGTCCGGCGCGCACCCCGTTGACAGGCGAAAGCAAGAGTAGCGGGCCAGGCCCGCCGCTCTTGTATTCCGGGGCCGTGATAATCAGCGGCCCCAGATGCCTTGGCCGGATTCAGGCGCCACCGACTCGGAAGTCGCCTTGGCACCGGTATGCTCGGAAGTAACCGGCTTGCGGATCGAGCCGGTAAACGTGTTGTCGACGTTGGCAGCAGGAGCGGCCGGCTGGTTGACGTTGTCCGAGCCATAGTGGTCGCTGCCGGCAAAAGCAGTGCCGGTGGCAACAAGGATGGCGGCGGCGGTAAGAGCGATCTTGGTCATTTCGGCTACTCCGGTAGTTCTTTGGTCTGTCCGTCAAGTGGCGTGCCTTGGGAGGAATTCGCGTCGCTCGGACCACCCCGAAATGGGTCGGCAAGCCTGTCGTTGCCAATCACGAAAATTTAGTGCGGTGCGCCAAATTGGCCGCTTGAAATTCGACATGCGGCTCCTGTCGCCACAATGTTCTTCCTCCTTTTCAATTAGTTATGCGGTCATTGATGATTTTCGGCGCGAACATTCCGTGAGCCGGCGTTCACCCATTCCTGTACGCTCTGTCAACAGAAACCGAACCGTTCGGTTCGAGTTCTTCTACGTTTGGCTGATCAGCGCTTTTAGAGCCTCGATCGACATTCCTGCCGACGGATCAGTGCGCCATGAAATCACGCTGCCAGCTCAGTGCCAGCGGCGTCATGCTTGGGCCGCGCGCTGGCCAGAAGCACGACTGGGCAGTTGCAGGCGGCCAAAACAGCGCCGGCGGTTTCACCGAAGAACAGGTCCTCACCCGGACGTTGGGTGACGCCCATCACGACGATCGCCGCGCCTTTGGCCGCCTCCCGGGTGATCGCCTTGTCGGGTGTGACGCGGGTATGGAACGCTGTGTCGATATGCAGGCCGTAGCGGCCCGCCAAATCGGCGATGTCTTTCAGCACGGCCTCTTCACGGCTATGCGACATGGATGTCGACCTGCGGCCCTTGGCTGCCCTTTGCGAGACGTAGAGAACCTTGATCCGCGCCCGGTTTGGACGGGCCAGGGCCAGCGCCAAGTCGGCGGCGCGACGCGCCACCTGGGTACCGTTGACGGGGACGAGAATGCTGGTGCCGGCCTTCAGCGTCGGCATCTTTTCGGCAGCATTGCCGCCGTTCAGGACCAGGCAAAGCGGGCCGTCAAATCCTGCGGCAATGTCGTTGAGGGCCGGCGCGAAGGCGCCATCGGCGGTCAGCACATTGTCAAGGCCGACCAGCAACAGGCCGTATCCCTTGCGGGCCTCCTCGGCGATCGTCTCACCCGTGGCTTCCAATTCGGTGCGGGCCGTCAGATGGACTTTGTCGACAAGCGTGTCTTCGATCCGTTTCACCGCCTGGGCGCTTTTTCTTGCACCCTTCTTGATTTCCTGCAGGGCGCGCTCCTGTCCCTTGCTGTCGGTTGGCCTGTCACCTCGGCCGTCTTTCGGCGGAAGCAAGGTGGTGGGCAGGCGAAGCAAGGTGGTGGGCATGCCGCTGCCTCCGCCGACCAGTCCGGCGAGATAGGCAGTGAACTTGCCGATCCTGCTGTCGTCGACCAGCACCAGCAGCCGCTCCAGCCTGGAAATGAAGCCGTATTCGTCCAACGCCTCGCGCTCGACACGCTGCTGCTCGTCATGCCCAACCGGCAGCCGGCCGAGCGCCCAGCGCAGCATCGGCGGCATGGCCAAGGTGGTGATCACGGCCATGGTGACGATCATGGTGAAGAGATTGTGCGACAGGATGTTCATCGACAGGCCGATGCTGGCGACGATCACCTCGGTCGAGCCGCGCGCGTTCATTGCACTGCCGACGGCGATTGCTTCCTTGAACGACATGGCGGCGAGCTTGGCGCCGATGAACGCGCCGCCAAACTTGCCGATGCTGGCGATCAGCACGAGAGCGCCCGTCAGCATGGCAAGCGTCGGATCGGCGAGCACGGTGAGATCGGCGGAAAGCCCCGCCATGCCGAAGAAGATCGGCATGAACAGCGCGGTGATGACGCCTCGCAGCTGGCCTTCGATATGGCTGGAGAGAATGGGCGATTCACCGACAAGGATGCCGGCGACGAACGCCCCCAGCACGGTATGGACGCCTATCATGTTGGTGATCAGCGCCATCGCTCCCATGATGATGAGGATCATGGTGATCACCGCAAACTCGCTGCGGAATTGATCGTTGGTCCAGCGGATCAAGGTGAAGACAAGACGGCGGCCAATGGTGAAGGAAAACACCATGAACAGTGCCACGGCGGCGATGGTGGTCACCAGAGGTACGAGCTGCAGCCTGCCATTGGTGGCGATGCCGAAGGTTACGGCGATGATCAACCAGCCGATCGTGTCCTCGATGATTGCCGAGGAAATAATCACCTGTCCGAGGTTGCGGCGCATGAAATTCATCTCGCGCACGACCATGGCGACGATCTTGACTGACGAGATCGACAGTGCGGTGCCCAGGAACAGCCCGGCGACCGTGCGTTGCGTGGGGTCGGGCAGCAATGCGTCCGGCAGGAACTGCGCCAGCGCGAAACCGAAGATGAAGGGCACCACGACGCCGGTAGCCGAAATGGAAAAACAGGCCGCGCCAACCCGGCGCACCAGCCGCAGGTCCGTCTCCATGCCGGTCAGCAAAAGCAGCATCAGGATGCCCAGCTGCGAGACGGCGTCGATCATGCCCTTTTGCGCGGGATCGGTGGGAAAGACCAGGTGCTGGGCCGACGGCCACAGCCAGCCGAACAGCGAAGGACCGAGCAGGATGCCGCCGATCAGTTGGCCCATTATTGCCGGCTGGCCATAACGCTGCAGCACTTCGCCCAGGCCGCGCCCGACAAGCAGCAGAAGCACGATCTCGGCGACGAAAGCGCCCTCGCCCGAACCGCCCATGCCGGAGGCCCGGGTACCGGCAACGAGCGTCTCCGCCGCCCAGGCCGCGCCTGCGGGGACGAAGGTGCAAACCAGCAGCGTCAGGCTGGAACGTGTCGGAGCCTGCCAAGCCATGAAACCCCCATCGCCCAATGCACGTGTCCAACAACGCGCGACAGCGCGTTGCGTTGCCAGACAAGGCGTTGCTAGACGTGGACGTCCCCGAAGGAGAGTTCGCCGTCGTCGCTCTCCGTCAGAAAGGCTGTCACCAGCAGGCCGGCATAGAGGACGGCAACCAGCACGACGATGATGGCGCCCGGAATTGGACCCAGCGCAGCACCGGTGACGGCCTCACGCATCGAGCCAACGAAGCCGATGCGGACGCCTTCGGTCAGAAGACTAGGGGTCGACAGTTTGAGGATCCAGGCCAGCAGCAGGATCAGCAGCATGTAAATGTAATTGCGACGCAGGCGGCGCGCCAAAGCCACGCGTTGCGAAATCAGGAATTTTGGCGCGCGCAGGCTCTCGCCGACGATCAACAGCCAATCGGACGCGAAGTCCGGCTGCGGCGAGAATATCTGCGCGAAATAGTGCCGTTCGAACTGGCGTACGCGAGCCCGGTAAAAGTCGAAGAAACGGTATCGGCGGGCCTCGATCCACAGCAGCAGCAGGACAAGCAGCATGGCAAACAGCATCACGCCATGGTGAGCGCTGGCTGTCGAAAGCGAGACTGAGAGCATCGCCGCGACAACCGTTATCGCCCAGTTGCTCGTCCGGTCCAGGCGGTCGCGCCAGCCAGCCATGCGCGCAATCTCGGCGCGATGAAAGTGGGACATCGTGGTTACGAGTTCGCCGGACGACAGTGTCCGTCCGATGGGATCCGGCGCCGGCAACACTTCTGCCATGACAATGCCTCCACCCGCCACGCGAAAACGGCCTGATGGAGATATCGTTCCGACGCTCAATCAGCCGGGCGCAGCCAGACCTTGTTGTCGTGGAAGGCGGCGCCGCCATAGGGCGCCGGCGCATCGGCGCCGGTCAGCACGTTGATGCCCTCGCCGCGCTCATGGGCGCTGTTCGGCCAGATGCCTTCGGCGACGACGACGCCGCGCTTGATGCCGTCGAACAGTTTTGCATGCAGCACCACTTCGCCACGCTGGTTGCCGACTTCGACACGGCCGCCGTCGGCGACGCCGAGTGCCGCCGCATCATCGGGATGCAAGAGCAGCTCCGGCCGGCGCTCTTTTGCCTTGGACACCGGCGTTTCGGCAAAGGTCGAATTGAGGAAATTGCGCGCCGGCGAGGTGGTCAGCCGGAACGGGTGCGCCTCGTCCGCCACCTCGATCAGGTCGACATGATCGGGGAAGTCCGGCAGGCTTGCCACCGGCCCGAACAGGCCCATGCTTTTCGGCGGCCGGTTGGGCGAGGCCTGGCCCGTCCAGTCGGCGCGAAAATGGAATTTCTTGTCGGCATGGCCGAAGCCGTCCAGGAAATGCGCGGCCTCGAAATCCGGCTGCAAATCGACCCATTTCTGCTCTTTCAGGCTCGAAAAGCTGCCAAGCCCGCGTTTGCCCAGAATGATGTCGATATGCTGCTGCTCTTTCATGCCGAAGCCAGGACGGTCGGCGACACCGAGCCTTTTGCCGAGCTCCTCGATGACGAAATGATTGGTGCGCGGTCCTTCCGGCGGCTCGATCAGCTTCGGCCCGAGTGTGATGTGCTGGTTGCCGCCGCCCTTGTAGACGTCGTCATGCTCGAGAAACATCGTTGCCGGCAGCACGACATCGGCGAGCTTGGCGGTGTCGGTCATGAACTGCTCGTGCACGCAGGAAAACAGATCGTCGCGCAGAAAACCCTGCTTCACCAGCCGCTGCTCCGGCGCGACATTGACCGGATTGGTGTTCTGGATCAGCATCGCCGTCACCGGCGGGCCGCCATAGAGCGCATCCTCAGCCCCGGTCAGCACCGGGCCGATGCGCGAATGATCGAGATGACGGATCGCGGGGTCGCGCATCCGCGTGCCTTCGAGCAGTTCCTGGTTGAGCTTGAAGATGCCCGAATTGGTATGGAAGGCGCCGCCGCCCTCATATTGCCAGCAGCCGGTGACCGCCGCGATCGAGGCTGCGGCGTGCATGTTGACCGAACCGTTGCGCTGCCGCGAAAAACCGTAGCCGAGACGGAAATAGGTCTTCTTCGTCGTGCCGACGAGACGGGCGAAGGCCTCGATTTCGTCGACGGAAAGCCCGGTGATATCAGCGGCCCATTGCGGCGTCCGCGTCTTGAGATGCGCTTCCAGACCGTGCGGATCGTCGGTGTATTTCTGGAGATAGGCGCGGTCGGCCATGTCGTCACGGAACAGCACGTGCATGGCTGCGCAGGCCAGCGCGCCGTCGGTGCCGGGCTTCAGCACCAGGCCCAGATCGGCCTGCTTCATCGTCGCATTCTCGTAGACGTCGATGACGACGATCTTGGCGCCGCGTTCCTTGCGCGCCTTGATTGCGTGGGTCATCACGTTGACCTGGGTGACCACGGCGTTGGTGCCCCAGATCACCACACAGTCGGACTTTGCCATCTCGCGCGGGTCGGGGCCGCGCAGCGCGCCGGCGCCCATCATCCAGCCGGTCCAGGCCAGATTGGTGCAGATCGAACCGAAGAAGCCAGAGTATTTTTTGGCGTGCCTGAGCCGCTCGATACCGTCACGCTGCACCAGCCCCATCGTGCCGGCATAGTAATAGGGCCAGACCGTCTCCGAGCCGTATTTTGCCTCCGCCGCAATGAATTTTTCGGCGACAAGGTCGAGTGCGGCCTCCCAGCTCGCTTCCTTCCATACGCCCTCGCCCTTGGCGCCGGCACGGACCAGCGGCTTCAGCAGGCGGTCGGGATGATGAATGCGATCGGCGTAACGGGCGACCTTGGCGCAGATGACGCCGGCCGTATAGCTGTTGGCCTTGGCGCCATGGACCCGGCCGATGCGCCTGGCGTCAAGCAACTCGACCTCGAGCGCGCAGGTCGACGGGCAATCATGCGGACAGGCCGAATGGCCGATTTTGAGCTTGGCGTGCTGATTCATGGGCGCAAACTAGCCGGTTGTGATAGTGGCGTGTAGGGCCAGATGACGAGCCAATCTCCCCCCAAGTGGGGGAGATGTCCGGGAGGACAGAGGGGGGCGTGAAGGATCGCTACGTCGTCGGTGTGGCTCGCTCTTGATCAAACTCCAACGACCGGCGGCTCCAAATGGCTGTCAGGCTGGCGGGACAGCGCCCCCCTCTGCCCTGCCGGGCATCTCCCCCACGAGGGGGGAGATTACGCTCACCTACTCCGCCGTGCCTTCCTCATACTCCGCCGACATCGACAGCCATTTTTCCTCGTGGCCGGCCAGTTGTTGCGCGAGTTGTGAGCGCTCCTTGGCTAGCCTTGTCGCGGTCGAGGGGTCCTTTTCGTAGACGGCCGGATTGGCGAGTTCGTCCTCGATCAGGTCGATGCGCTTGCGGAGGCGGTCCATCAGCGCTTCGGTGGCGCGGATTTCCTTGGCCAGCGGCTCGAAGGCAGCGCGGCGCGCGGCTGCATCGCGGCGGCGGTCGGCCTTCGAGGCCTTGTCCGCCTCGCGCTTGCCGCGGCGGTCGCCGGAGACGCCGGTGACCAGCGTCTTGTAATCCTCGAGGTCGCCGTCATACGGATTGACCGCGCCGTCCTTGACCAGCCACAGCCGGTCGGCCGTTGCCTCGAGCAGATGGCGGTCGTGCGAGATCAGGATGACGGCGCCGGGAAAATCGTTAAGCGCATGGATCAGCGATTCACGGCTGTCGATGTCGAGATGGTTGGTCGGCTCGTCGAGGATGAACAGGTTCGGCCCCTCGAAGGCCGACAGGCCCATCAAGAGCCGCGCCTTCTCGCCGCCGGACAGATCCTTGGCGGCGGTGTTCATCTTTTCGGTGGTCAGGCCGAACTGGGCGACGCGGCCGCGCACCTTGGGTTCCGGCGCTTCCGGCATCAGCCGGCGGACGTGCTCGTAGGCGTTTTCGTCGGGCCTGAGGTCGTCGAGCTGGTGCTGCGCGAAGATTGCCACCTTCAGCCCGGGCGCCACCGTCATGCTGCCGGTCTCCGGCTTCAGCCGGCCGGCCAAAAGCTTGGCGAAGGTCGACTTGCCGTTGCCGTTGGCGCCGAGCAGCGCGATGCGATCGTCGGCATCGATGCGCAGCGTCATCTTCTTCAGGATCGGCTCGCCCTCGGTGTAGCCGACGTTGACGTTGTTGAGCGCAATGATCGGCGAGGCCACCGTCTTCACCGGCTTCGGAAAGGAGAACGGCCGCACCGTGTCGTTGACGATCGCGGCGATCGGCTTCATCTTCTCCAGCGCCTTGATGCGCGACTGCGCCTGCCTCGCCTTCGACGCCTTGGCGCGGAAGCGCTCGACGAAGGATTCCATATGCTTGCGCGCGGCTTCCTGCTTGACGCGGCCCTTCTCCTGCAATTCCCGCTGCTCGGTGTATTGGCGCTCGAACTGGTCGTAGCCGCCACGCCAGAAGGTCAGCTTCTTCTGGTCGAGATGGACGATCGAGTTGACGGCGCGGTTGAGCAGGTCGCGGTCGTGCGAAATCAGCAGCACGGTGTGCGGGTATTTCGACACGTAGTTTTCCAGCCACAGCGTGCCTTCGAGGTCGAGATAATTGGTCGGCTCGTCGAGCAGCAGCAGATCGGGCTCGGCAAACAGCACGGCGGCCAGAGCGACGCGCATGCGCCAGCCGCCGGAGAAGGACGAGGCCGGGCGCCGCTGCGCGGCATCGTCGAAGCCAAGGCCGGCGAGAATGGTGGCGGCGCGTGACTCGGCCGAGTGCGCGTCGATATCGGCCAGCCGCATGTGGATGTCGGCGATGCGGTGCGGGTCGGTCGCCGTCTTTTCCTCTTCGAGCAGTGCACTCCGTTCGAGGTCGGCCTTGAGCACGATCTCGATCAGCGGCTCCTCGGTGCCCGGCGCTTCCTGCGCGACCTGGCCGATGCGCGTGTTTTTGGGCAGGCTGATCGAGCCGGTCTCGGAGGCGAGATCGCCGGTGATCGCCTTGAACAAGGTCGTCTTGCCAGTGCCGTTGCGGCCGACGAGGCCAGCCTTGCTGCCGGCTGGCAAGGTCAGTGAGGCATGGTCGAGAAGCAGCCGTCCGGCCATGCGGAGCGAAAGGTCGTTGATGATCAGCATGGCCGGGCTTTTGCACGGGACAACCATGCTTCGCAAGGGCTTGAGCCCCGGTTCGCCGCATAAGGCGCGAAAACCGGCAGCAAGCAAGTCAGCCTGTCGCGCCGCAACTTCCCGCAAACGCAAAAAGAACCCGCGATCCTGAGGGGGGATAAGGATCGCGGGTTCTTTCGTGAACGGCGGCCTTGGGAGCGTCCGATCGACATCCAAACACGCAGCAGCCTGGTTTGTTCCATGGGAAGAACGAACTATGTGATGAACAAACGCTGCCGTGGCCGACACGTTTGTCCACAGGGGCGTGCCGTCTGTACGCTATCGACCATGACGCTGCGGAAAGACTCAGCTATCCTTGGATGTGCGGCGGGCCTGATCTCCGCCTGGCCGGCGCCATCAGCTTCCTCCCAAGCGGCGCCGGCCACCCTCCTTGACCGGCGCCGACGGCATTTGAGGCGGTCATTGTTTCGGCGGCGTGCCGGGCTGATCGCCGCCGGTCGTAGACTTCGGCACCGGATTCTTGTCGACCTGCGGGTTCTGCTCGACGGTGTCGCCGGGGGCTTTGGTCGGCTGGATGTTGTTGTCGCAACCCGCAACCGTCAGAGCTGCCATAAGCAGCAGGATTGAGCGCTTTTTCATCGCAGTCTCCTCTCGCCCGACAACGAGGCGTCGGCGATTTGGTTGCGCGGCCGGTGTCGTTCCCGCATTCGCCAAGGAGCCGGGGAACAAAATGCCGCGTCTCCGGTTGCTCCACAATCAATGGAGGAAGGCATGATCCGTCTGCTCATCGCCGGGGCAATCGTCTATGTCGCCTATCGCGTCGCCAAGAACGTGATCGACGAGGTGCCCGACGATTTCGATCCGCTGCTGTTGCCGCCGCCACAGGACGATCGCGAGGCGCTGCGGCGGCAATCGGCAAGGATGGGCGTCGAGCCCGAGCGTTAGTCGACAGGCCTGCCCGCTAGGCTTCTTCGTTCACGAGCCCTGTTCCGGCTCCGCAAACCGTTGCGAACAAAGCAGAAACGATGCTTGATGGGCGATGAACCTCGCCGCCCGTGATTCGTCCTTCCAGCCGGCCTATCTGGCGAAGCTCAATGCCGAGCAGCGGCTTGCCGTCGAACATGGCGACGGCAAGATCGCCGGGCCGTTGCTGGTGATTGCTGGCGCCGGCTCCGGCAAGACCAACACGCTGGCGCACCGGGTCGCGCATCTGATCGTCAGGGGTGCCGACCCCCGCCGCATCCTTTTGATGACATTTTCGCGCCGTGCCGCAGCGGAAATGGCCAAGCGGGTCGAGCGCATCGCCGGCGAGGTGCTGGGGCGCGATGCTTCCGTCATCACCGATGCGCTGAGCTGGGCCGGCACATTCCACGGCATCGGCGCCAGGCTGCTGCGCGATTATGCGCTGGAGATCGGTCTCGATCCGGCCTTCACCATCCACGACCGCGAGGATTCTGCCGACCTGATGAATCTCGCCCGCCACGAGCTTGGGTTTTCGAAGACCGAAGCCCGCTTCCCGACCAAGGGCACCTGCCTTGCGATCTATTCGCGCGCCGTCAACGCACAGGCGCCGCTCGGCGAGGTGCTGGGCTCGGTGTTCCCGTGGTGCGCCGGCTGGGCCGAACAGCTGAAGCAGTTGTTCGCCACATATGTCGAGGCCAAGCAGGCGCAGAACGTGCTCGATTACGACGACCTGCTGCTCTACTGGGCGCAGATGGCCGGCGAGCCGGAAATCGCCGCGCATCTGGGTGCGCGTTTCGACCATGTGCTGGTCGATGAATACCAGGACACCAACCGGCTGCAGGCATCGATCCTGACGGCGCTCAAGCCCGACGGATCGGGGCTGACGGTGGTCGGCGACGACGCGCAGTCGATCTATTCGTTCCGCGCCGCGGAAGTGCGCAATATCCTGGATTTTCCCAAGCAGTTCGCGCAGCCGGCGGAAGTCGTCATGCTGGAGCGCAACTACCGCTCGACCGAGACGATCCTGGCGGCCGCCAATGCTGTAATCGGCGAAGCGTCGGAACGTTTCACCAAAAATCTCTGGACCGAGCGCAAATCGGCGGAAAAGCCGAAGCTGGTGAGCGTGCGCGACGAGACCGAGCAGGCGAGCTATGTCTGCCAGGCGATACTCACCGAACGCGAAGCCGGCACGGTTCTCAAAGCACAGGCGGTGCTGTTTCGCGCCTCGCACCATAGCGGCCCGCTGGAGATCGAGCTGACGCGCCGCAACATCCCCTTCGTCAAGTTCGGCGGACTGAAATTCCTCGATGCCGCCCACGTCAAGGATATGCTCGCCGTGCTGCGCTTCGCCGAAAACCCGCGCGACCGCGTCGCCGGCTTTCGCGTGCTGCAACTTCTGCCGGGCATCGGCCCTTCGGCCGCCAATGCGATCGTCGAGACGATGGCGACGTCGCTCGACGAGACGATGGGGCTTGCCCGCTATCGGCCGCCGCAGCGTGCCGCCGACGACTGGCCGGGCTTTGTCGCGCTCTATTGCGGCTTGCGCGCCGACGCGCAAAAATGGCCGGCCGACATCGAGCAGGTCAGGCTCTGGTACGAGCCGCATCTGGAACGCATCCACGAGGATGCGACGGCGCGCCGGGCCGATCTCCTGCAGCTCGAGCAGATCGCTTCCGGCTATGCGTCGCGCGAGCGCTTCCTCACCGAGCTGACGCTCGATCCGCCGGACGCGACCAGCGACGAGGCCGGGCCGCCGCACCGCGACGAGGATTATCTGATCCTGTCGACGATCCATTCGGCCAAGGGCCAGGAGTGGAAGAACGTCTTCGTGCTCAACACCGTCGACGGCTGCATCCCGATCGATCTCGGCGTCGGCAGCAAGGAGGACGTCGACGAGGAGCGGCGGTTGCTCTACGTGGCGATGACGCGGGCCAAGGATAGCCTGCACCTGGTCATGCCGCATCGCTTTTTCGTCCACGGCCAGGCGGCGCGCGGCGACCGCCATGTCTATGCCTCGCGCACGCGCTTCATCCCGCGCTCGATTCTCGGCGCCTTCGAGCAGGTGGCATGGGCCAGCGTCCAGGCCAGAGACGATCCGCGCCGCCAGCCGCAGGTGCGCGTCGACCTCGGCGCCCGCATGCGCGGCATGTGGAAATAGGCACCCCGCCTCGCCGCTGGCGCTGCTCGCCCGGCGACCGCTCCCGGAGCCGGCGAAAAAACAATCCCGGCAACATGGAACCTCGCGCCGTGATCCGCGTTTCTGCCCGACCCCCAGACCGGAGAACGGCGTCCGCCGTGACCTCCGCCCATTCGAGAGGCCAGAATGCACGACAGGACGTTTTCCACCCCGGTCGCCCTAACCGTTGGCGCCGGCTACAAGCGTACGATCGCTTCGTTCTCCGAGATGCACGAATTCCTGACCGAGTTCCCGCCTTCGCGCCGGCGGCTGAGCTATGGCGCCGCGGTAAAGGCCTGCGAGGCGGCACGTGCCGGCGAGATATCGGCCGAAGCGGCACGCGACGCCCTGATCACCTTCGCGGTGACGGCAGGCATCCTCTGGCCGGCCGCCCAGCCGGCAGTCTCGGTCAAGCCGGTCGCCCGGGGCCTCGGCGGCTACGCCGCCTGACAGAAACGACCATCAATGGACCGTCATCGGGCCGCCGCCCGGCGGGTCGCCCGCTGCCGCGGTTTCGAAACTGACCTGATCGCGGCCGTTCGATTTGGCCTTGTAAAGGTGTTTGTCCGCCATCACGAACATCTCGGCGTAGGTGGTCGGCCCGCTGAAGGCGACGCCGCCGATGCTGACCGAGAGAGGACAGGGCCGGCCGCCAGGCGAGAACTCCGCCTCACGGACGCGTCGGCGAATGGTCTCCGCCACCAGCCAGGACTGCGAAGGATCTGCGCCGGGAAGGAAAACCGCAAATTCCTCGCCGCCGATCCGGCCGACGATATCGGCGCCGCGTAGCTGGCCCTGGATTGTCCTGGCGATCAGCTTGAGCGCTTGGTCTCCGCAGTCGTGGCCGAGGCGGTCGTTGACGGATTTGAAATGGTCGGCATCGACGATCAGCAAGGCGCCGGCATCAACGACGGAATGGCTGCGGGCCTGTTCGAGATAGGCCTCGACGAGCATGGAAAACGCACCCCGGTTGAATACCGCCGTCAGGCTGTCGGTCGCCGCGACGACGGCCAGTGTCTTCTGCGCGATCGCCGGCTGGCGCATTTTCCACATCAGGAAAGAGAAGAACGAGCTGGCCAGGACAAGCGGCAGCAGCAGGTCAGTGAGCTGCGCCCGCCACAGCGCTTCCGGCGATAAATACGGGAAGTTGAAGGAATCGACGAAGAACGCGGCTGCAATGCAGACCGCCGTGCCCCCGACGGTAACCGCCACGACCCTGCCCCAGCTCGTCGGGGACAAATCGATCTGCATGCTTGTGCTCCTGCTTCAGCCGGCTACCTTGAAGCAACAGCGCAAACGAAGTCCTAAGACTTTGCTTTCAATTCGATCGCAGTCGAGCGAACCAGCCGTCGAGATGGCGGCCAGCTAAGGAGATCGGTCCTAAATCAGCTGCCTTCTGATGCTCATCCGGGTGACCGCGGTCACAAGAATGGCGCCGATCATGAAATAGATGGTCGCGATAATGTCGCCCTGGTGGAAATAATAACCTGAGTTGAGAAGCGCCAGGACCACGGCGAAGAACGCCACAAGGCGCAAGGGTTCATTGGGCATGCGTGCCAATTCTCGCTGTTGCTGCTGAATGCTGCTGAAGCGGCCGCCCTCACGACCGTGTGCTCCATAAAATGTTTTGGCGCGTTTTGCAATCTCGGCGGATCGTCCTCTACCGACCGTCCGCTTCACCAGCCATCCCAAGTTCAAGCGAAAGCCCTGCCCTCCTCGCTGCGCTGGAACATCGTCAGGTCCAGTCCGAGGCTTGGCTTGCCCAGAATGGTCAGAATCGCATGCGCCTGGCCGCGGTGGTGGGTCTGGTGGTTGAAGAAGTGGTCGAGCGCCGGCGCCAGCCGCTGCGAGACGGTGCGCATATCGGAGACGGTCATGTAGGAGAAGCGGCCCGACAGCGCCTTGTCGCTCAGGCCGTCGACCCAGTCGATGATCCGTTTGTCCTCGGCCTCGCGCGCCAGCCGCAAGCCGGGCAAGGCGCGGTGCAGGATCGCGTCGAGCTTTGCCGGCGCGTCGCCCTCGCCGGTGAAGCGTTTCATCCAGATACGGTCGGCTGCCAGGAGGTGGTTGAGCGTTCCCATCATCGAACCGAAGAAGACGCCGATATTGCGGTCGAACTCTTCCTCGTCGAGATCGGCGGCGGCATCGTAGATGCGGCCATTAGCCCATTGATTGTAGGCCGCAAACATCCTGAAATGCTGTTTCATTCTTCTCTCGACCTGCGAGACCCTGTTTCGCGCGGGTCTGTTTCGGGCATAGTTAGACTGCAAGGACGCTGCCGCCAATGACCATTCTGCTCTACGACCTTGTCGGACGCGACGCCGCCCGCCCATTCAGCCCACATTGCTGGAAGGCGGCGATGGCGCTGGCCCACAAAGGGCTCGACATCACCAGCGTGCCGACCCGTTTTCTCGAAGTGCCGAAGGTGGAAGGCGGCGTCTCGAAGCTCGTTCCGGTGATCCGCGACGGCGAGACGGTGGTCGCCGATTCCTTCGCTATCGCGCTCTATCTCGAGGAGGCCTATCCCGAGCGGCCGACATTGTTTTCCGGCGACGGCGGCAAGGCGACGGCGCGCTTCATCGAACGCTGGTCGCAGCTGACCATCCATCCCTACGTCACCACCGCGGCGATACTGGACCTGCATGCCATGCAGGACGAGGCGAACGCCGCCTATTTCCGCCAGAACCGCGAGCAGCGCTTCGGCAAGCGCCTGGAGGCGGTATACGCCACCCGCGACGCCGGGCTCGCCAGCTTCCGCGCCTCGCTGGAGCCGCTCCGCTCGATGCTTGGCTATCAGCCCTTCATCGGCGGCCCGTCGCCGCTGTTTGCCGACTACATCGTTTTCGGCGCGCTGCAATGGGCGCGCATCGCCACGCCCTACCGGCTACTCGACGACAGCGATTTGGTGGCGCAATGGTTCGAACGATGCCTCGATCTGCATGGCGGCCTCGGCCGCACGGTCGCGGCCGCAGCGATCGCCCCACTCGAGAGTTGAAATCGACAGTTTCATCAGCGGCGCCACATTTTGTTCTTGCTTTGTGCCGGCAGCTATGCTACTAAATTTGGTTATGGTGCTAATTGGCTCCAACGACCCGCCCGGCTTGCCGAGGCGGGTTTTGTTTGCCGATCAAGGTCCAACGGCGTAGATCGCGGCGATGTCGTCCGGCCTCGGCTAAAGCGCCTCGCGTTCGACCGGCCTCATGTGGCGCGCTTTAGGTTCGTTTTTTGATGCATGTCGTTACCGCAAAACCGCTGCACACCCTCGGGTCAAGCCCGAGGGCATGCTTTGGCGCGACATGCATTAGAATTCGCGCCCGGCGAAACGCGACAATGCGGGTAGACGAAGTGTCGCTTGAGGCGCCTCATCACTGCCCGGATCGAAGCAAACAAGACGAAGTCCGGCGAACCGGGCAACCACAACAAAGGCAGCGCGCCATGACCACAAACCCAGAGTTCCCGGCCGACTTTCGCGCCGGGCTCGCCAATCTTTTCCTGTGGCGGCGCGATGTCAGGCGGTTCGAGCCGACGCCGCTCCCCGAAGGGGCGCTGGAGCGCCTGCTCGAGCTTGCCGGCGCCGCGCCGTCCGTCGGGCTGAGCCAGCCCTGGCGCTTCGTCATCGTCGAGAGCGAAGCACGCCGCGCCGCCGTCAGGGCATGCTTCGAGCGCTGCAACGCGGAGGCACTCGCAAATTTTTGCGGCGAACGCGCCGCGCTCTATGGACGCCTGAAGCTTGCCGGGCTGAACGAGGCGCCCTGCCAGCTTGCGGTTTTCGCCGACCGCGCAACCGAGCAAGGGCATGGGCTCGGACGCCTGACCATGCCAGCCACCATAGACTACTCCGCTGTCATGGCGGTGCACACGATGTGGCTGGCGGCACGCGCCGAAGGAATAGGCATGGGCTGGGTCTCGATCCTCGATCCGGCCGAGATGGCGACGATCCTGGACGTGCCGCCGGAGTGGACGCTGATCGGTTACTTCTGCATCGGCTACGCCAGCGAGAACCACAGCGTGCCGGAACTGGAACGGGAAGGCTGGGAAACGCGGCGGCCGTCTATCGTAACAAGGCGATAGTGCAATGGCGGCGCTGCCATCCTCTTTGCAGGGAAGAATGGCTTTCCCCCGCAGGGCTGTGGAAATCATCGATGGTTCGCCGATCGTCAGCATCGCCAACAAGGCAGCATGGCAAAGCCAGTCATGACGGCCTTACCTGAGGAAGGGCATAGAAATGTTCCGCTATGACATGCAGGCCGAGATCTGGGTCTATCCGGGCAAGGGCGGCTGGCATTTCGTGACGCTGCCGCCGGAGCTTGGAACCCGGATCAAGACGGCGATGATGGGGATGGCACGACCCTGGGGTTCGCTTGGCGTGGAAGCCGTCATCGGCCAGACCAGATGGCGGACATCGCTGTTTCCCGACAAGAAATCCGGCAGGCTGCTCTTGCCGATCAAGACCGCGGTGCGGGTCCGCGAAGGCCTCGGGGCTGGCGACACGGCCAACCTGACGATCGAGATGCAGTTATGACGACGTAGTCTCAGGCTGACGACGACGCGCTATAGGGCGGCCAGTTGATCGACCCACCGGTTTTCGGGAAATCCGATGCTCAGCAAAAAGGTGGAGCGGCGGCATGGTTCGACTTGAAAGTCCGCCGCCCCGGCGCAGAAATGCGCGCCGGGCCGGCGTCCCCTTGGCAAGGCGGCGGGCGGCTTGTATAGAGCCCGCCACCCTCAATTCCATTCTCCATCACAAGGACGATCCCATGGCGCTCGAACGCACCTTTTCCATGATCAAGCCGGACGCGACCCGTCGCAATCTCACCGGCGCCATCATCAAGATACTGGAAGATGCCGGCCTGCGCGTCGTCGCTTCGCGCCGGGTGTGGATGAGCCGCCGCGAAGCGGAAGGTTTCTATGCCGTCCACAAGGAGCGTCCGTTCTTCGGCGAGCTGGTCGAGTCCATGTCGTCGGGCCCGACGGTCGTGCAGGTACTGGAAGGCGAGAACGCCATCGCCAAGAACCGCGAAGTGATGGGCGCCACCAATCCGGCAAGCGCCGCCGAAGGCACCATCCGCAAGCTGCACGCGCTGTCGATCGGCGAGAATTCCGTGCACGGTTCCGATGCGCCGGAAACCGCCGCGCAGGAGATCAAATACTGGTTCTCGGACACCGAGATCGTCGGCTGAGCCGGCATCCAGAACCCCATCAAAAGGCCGGCACAACGCCGGCCTTTTTTGTTAGCGAACATTTTCAGCTTCAGGCTCCTCGACGGGTCACGGGTGCGTTAAGCTCGGAGTGGCGGATCAAAGGCGGTCCCGACAATGGAGCCGACCAGGCCATGACCAGCACCATTCCCGGCTTCTTCCAGGGCACCGAAATGCCAACCAGCGGCTGGTGGGAAGCGCTGTGGCCCGAGCCTGCCAGCGTCCTGGCGGCAGTAGGCATGAAGCCCGGCACGGACGTGGTCGATCTCTGCTGCGGCGACGGCTGGTTCACGATACCAATCGCCAGGGTCGCGCGTCATGTAATCGCCATCGACATCGATGCAGATATGCTCGAGGTCGCCAGGCGGCGGCTGACCGAAGTAGGCGCGAGCAATTGCGAGTTTGTGGCGGGCGACGCCTATGAGCTTGCCGGGCTGGTGCCTCAAACCGTCGACTTCGTTTTCATGGCCAACGCTTTCCATGGCGTCCCGAACCGGCCGCGCCTTGCCCGCGCCGTGCGGACGACACTTGGTCCTGCCGGTCGTTTTGCCATCGTCAACTGGCACCAGTATCCGCGCGAGCAAACCACGGTCCTGGGCGAGCCGCGCGGGCCAAAGACCGAGCTGAGGCTGTCACCCGAACAGACCACCGCGGCGGTGGAAGCCAGCGGGTTCAAGCTCGCCGAGCTGGTTGATGTGCCGCCCTATCACTATGGCGCGGTATTCAAACTCGCGCCGAATTGAGAATGCATCGTGGATGCGGCCTCGCCGGTAGGATGTATGTCGCCCGCCGCCCCCTAGCGGCGGGTTCTGCAGTCTATTTCGCCTGGCGTTCCTTCACGTTCGCATGTTCATTCGCCGCCGGCGTGTCGGTGGACGGGGTCTTGGTCTCTTCACCTGAAAACGGGCTGCCCTGCCCCGGCGCGAGATCGCCGCTATGGCCGGCCTTGTTGGTCTGGAACGGTTGGCTGTCCGCTTTGAGACCGTGGTCAAGAGCATTGACGAGATGGTCGTCCGCCTTGGCAAGGCCGGTAAAGGCAAGGAGCGATGCACCGGTGGCGGCAAGGATAAGTGTGTGCGTTTTCATGTCTGGACTCCTTTGAGTGGCCAGAACGAGCCGCAGCCATTCTGGCGGCTTCAACGAAGGGACAAACGTCCCTTTTGCCTTACCCGCCATCTTATGAAGAACTAACGGACCCCCTGCTCGGCCTATTCCCGCTGAAACACAACGTGATCGGCATGCGGCTGCCGCGCGGGCGGCCAGTCGGCACGGACCAAGCGCTAGCTCGCGGCGTTGAAGCGCAGGATGTCGCGGCCGTCTCTGTCGGCAATGACAAGCTTGCCGGCGTCGACGTGGTAGGACGCTGCCTTGGCCAGCGCCTCGAACAGCGCCTTTTCCTCTGCCATGACCTGAGGCGCGCAGGCCTTGAAGGTCGAGCCGATGTCGCTGACGGCGATCGTCGAGCCGTCCACCTTGGCGGTGGCGAAATAGACGTTGCAAGGGCCGCTGCCGCCGGCCTTGCCGGCTTCGCTGATGCGGAATGTCGCCCGCGGCTCGGCAATCACGCCGATGCCGTCGATATATTCGACAAGCCAGCTTTGGCCGAACACGGAAGCTGCCGCCGGCTCGTCGTCCGGCGCCGCCATTTTCAGCATGATGGTTTGTGGCGCGTCGCTGAGCGGGTCGACCTGATGGCGCGTATCGGTGACGAACAGCAGCCGGTCATCGACAGTGATGCGCGCCTGCAGCGCATAGGTCATATCAGGCCGGATCACCCGCGGATCGAAGCTGATCTCGAACTTGATCGGCACCTGCCCGGCCGGCACCACCTTGCGCTCGCCGATGATTGCGGCCGGCGCGTCGGCCAGCGACACGTCGGCAAGCTGCACGGAAAGCACGGCATTGGGCGGCAGCGCGATGCGCTCGCGATACATCACCTCGCCCTTGAGGGTCTTTTCGGCAGCCACGGAACGATCCGGAGCGGCAAGTATGCCGACGGCCAGCGGCACCAGTCCGAAGATGAAGAATTCGGCGATCCTGTCCAGCATGATCCTTCTCCCCTTCCAGCCAAAGTCTCGCAGGATTGCGGTCAATGAATGGCTGGCGGGGTATGGGCATGGCTGTCGCTGGGATTTATTTGGCCGGCGGCTGCTTCCAGCGGCCCGCCGCCTTGTCGTCCGCCTCCTCGGCCGCTCTGCAAACTCTGTTCGGGCCACGCTCGGCCAAGCCTCCGGCGATCACGAATTCGTGTTCCAACAGACGTAACACGGCGGGCATCCGGACCGAACTGACCAATGCGCGCTGAGGAGAATGCGCCTGAAACCCAACCGGAGGTGAAATCATGTCAACGAGATCAACCGTGAGTGCGGCCTTACTGGCCAGCGCAGTTGCCACGGCTCTTGCTTCTTTTGCGACGGCCGCGCCGCTGACCGAGGCACAGGTCAAGGCAGCGATGGACGCCGGCAAGGAGAAGTGCTTTGGCGTCGCCTTGAAGGGACAGAACGACTGCAAGGCAGGCCCGGGGACCACCTGCCAAGGCACCTCGACCGTCGACTATCAAGGCAACGCCTGGAAGTTCGTCGACGGCGGCACCTGCACGACGATGGACCTACCCGGCGGCCGCAAGGGCTCACCCACCGAGCTGACCCGCGACGTCCCATCGTAAGCGATGTGCCCTGCCCGGAAAGCGGCGATGACGATGAACGGACCGAGCCGTCCAGCATCCCGCATGTCGAAGGCCTCGCGCTTTCCGGCGCACCCTGTCGCCGGGCTTGCCGGCACCAGTTTCAAGCATGAGCATCTATCCGCAATCCTCGGCGACGGCCCCCAAAGCGGCTTCTTCGAGGTTCATGCGGAAAACTACATGGGCGCCGGCGGCCCGCCGCACGACGCGCTCGCCCGCATCCGCCGCGACTATCCCGTCTCGTTGCATGGCGTCTGCATGTCGATCGGCGGCCCGCAGCCGCTCGACAAGGCGCATCTCGGTCGTTTCAAGGCGCTGGTCGATCGCTACGAGCCGGCGCTCGTTTCAGAGCATCTCGCCTGGTCGACGCACGACACCACCTATTACAACGACCTGCTTCCCCTGCCCTACACGCCGGCAACGGTTTCGCGCGTGGCGGATCACATCGACGAGGTGCAGGGCACGGTCGGCCGCCCGATCCTGCTCGAGAATCCTTCGACCTATGTGCTTTTTCCGGAATCGACGATGAGCGAGACGGATTTCATCCGCGAGCTGGTTCGGCGTAGCGGTTGCGGCCTGCTGCTCGACGTCAACAACGTCTTCGTCTCGGCCACCAATCACGGCTATTCGGGCCTTTCCTACCTCGCGGATTTCCCGCTCGAGCATGTCGGCGAAATCCATCTGGCCGGGCACGCCAGGCAGAAGGACGACGAGGGCGACCTGCTGCTCATCGACAGCCATGACGGCCCGGTTGCCGACGCGGTGTGGACGCTTTTCGATATCGTCATCGGCCGATGCGGACCACTGCCGACGCTGATCGAATGGGACAGCGACATCCCCGAGTGGCCGGTGCTCAAGGCGGAGGCAGCCGCCGCCCAAGCCATCCTCGACCGTCATGCCGATTTCGGAAAAGCCCATGCCGCAGGATGAGCTCCAGTCGGGCGATCTCGGCCGCCGGCTTGATTATGCTGCGGCATTCACCGCCGGTTTGCTCGATCCTGACCGTGCCCCGCCTGACTCTGTCTCGGGGCCGAACGGGAAGGCTGCGGTCAAGCGATATGCCGTCTACCGCAACAACGTCACGGTCAGCCTGATCGATGCGCTGGCCGCCAGCTTTCCAGCGACGCTGCGCATCACCGGCCCGGATTTCTTTCGCGCGATGGCGCGATTTCACATCCGCGAAACGCCACCTACCTCGCCGCTTCTATTCGAATATGGCCGCGACTTTCCCGATTTCATCGAGCGCTACGAATACGCGCAGTCGATGCCGTGGCTGGCCGACGTGGCGCGCATCGAGCGGGCTTGGCTCGACGCCTATCATGCCGCCGACGCGGAGGCGCTGTCGGCTGAGGCACTGGCGTCGATCGCTCGCGAGAGGCTTGCCGATACCGTGCTGCGGCCGCATCCGGCGACGCGGGTCGCGCGCTCCCGGTTCCCGGCAGTCACGGTCTTCGCGGCAAACCGGAACGAGGCTCCTGTTGGGCCGATCCGGGCAACGGGCGCCGAAGATGCGCTGGTCACGCGGCCCGGCCTCGAGGTCTTCGTCCGCCACCTGCCGCCCGGCGGCGCAGTGTTTGTCTCGCATCTGATCGCGGGCGAGGCGCTCGGCGCGGCGGCCGCGGCGGCATTTGCGGAGAGTGCCGAATTCGAGCTTTCCGCCAACATTGCCGGCGTGCTGGAAGCGGGAGCCTTCACGACGGCACATCACGAAAGGTGAGCACGATGAGCGATGGACAGAACGCGAGCACCGAACCGCGAGGGGTCGCCGCTCTCGTCGAAAGGCTGAATGTCGCCCTGCGCACGATCGCGACGCCATCGCTGACGCAGCTTGTTCTGCGCTGCGGCCTCGCCGTCCCGTTCTGGCGGTCCGGCGTCAACAAATGGGACGGTTTTCTACAGTTGAACGATGTCGCCGTGCTGCTTTTCAGCTCGGAACTCAAATTGCATCTGCCGGGCGGCCCTTACGATTTTCCGGCACCTGGGCTGGTGGCGTTCGCCTCAGGGTCAGCAGAGATCGTGTTGCCAGTTCTCCTTGTTTTCGGCCTGGCGACGCGACTGGCGGCATTCGGGTTGCTGGTGATGACGCTGGTCATCGAGCTCACCGTGCCGGACGGCTGGCCGCTGCACATTACCTGGGCGGCGATGGCGCTTGGCATCATGGCCTGGGGACCCGGCCGGATTTCGCTCGACCATCTGATCGGCACTGACAAAGGTTGAGGGCTCGCGGAACGCCTGGTCAGTCTCGTTTCCAGCGGCTCGCCGCCTTGTCGTCGGCCTCCTTGGCATCGACCCAGCCGCCCTCGGAACCGTCGCTATGGTGTTCCTTTTTCCAGAAAGGCGCCCGTGATTTCAAATAGTCCATCAGGAAATTCGCGGCCTCGAACGCCGCCTGCCGGTGGGCGGAAGCGGCCACCACCAGGACGATGTTTTCGCCCGGCGCGATCTTGCCGTGGCGATGGATCGCGGTGAGCCCCTGCAGCGGCCAGCGCTCGATTGCCTCGCCGGCGATGCGGGATATCTCGGCTTCGGCCATGCCGGGATAATGTTCGAGCTCGAGCGCGGATAGCCTGCCTTGCTCGTCGCGGCAAAGGCCGGAGAAGGTCACCACAGCGCCGATGTCGTTGCGACCCCTGGTCAGCCTGGCGATCTCGGCGGCGACGTCGAAATCCTCCGCCTGGATGCGCACGACAGGCACCACCGCGGACATGGTTCAGCCACCGGTCATCGGCGGGAACAGCGCGATCTCGCGCGCGCCGGCAATCTTCTCGCGGTGCTCGACATGTTCCTGGTTGATGGCGACGCGGATCACGTCAGGATATTGCAGCGCGTTCTCGTACTCCTCGCCGCGTGATTTCAGCCAGCGCAACAGGTCGGCGACCGTTTCGATGCCGGCCGGCAGTTCGACCTCTTCCTCCGGTCTGCCGATCCGCTCGCGCACCCAGGCGAAATAGATGAGCTTCGTCGACATTTTATTCATCCATGATGTGCTTGAGGCCGGCGCGGAAATAGTCGTAGCCGGTGTAGAGCGTCACCAGGGCGGCGATCCACAGCAGCACCAGCCCGGTCTGGGTGGTCAGCGGGAAGATCTTGTCGCCGGCGGGTCCCGCCAGCAGGAAGGCGATGGCGATCATCTGGATGGTGGTCTTCCATTTGGCGAGCTGCGTCACCGGCACCGAGACCTTCAAAGCCGCCAGATATTCGCGCAGGCCCGAAACCAGGATCTCGCGGCACAGGATGATGATCGCCGCCCATAGCGACCAGCCGGCGATGCCGGCATGACGATCGGTATCGGCGGCAAGCAGCAGCAGGCAAGTGGCGACCAGCAGCTTGTCGGCGATCGGGTCGAGCATCTTGCCGATGTTGGAGGTCTGCTGCCAGGCGCGGGCCAGATAGCCGTCGAAGTAATCGGTGATCGAGGCGAGCAGGAAAATGATGAGCGCCGACCAGCGGGCGAAGTCGCTCGATTTCAGATGCCCCTCCAGGAAAAAGCACAGCACGACCAGCGGCACCGCCAGGATGCGGGCGTAAGTGAGCATGTTGGGCAGGTTGAACGCGCGCTGGGACATGTTTTGGGAACTCTTTCTGCCTGCTTAGTCAAATCAGAAGCGAATGTGGGGGGTCAACAGGCCAGAATCGATTAGCCAGCCGAAATATCGGCAATAGGTCTTAGCTCTCGTGAAAATGATTATAGACTAATTTCGCCACCTGCTCGGAAATGCCGTCGACCTTGATCAGGTCCTCGACGGCGGCGCGGCTGACCGCCTTGGCCGTACCGAAATGCATCAGCAGCGCGCGCTTGCGGCCGGGGCCGATGCCGCTGATCTCGTCGAGCGGGCTCTTGACCATCTCCTTCTTGCGGCGGGCGCGGTGCGAACCGATGGCAAAACGATGGACCTCGTCGCGCAGCCGCTGGACGAAATAGAGCACCGGATCGCGTACGGGCAGCGAGAATGGGACCCTGCCCTTGACGAAGAAGCGTTCGCGGCCGGCATCGCGGTCCTGCCCCTTGGCGATGCCGATGGCCACCACGCGGTCCTCTATGCCGAGATCGGCGAGGATCTTGTGCACCGCCGTCATCTGGCCCTGGCCGCCGTCGATGAGGATGACGTCGGGCCAGGCGGGAAAGCCGCCCGCGACCTCGATATCGTCGCCCGGTTCGGTAGGGCCCGCCTCGCCCGCGCCGCCGGTTTGCGGGGCATCGCCATGTTCCTTCAACAGCCGCGAAAAGCGCCTCTGCATCACCTCGCGCATCATGCCGAAATCGTCGCCCGGCGTGATCTCGGTCGAGCGGATGTTGAACTTTCGATACTGGTTCTTCACAAAACCTTCCGGCCCGGCGACGACCATGGCGCCGACGGCGTTGGTGCCCATGATGTGCGAGTTGTCATAGACCTCGATGCGCACCGGCGGTTTTTCCAGGCCGAAGGTCTCGGCAAAGCCAGTGAGCAGCCGCGCCTGGGTCGAGGTTTCGGCGAGCCGCCGGCCGAGCGCTTCGCGCGCATTCTGCAGCGCATTGTCGGTCAGGTCCTTCTTCTCGCCGCGCTGCGGCACGGAGATCGACACCTTGCGGCCGGCGCGGGTGGAGAGCGCCTCCGCCAGCAATTCCTGGTCCTCGACGCCATGCGACAACAGGATGGTGCGCGGCGTCGGCTTGTCGTCGTAGAACTGCGCCAGGAACGACCCCAGCACCTCGCCGGCTTCGAGCGCCGGATCGGCCTTGGGAAAATAGGCGCGGTTGCCCCAGTTCTGGCCGGTGCGGAAAAAGAACACCTGGATGCAGACCTGGCCGCCCTCCTGATGGATAGCGAAGACATCGGCCTCGTCGACGGTCTGCGGATTGATGCCTTGATGGCTCTGCACATGCGACAGCGCCGCCAGCCGGTCGCGATAGATGGCGGCGCGTTCGAAATCGAGGTTTTCCGAAGCCTGCTGCATGGCAGCGGAGATCTCCGTCTTCACCTTCTGGCTGCGGCCGGAGAGAAAATCCTTCGCCTCGGCGACAAGCCTTGCATAGTCGCTATGCGAGATTTCGCCGGTGCACGGGCCGGCGCAGCGCTTGATCTGGAACAAAAGGCAAGGCCGGGTGCGGTTCTCGTAGAAGGAGTCGGTGCAGCTCCTGAGCAGGAAGGCGCGCTGCAGCGAGTTGATGGTGCGGCCGACGGCGCCGGCCGAGGCGAAGGGGCCGAAATAATCGCCCTTGCGCGAGCGCGCGCCGCGATGCTTGTAGATGCCGGGCGAGACATGATCGCCGGTCAACAGGATATAGGGGAACGACTTGTCGTCGCGCATCAGCACATTGAAGCGTGGCCGCAAGCGCTTGATGAGGTTGGCTTCAAGCAGCAGCGCTTCGATCTCGGTGCGGGTGACGACGAACTCCATCGTCGACGTCTCGCGCACCATGCGGCCGATGCGGCTGGTGTGGAACCGGCCTTGCGCGTAGCTGGTGACCCGCTTCTTCAGGCTGCGTGCCTTGCCGACATAGAGCACGTCGCCGGTGGCATTCATCATACGGTAGACGCCGGGCGCATTGGGCAGCCGTTTGACCAGCGTCTGAATCACCTCGGCGCCGACCATGCCGTCGGCGTCGCCGGCATGCGGCGCCCAGTCGATGGCGGTGAAGGTGACGTCCGGACCGCTGGCCGCAGGCTCGACGACTTCCTCGGCCGCCTCGTCCTCGAGGTCGATTTCGGGCGGCAGGTCGTCGGCGCCACCGCGCGTTTTGTGTTTCTGGTCCATGGGGCTCATTCCGTCATGCCTGTCACATCGGGCGTCTGCCATGCAAGATGCTGGCCGCCGTCAAGCGCGATCATCTGGCCGGTGACCGAGCGTGCCGCCCAGAGATAACGGATAGTGGCACCGAATTCCGGCAATTCCGGGCCGCGTTTCAGGATCAGGCCGGCAATCTGGGCATCGAAATCGCTGTCGTGCTGGCGCGTGTTCTTCAAGGTCGGGCCAGGACCAATGGCGTTGACGCGGATGCGGGGCCCCAGCGCCTGGGCCATCATCTCGGTCGCCGCCCACAACGTCGACTTCGACAGCGCATAGGAAAAATAACGCGGCGTCGGCCGCCAGACGCGCTGATCGATCATGTTGACGATCAACCCCTCACTGTTCTGCGGCAAGGCCCGCGCGAAAGTCTGCGCCAACAGCGCCGGCGCCTTGACATGCACGGCGAAATGGCGATCCCAGGCCGGCCAGTCGAAATCCTCAATGCTGTCGTGCTCGAACAGCGAGGCGTTGTTGACCAGCAGCGACACCGGCCCGAGCGCCGCCGCCGCGCGGCCGACAAGGTTGCCGACGGCGTCCATGTCGGTCAGGTCGGCAGCAATCACAGCCGCCCGGCCATGTCGACCAAAATGACCACTGTTGATTTCGGCCGCCAGTGCCTCCGCCTCGGCCAGCGAGCGATTGCAGTGAATGGCGACGGCAAAACCATGCGCGGCAAGATCTTCGACGATCGCCCTGCCGATCCGCTTCGCCCCGCCCGTCACCAGTGCCGTCGCGGCGAGCTTGCTCATCTGTCAATCCTTAATCCGATGCCGATTCCGACCTGCCGGGATAGCGCCGGCAAATTATGGCCCGCCAAGCGTTAAATCCCATTTCCACCTGGGGCAAGATTGTGGCAAAGTGGCCGGTGGGCGTTCTGGCTCGACCGGAATTCGGGCCAGCCCGTCCGCAATATAGGGCGCTGGAGCCCTTATACCAAGCCGTGTGCAGTGCAGCACGGCGAACCTGCTGACATTCGCTGTTGCGAAGATGCAACGTCAAGGTTCTGCCTCATTCGTGCCAGGGAATGACCCAAGTTCAGGTTCGCTTCAGCCGCATTTCGACACGACATTTGCAACCGTTGAACGCCGGATCCGTTTCATCCCCCGGACGGGTTGAGGGCGCTCATGAAAAACAAGCCTGTGTCCTGTGGCTTAAGGAGTAAAGAACAATGCAAGCCAATCTTAAATTTGCGCGACCGCTGGCGGTGGCGTTTGGGCTGTTCGCCCTCGGCGGAACTGCCTATGCCGCGGACGTGGTTCAGGAAGAGCCGCCGGCACCTGCCCCGATTGCAGAACTTCCGGTCGCATCCTGGGCCGGTCCCTATGCCGGTGTGAGCGTCGGCTACGGCTTCGCCGGCCATGCCAAAGCCAAAGATATTGGCGTCGACGTCGACACCAAGGGTTTTGTCGGCGGCGTCTTCGGCGGCTATAACTGGCAGCAGGAGAACTTCGTCTACGGTGCCGAAGCCGACATCGGCTACAACGGCGTCAAGGGCGACGATGCCGGCATCGAGGCCAAGGGTGGCTTCGAGGGCTCGCTGCGTGCCCGCCTCGGCTATGCCGTCACCCCGGACATCCTGCTCTACGGCACCGCCGGTGGCGCGCTGAAGAACCAGAAGATTGAAGCGGCCGGCGTCAGCGACACCAACACGCAGTTTGGCTGGACGGCCGGCGTGGGTACCGACATCAAGATCACCGACAATGTGTTCGGCCGTGTCGAGTATCGTTACACCGACTTCGGCAGGAAGGACTTCGACGGTATCGGCAAGGTCAAGTCGACCGACAATCGCGTCACTTTCGGCGTCGGTATGAAGTTCTAAGTCGTCCAAGCCACGACACGAAAAAGCCGGGCCTCGCGCCCGGCTTTTTTTGTGGCACGGCTTAAGGCCGCCCGCCCTCAAGCCGGGATGGCGGGCTTCAGCTCCGGGAACTTCTCGTCGAAGCGTGCCGCCCAGCGCGTCAGCCGGCCGCGGCCCTTTTCCCATTTTCCAGCGAAGCGCAGCGAGAGATAGCCGAGACAGGCGCGCAATGCGATCTGGCCTAGGGTGATTTTCTTCGGCAGCTTCGGCGGGTTGGCGTTGAGCAGATCGAGTGCCGCCGAAATCTTCGTCCACTGGCGCTCGAGCCAAGGCTGGTAGACCATCTCTTCCGGCCGCGTGCGCCGCTCATAGACCATCGACAGCGCGCAGTCGCAGATGCCGTCGGCCAATGCCTCCAGCACCTCCGCCTCGAGGCGCTTATCGGGATTGCGCGGAAACAATGCGTTCTTCGACATCCGGTTGAGATGCTGGGTGATGGCGCGGCTGTCGTGGACTGAGCGGCCGTCATCGAGCACCAGCACCGGGATCTTGCCGAGCGGATTGGCGCCGATCAGTTCGGCCGGCCTTTCCTCGGTCTTTATCGGCACGAGATCAACCGCAATGCCGGCATGAAGTGCTGCCATGCGCACCTTGGAACTGTAGGGGGAAGTAGACGCGTAGAGCAGTCTGGGCATTGTCGATTCCTGTTTGCCGGCTACAGCTCCATTTGCCCTGTTGGACGCGCAAAAGGACGCGGTAGCATTGTGACTTCGCGCATGACCCTTACCGAAAATCGATTCCGACAGGGGCTCGTGCGCGGGCACTGTTGACCGATCATGCAGGGTTCATCAACGGCCAGAGGCGGAAAACCGCGCCGCCAGCGTGCAGCCATAGTGTCGCGTTCGGATGCGATGAGCCGGAGGAGCGGCGGCAGACGCGAGCAGGTCGGACAATCCAGATCCGAGCAACTACCAACTCGGCCTTGCACCGAAGGTTGGTTTTCGGCAGCCACGAACATCCCACCGGACTTCGCCGCATGGCGAAGTCCTGGGAGTTGCGAAAAGACGTCTTCCTCCCGCCTCTTTCTCGTCCTGCCCGACCGTCAACCAAGAAGCGAGGCGCCTGTCCGGCATCCCGCCCTGGCTGTCTTGAGTACTGTCCCCAGCGGTAGCAGGACCGCGACTACTTCTTGGCCTTCGCCTTTGCGGGCGCTGCCTTCGGCTTGGCCGCGGGCGCTGCCTTCTTCACTGCCGCAGAAGATTTCGCAGCGGCGGCCTTTGCCGGTGCTGCCTTCTTCGCAGCGGGCTTCGCCACGGCCTTTGCAGCCGGCTTTTTGGCCGGTGCCGCCTTCTTTGCCGGTGCAGCCTTGGCCTTGGCCGGTGCTGCTTTCTTTACGGCTGGTTTTGCCGCGGCCTTGGCGGCCGGCTTTTTGGCCGGCGCTGCTTTTGCCTTAGGCGCAGCGGCCTTCGCTTTCGCAGCGGGTGCTGCTTTCTTCACAGCAGTTGCGGCCTTTGCCGCGGCTGCTTTTGCTGGTGCTTTCTTTGCCGGTGACTTTGCCGGTGCCTTGGATGCCGGCGCTTTGGATGACTGCTTAGCCATATCATGCCCCTTCCGTTGTGCCGACGGCCGTTATTGACCCGGCGCGCATTGCATATCTGACTCGCGGCTTGCTAGCCAGCGAAGCATTAGAATGATTTTTGCAGCTTAAGTTTCGGTTACGGCGAGCGGGCGACCATTTTACCGGCGCGAAAATCGGTTGCGAATCTTTGTGCCCCGCAGCGAAGTTCTGCGACAGAAATTCTGGTCGCTCTATCTCGACCGGTCTTCTCGTCAAGCTCAGGACCTTTTCGCCCAGCTTTGCGCTTCAACGTCCGACGCTCAGCGCGAACATTGTCAAGAACGAAGGCGGTCGCCCGCCTCGTCTTGTCCGAAAAGATAAACTACAGGTAAGTAGGAAGCAACGCGCCGAGCACGCCGCTGCACTATCTTGCACGACGCGATGAAAGTGAGCAGATAGCTCGCATTTCTGAGAAGAGGATATCGCTCGATAGATCCGGTCGAGCCGACCGCGTGATCGAAAGCGCTTGGCCGCTCAGGCGCCGAGCGGCTCACGGCTCATCTGCAGCCGGCGCGAAGGCTCGGCCCTGTGGAGATGGACGGCAACGGTATCCCATGGCGGCATGACGGAAATCTGCGCCAGGATGCGCCCCGCTTCACCGCGATGATAGACGCCGTGCAGTACGATGTGGGTCAGCATTTCCTGTCGCGACATCAATGCCTTATCCCCGTCGGTGAACACGAATGCGACAGGCTCGGACAGCTGCCGCGACGAAACGGTTTCGAGATAATCGAGATACCAGCGATCGGTCGCCGCGACCGCGGCGCGAAGTTCGTCGAACGCCGGCGTGTCCTCGGTGGTGTCGGCGGAGTAGCCATGGCTTGCACCAACCAAGTGCGCCGAGAATATCCGCGAAACCACATGGCTGTGATCGACGAGCCGTATCACGGCCTGCCGTTGCTTGTCGTGAACATGCGGGTCGAGACTCGCCAGCTTTTCCAGCAGTTCGTCATTGGCCCAGGCCTGATAGGCAAACAGGCTGCGAAGCAGAGCGAGCGCACTCATGGCCAGTGTCCTTTTTCGGAAATGCGAGTATGTTGTTTATATTTTCAGGAGAATGGGCGGGCGTGTCTACTCGCATTGCAAAACCGCATTCGCGCATGCGCAAGCAGCCGCGCCAGGCGCGTTCCAGGGCAACCGTCGAGGCGATCATCGACGCGGCGGCTCATGTTCTGAGCGGGCTAGGCTGGGCCGGCTTCACCACCAACAAGGTTGCCGAGACGGCAGGTGTGAGCATCGGCACGCTCTACCAGTATTTTCCCGACAAGCTTTCCCTTCTCGAAGCCGTCCGGCGCCGTCACTTCGATCATGTGCTGTCGGTCATTCACGATTCGGCGGAAGACCAAAAGCCGCTCAGGAAATTCGCGCAGGAGCTGGTGCACGGCATGATCGCGGCGCACAGCATTCACCCGACACTACACCAGGTTCTGCTCGATGAGGCGCCGGGCGATCGCCGCTCCAGGGCCGCCCATGCGTCGTTCCAAACACAATACCTCAATCATTATGCGACTGCCGTCGCCGCCTATCGCAAGCCAAGGAAAGGCATCGACATAGAGACCGTGGCGGGCGTGCTGTCGTCGGCGATCGAAGGTGTGATCCACAACGCGGCACGCCGGAACATGCTCGCCGCGCCGGAGCTGCAAAAGCAACTCGTCGAACTGATCTGCGCCTACCTATCGGGAGCGGGCCGCATCGGTCGATAGCGCATGGCACGGCGGAAGTCGGGGATTTCTGTGTGTCGTTCAAAACCGGCTCATGAGGTGCGGCAAGGACGATGCCAACAATGCTGCACCTGATGCGGCCAAGAGCGTGAGGACGATCTTTCGAAAAGTCGCCTCGCTAACGCCGATGTAGAGTCTCGCGCCAAGCAGTGTCGGTATCAACATCGCCGGCGCGACGACGGCAAACATCGGCAGCATTTCGAGCTTGATCTTTCCGGCCGCAAGATAGGCGGCCATCGTCATGGAGAGGGTCACAAGGTTGAAATTCTGGATGACAATGCGCTGCCTGTCCTTTTCCCATTGGCGCAGCACGCACCACAGCGTTGGGACCGGGCCGGTGAAGCCGCCAAGCCCACCCATGATGCCGCCGACCAAACCTATCGCACCGTCTGCAACAGGACCTCCGACCGTGATGGGAGGGAGGCGACGCGCAAAGAGCATCAAGGGACACCAAACGACCAGCAGCGCACCGAAGACCAACTTGAACAACTGCACATCCAGCAAGGGCAGGACGGCGACACCGACCGGAATCCCTATGGCCCCGCCGATCAGGAAGGGCAGCAGAAGCTTGAGGTCGAAACCGCGGCGGACGGTGACGGCAGCGATGATCTGGCCGGTGAGCGCCCCAAAGACCGCCATGGCAGCAGCAAGCTGGGGCTCAACGGTCCAAACCCAAAACGACATGGCAACCAGACTGAAGGCGAACCCTGACAGCCCCTGGACGAAGCCAGCAACGACCGCGCCGAGAGCAACAGTATAAACAAGCGAATCCATGTAGTGCTGTTTTCCCGCAAACTCGTGACAGCAGATCGCGCTTCCCGCGAATGCTGCGCCGCATGGAAACGGTGACGGTCGATCAGGTGGCCGGTGCTAAAAAGTCGGAATCAGCGAGTGCGCGATCAGCGCAGGACGCGGCAGCGGCCGTTATAGACCATCCAACGGTCGAAGCCCGAGACGCAGAATTCGACATTGTCACCGATCGAGGCAAAGCCCTGGCCTTCTTCGATCAGGTACCAGATGGTGCGGGCGCGGCCGTCGGAGAGGCTGACGGTGGCACCGCAATAACGGCGGCCGATCGGCCAGGTGTCGTCGGCCGGCAGATAGCGATGCTGGTGGATACGCTGGAAGTCGACGATCTGCACATCGGGCAGATGCGGCACGTGATGCACCTGATAGGAGAAGCGGTCGGTGATCTTGTCCAGGACCCAGGCCTCGCCGCAGACGCCGCTATCCTCGTCGGTATAGATTGCAAGGTCGGCCGCCTGGACTGCCTGGGTGACGCCAAGTGGTGCGGCCAACGGCGTGCACAAGGCGAGCAGTGCGGCAAGGGCGGATTGGGCGAAGCGAGTCATGGCAGCCTCTCAAGGTCGACTGCGCGCACTGTGCGGATTCGCTGACGCGCGGTCAAGCGGTTGTAGCGACCATGGTTGTGGCGACGATTGTTGCGCTGTCTGAATGGCAGGGCCGCATCTCAAACTACTCTCCCGCCAGCCAGTCCAGCGTCCAATGCGACGGCTGCTCGAGTGCAAGCAGTCGGTGCAGCGCCGGCAGCAGCGTCCGTAACTCGCCTTCCAGCGTGAAGGGCGGATTGACCACCACCATGCCGCAGCCGTCGAGGCTCGGCTCGACGGAGGCCGGCCTGATCTCAAAACAAATATCGAGCAGCTTCGGAATGCCCGTCTGCTTCAGCGCCTTGCGGAAGGCGGCGACCGCCTTGCGGTCCTTGAGCGGATACCACAGTGCGTAAATTCCTCCTGGCCAGCGCCGATGGGCTCTTTGCAGCCCGTCGACCAAGCGACCGAACTCACCCTCTTCCTCGAAAGGCGGATCGATCAGCACGAGGCCGCGCTTTTCCTTTGGCGGCAAATGCGCGCCGAGCGCCAGCCAGCCGTCGAGCTCGATCACCCGGGTCTGGAAGTCACCGTCGAACAGCGCCTTCAGCCTGGCAGCATCCTTAGCGTGCAGTTCGACCGCCGACAGCCGGTCCTGCTTGCGCATCAGGTGCCGGGCGATCAGCGGCGAACCCGGGTATTTTTTCACCCCGCCGTCCGGATTGAGCGAACGGACAGCCTCACGATACGGCGCCAGCAGTGCTGCCGCCGGCGCATCGAGGGCCGCATCGACCAGCCGGCCGATGCCGCCTTGCCATTCGCCGGTCTTTTGCGCTTCGGTCGAGGACAGATCGTAGCGGCCGATTCCGGAATGGGTGTCGATGACCCGAAACGCCTTGTCCTTCAGCTTCAGATATTCGATCAGCCGGCTGAGCACGACATGCTTGACGACGTCGGCGAAGTTCCCGGCATGGTAGGCGTGGCGATAGTTCAATTGGAGCCCCTGCCCCAGCGCGGCGGTGGCGGCTGCGAGTTCGGATTTTCCGGCCGGCGGCCGCCGAAACGGAATGCCAGCACCAGCCCGGCCAGGCCGGCCGCCATCAGGGAAAAACCGACCGGCCGCGCCCGGCGGTCGACCTCGCCGGCACCCGAGCGCAGGACGAGGTCGACGGCCCGCATCGGAATGCCCTCGGCGTCGCCCGGACCGACGGTGAAGATGTAGGGGCCGGCGGTAACGGTCGGGATCAGTCCGGCTTCATCGCGAAAGATCCTGTCCGGCAGCTGCGGACTGACCTGGCGCGGATTGTCGGAATGGTTGAACTGCAGCGTCGAGGCGAGCACCGTCCTGCCGCCGGTGGTGGCAGTCAGGGTCAACACAGTGCGCTGCTGCGAGACGATGCGCTCGGCTCTTGCCGTAAGATCGACCAGCACGCGTAGCGGCCCGTCGCGTGCGCTCAGGGCCACCGTCACCGGCTTGAACCGGCCCTGGTCGTAAACCCGCCAGGTGCCGATCTCACGGCCGGAGAAATTGGTCATCGCCCAGGGATAGACGACGCCGATGCCGGTACCAATGAGCAGTATCAGGGCGAACAGAGAGCGCATGAGGTCAAGACCTGGTGTTCGGCGCGCTGGCGCCGTCGCGGGCGCGCTCCATTTCGTCCAGGAGCATGTCAAGGCCGAGATCAAACGTCCGGTCGAATTCGGCGGTGCCGAAATAACGCCCGGCGGCAGCTACTTTTGGAAAATCCTGCGCCAGTTGCTCGTCGCTGACGATAGTCACGCCCGAAGGCCCCTTTGCATAGCCGGCAGTCTCGTCGAGGATGGCACCCATCAGATAATAGCCGGTAGTGCGGAACAGCCGCGCACCCAGCTCCGGTCCGAAGCCGCCGGCCTCGAACAGGCCAAGGATGCCGTTCAGCCAAGTGAGACAGGTCGGCGAATTCATCCGGTAGGTTACAAGGAACGTGGCAAAGGCCGGGTGCTCACGCGCGACGCGGCGGAAATCCAGCACGGCGCTGCGCAATCTTTGCCGCCAGGGCAAATCCGCGTCGGGCATTTCGATGGAGCCGATCAGCCGGTCCACCAAGGCTTCGAAGAGCTGCGCCGCCGAAGGAAAGTGGTGGTAGATGCTCATGGCTTCGCAGCCGAGTTCTGCCGCCAGCTTGCGCATCGAAAACCCGGCTAGGCCCTCGCTCTCGATCACCTTCAAAGCCGCATCCTCGATCATCTCGCGAGAAAGCCGGCCGCGCGGTCGCTTTTTTTTGATCGATGTGTCCATGGTGCCGCTTGACAACTTACACTGTAAGGTTCATTTTTCGACATTACCTTACACCGTAAGGCTAGCAAAGACCAGAGGAGAATGTCATGTCTGTCTATCGTGCTCTTTCATCAACGCATTCTTCCATCCGCCGTGCCTGCCTGCTCGCCGCCACCTGTGTGCTGACGCTGGCTGCAGCTCCTTCCTATGCCGACGAGTATGACGCAACCGTCAAGGACATCCAGTCGACCATGGGCGGGGTGCCCGGTTTCGTAAAGCAGTTCCCGAAAGCCGGTCTGCCCGGTGCATGGGCCGAGGTCAAGGCCATCCAGCTCAGCGACAAGACGGCGCTGCCGCCGAAGGTCAAGTCGCTGATCTCGCTGGCGGTGGCAGCGCAAATCCCGTGCAACTACTGTATCTGGTCGGACACGCAGGATGCCAGGCGCGCCGGCGCCACCGACGACGAGATCCAGGAGGCGGTCGCCGTTTCAGCGCTGACCCGCCATTGGAGCACCATCTTCAGCGGCATGCAGGTCGATTTCGATACATTCAAGAAGGAGATGGGCGGGCAGTAATGCTTTTCGTTGTTAGAGCTGGATGCGTTCAGACTGAATTAGCCATCCCGCTCCGACTGTTTGTGTGATCCGCCAGCACCTCATTGATGACCCGCCACAATTTTTCCGCCTCGCGCTGGTTGCCGTCATGTCCCGAAGCGACGATCAGCGCCTTCCACAACGCCCAGCCCCGAGCGCGCGCCCAGCTGTGCTCATCAAGGGCAATGGCGTCGCGGAACGCCTGGCGGCTCTCGCCGTAAAATTCCGTCCACGCGATCACCAGGTCGCAGGCAGGATCGCCGATAGCCGAACTGCCGAAATCGACGACCGCGCAGAGCTTGCCATCTTCGACGAGCAGATTACCCGAGGCGACGTCACCATGGACCCAGACCGGCGGCCCCTGCCATCGCGAGGCAAGCGCAGTCGCCCACACGGCCTCGGCTGCGGCCTTGTCGATGCGGCCGCCGAGCGCCGAGAGCGCGGCTCGGGTCTCGGCGTCGTAGACCGAAAGCCGGCCGCCGCGGTGGAAATTATGCTGCCCTGCCGGTGGCCCATCGGCAGCGTCGATCCGGTAGAGCGCCACCAGAAAGCCGGCCAGCGAACGGGCGAACTCAGTAAGATCGGCAATCAGTCCACCAGCCGCCGGTCTGCCGCCAAGCCAGCGATAGACGGACCAAGGCCATGGATAGCCTTCCCCGGGCGCGCCTTTGGCCAGCGGCACGGGTATCGGCAGAGGCAGGTGAGGCGCCAGGCGGGGCAGCCAGCGGTGCTCCTTCTCGACCTGGGCGACATAGGCGGCAGCGCTCGGCAGCCGCACCGACATGCGATCGCCCAGCCGGAACGTGCGGTTATCCCAGCCGCCAGGCTCGACCGGCTCTACCGGCAGGTCCGCCCATTTGGGGAACTGCGCAGCAATCAGCCGGCGAACAAGTGCGGCATCTATCGGCATGCTTGATGTTCGTTCATCGGTCGGCATCGGGCTTGCTCAGGTCTTTTGAATAGCCGGCGGTCCATCTTCTTGTCGTCGCATTCTTGCGGCGCCAGTGATTCCACTTGGCTGCAAATTCTCTAAGCCTTGCGTTCCCAGCGCCGGTCGGGCGTTTGCTGCCAGTAGGTCACGGTGTGGCCGGCCTCCTTCATTGTCTTCCAATGCGTGCGTGCCGCCTCCAGCTGGGCTGCATCGTGGCCGTCGAACAGGAACACGGCGCGCTGGTAGCCGCCAAGCTCCGGCGGCACCGCCCCATCGACCAGGAAGCGTATCTGCGCCTGGTTCGGATTGTCAGGGCCGACGGTCAGAAGCACCGGCTGCTCGGCGGGATGGGCTTCGCGATCCGTTGCGTGGGCCAGGAACGAATCGTCCCGGAAAGTCCACAAATGCTGGTCCAGCGCGTCGCGCCGTTCCTCGGTGCCGGTCTGCACCACGGCGCGCCAGCCGCGATCGACACTGCGCTCCAGGAGGCCGGGCAGCGCATCCTCCAGCGTCGATTCGGTCAGGTGATAAAACAGAATCTCGGCCATGCGTTCAGTCTACATTGTCGGAGTCCCGCCCCACTCATTGCTCGTAATGATCGCGCACCAGCCGGTCGAGCAGCCTGACGCCGAAGCCGGAAGCCCATGACTGGTTGATCTCGCTGGAAGGCGCGCCCATCGCGGTGCCGGCAATGTCGAGATGCGCCCAGGGCGTGTCCTTGACGAAGCGCTGCAGGAACTGCGCGGCGATGATGGCGCCGCCATGGCGGCCGCCGATGTTCTTCATGTCAGCATTCTTGGACTCGATCAGCTTGTCGTATTCGGCACCGAGCGGCATGCGCCATACCCGCTCCTGCGTCGCCTGTCCGGCCGCCGTCAGCCGGTCCGCCAACTCGTCATTGTTGGAGAACAAGCCGGCATAATGCTGACCGAGCGCGACCATGATGGCGCCGGTCAGCGTCGCTAGATTGATCATGAATTTCGGCTGGAAGCGGTCGTTGCAGTACCACAGCGCATCAGCCAGCACCAGGCGGCCCTCGGCGTCGGTGTTGAGCACTTCGATGGTCTGGCCCGACATCGAGGTGACGATGTCGCCTGGTCGCTGAGCGTGGCCGTCGACGGCGTTTTCGACCAGCCCGACGATGCCGACGACATTGACCTTCGCCTTGCGCGCGGCCAGCGCGTGCAACAGCCCGGTGACGGCAGCAGCGCCGCCCATGTCGCCCTTCATGTCCTCCATGCCGGAGGCGGGCTTGATCGAATTGCCGCCAGTGTCGAAGGTGACGCCCTTGCCGACGAAGGCGACCGGACTTTCCTTGGCCTTGCCGCCGTCCCACCGCATGACCGCGATGCGGGCGCCACGCGGCGAGCCCTGCGCTACGCCCAGCAGCGAACCCATGCCGAGCTTCTTCATCTCCTTCTCGGCCAGGATCTCGACCGTGACGCCGAGCGCCTCCAGTTCGGCGATGCGGGCGGCGAATTCCACCGGTCCCAAAACATTGGCCGGCTCATTGACCAAATCGCGCGCCAGCAAGACGCCGTCGATCACCGCCGCTTCTTCGGCGAAGGCCTTCTTTGCAGCTGCCGGATCGGCGGTGTGAATAGTCACCTTGACCGGCTTTTTTGGCTCGCGCTTGTCGTCACCATTGTTCTTTTTGGTCTTGTACTTGTCGAAGGAATAGCTGCGCAGCAGGATGCCTGCTGCAAGCTGAACGGCTTGCCTGCCGCTGACGGCGGCACCGGGAAGATCGAGCACGACGGCCACTTCGGTTGCCTTGCGAAAGGACGCGGCAATCGTGCCGCCGAGCTTCAGCCAGGCGTAGTCATCGAGGTTGGAGCCCTTGCCGGCGCCGACCGCCACCAGCCGCTCGAGCGATGTCCCTTCGGGTGCCAGCACTTCGACCAGGCTGGCGAATTTGCCGGTAAAGTCGGCGACCGGAAAAGCCCGATCGAGGGTGTTTGCCGGATCGCAAGCCCTGGCGGCATCGCTGAGGCCGCCCTCGTCGGCCACCAGAACGAAAACGCTGCCCTTTTTGGGCGCGGCGAATTTGGCGAAGGCGATCGAGGGTCTCGAATTCATGATGTCCTGCTTTCGGGGAAGTGCGTTGGATTATCGCGGGAGGCGTTAGATTGGGCAGATCGGACCGAAGGTGCCGTGTTGTTGCGTCAGTGAGCGGCGGCTTGAAACAGCTCGATGACATTGCCCGATGGGTCTTCGAGCAGGGTCTGGGAGCCGCCGACGCCCGTTATGATATCGTTGCGAAAGACAAGTCCAGCACTCTTGAGGTGCGCAACCTCTTCTTTCAAGTCCGAAACCACCAACAGGATGCGGTTCCAGCCTCCCGGCACCGGCTGCCGGCCATCCGGCATCGCCCGTGCGCCCGAACTGCCGGGTCCGCTTAGAAGGAGCCGTAACGCGCCGCGTGTGACCGAAGCAAAAGCCGGTCGCGCGTCCTGTTCAACAGCGAAGCCCAGATGTCCACAGTAGAAGTCGATCGAGGCGGCGACATCATCGACCATGTAGCGAATGCTGACTGGCGTCATGATCATTGACCTTTCAGTTCGAGCACGTTTCAACAAGGCGTGTCCATTGTGGGCGGAACAGTCGGCATAGTCCGGCTCATCATCGCTGCTTGACAATCCGCGCCGCTATCGCCCTGGCCTGAATGCCGGCGTTGGCGAAACAACCGCGAATGCTCGGCCGCATGCCGGTAAACCACAGACCGGGCAATTTCGGATCGGCATCGCCGCCGTTGAAAATTGGAACGCCCTTGCCGTCGAGCACGCCGAGTTTGCCGACCATCTGTTCCAGACCGGTGCGATAGCCGGTCGCCGCAATGACGATATCGGGCGTGATCAACCTGCCGTCATTCAACACGATGCCGTCCTGGGTAAATTCCCGCAATGGTGGCACCACCACGATCGTGCCTGCCTTGATAGCGCGAACCGCGCCGTCATCGGCTGCGATCGCGGTGTAGTCGGCGCTCAGACGGCTCGCACCGCCTATGGGGGCCGGCGGAAGCCCAAATTTCGTCAGGTCGCCGAAAACCAGGCGCTGGGTTGTCGCCATCACCGCGTCGGCCAGCCGCACCGGCAAGCTCGCCATTAACGGTGAAAGCCTGTGGACGGCGACTTTGCCGATGCGTTTCGGCAGCAGTGACGGGCCGTTGCGGGCCGACAGCCAGATGCTTTGGGCGTCTGCATTCGCAAGATAATTGAGTACGTCGAACCCCGAATTGCCGGCACCGACCACCAGCACCTTTTTGCCGGCATAGTCCTTCGCCTCGCCAAAATCGGCCGAATGGATAATCCGGCCTGCAAAATCGTTCATGCCTTTCCACGCGGGGATAAACGGCTGCCGGTCGCGCCCGGTGGCGACGACGACATGGCGCGCCGGACGGAATCCGGCGTTCGTCCGCACGGTCCAGTGATCGCCGTCGAACGTGATCTCTTCAACGGAAACGCCGAATGCAACCGGCAGACCATGCGCCTTGCTGAAATCGTTCAGATGGCGAATGACGGCCGATTTATGCGGAAAAGCCGGGGTGCCTGCGGGATAGCCGACGCCGGGCAGCGTCGAGAGATCGCGATGCGTATTGAGGTGCAGCCGCTGGTGCCGCCGATGCCAGGGTTCGGCAAGCCGGCTCTCCCTTTCCAGGACGAGCGTCGGTACGCCGGCCTTCATCAAGGCGTGGGCGGCGGCAAGGCCGGCCGCGCCGGCGCCGACCACGATCGCGCCGTCAAAGACGGTTTCCCGACCGGTTTGACTGCGCAATTTTTCCGCTTCCATGCTGGGGCTCAACAGATCCTGACCCGTCTTATCACGCCGCGGCGGTCGCGACCGGCGCGACATTTGGTCGTTTTGCCGCATTTGACAAGACTTTGGCCGAAATCGCTCCCATATGCGATATCGAACCATCCACGATTCGTCGCGGCACGGCCCCGCTTCCCGCCGCAACCTGTTGTTAACCAACAATGTTCGCCCTTTCTTATCCATTGCCGCCGACACTCCGGCCCAGCGGACTTTGCGATCCGGAACAGAACCCAGATCGAACCGCCAAACTGAGCCAGTTGTGCAGCCGGCGCCGGACGACTACCTTGTTCCAAGGCATGATGCCGTTCGAAATCGCCGAGAAAAGCCTTCATGAAGGTCGTTGAACGTTACATCATGCGCCGTGCTTTCGCGGTATTCGCGCTGGCGCTCGTCTGGACGCTGGCGATCGTGTGGACGACTCAGGTGCTCGCCCGCATCGACCTCGTCACCGATAGCGGTCAGTCGGCCCTCACCTTCTTCGAAGTCGCAGCGCTGATCATCCCGACGATCGTTCCGATCGTCGTGCCGTTCGCCCTGGTAGTCGCGGTCGCCCAGATCCTCAGCGTGATGAATTCGGATTCGGAGCTGGCCGTCATCAATGCCGCCGGCGCATCACGCTGGACCATCGTCAGGCCGATCATGCTTCTGGCACTCGCAGCCAGCGTTTTTTCCTTCGCCGTCGACAATGGCGTCGACCCATACGCACGCCAGAAGAACCGCGAGTTGATTGCGTCGTCGCGTGCCGATCTGTTGTCGTTGATCATCCAGGAAGGCACCTTCCGCAAGATTGATGACGGCCTGTTCCTGCAGGTCGGCGAACGGCTTCCCGACAATCGCCTCGGCGGCATCTTCGTCGCCGATTCGCGCGAAGAAGGCGTCAATCTCGTCTATTATGCCAAGACTGGCAGCATCATCGAACGCGGCGACGAGAAGGTGCTGATGATGAATGACGGCGTCATCCATCGCAAAACCATGACCGGCGACCTCTCGGTGATCCGGTTCACCTCCTATGCCTTCGACTTGTCCGCTTTCATGTCGGCATCATCTGACATCCTGCTTTTACCGAAGGACCGGACGACCCAGTATCTGTTCAATCCCAGTCCGAATGACAAGATGTACCAGCAAAAGCCGAACCGGTACCTGGCCGAGCTCAACCAGCGTTTTTCCGAGTGGTCCTATTCGCTCGTCTTCGCGCTGATCGCGCTCGCCGTCGCCGGAGATGCGCGCTCGCATCGCGAGGCGCGTGTGCACCCGCTGATCACGGCAATCGCGATCGCACTGTTCGTGCGCTGGCTCGGGTTCTTTGCCGCCGGCAAGGCCGACAAGGTGCCGCAATATGCCTATATGGTCTACGGCGTCCCGATCGTGGCATCGGCGATCGCCATCTGGTTCATCGTGTCCAACCGGACCATGGAACTGCCGGTTGCCTGGGCCGATTGGATAACCAATCTTGCCGGTCGCTTCAGTGACGGCTGGAGCGCCATCAAGCTCCGTTTTGCCAGGCGTGGCGCATCCGGACAGGGAGCCGGCTGATGGGCTGGACTCTGGGTCGGTACTTCTTCTTTCGCTATGTGACGATCACCATCTGGTTCTTCATCGGCCTCTTGGCGCTGGTGTTTCTGATCGATTTCACCGAGCTTTCCGGCCGCACGACCGGCGTGCCGGGCTTCACCTACGCAACCGCGTTCGCCATTTCGGGGCTCAGGATGCCGATGATCATGCTGCAGACGGTGCCGTTCGTCGGCCTGTTCTCGGCGATGGCGACGTTGGTGTCGCTCAACCGCAAGTATGAATTGGTCATCGCCCGTTCCGCCGGCGTCTCTGCATGGCAGTTCCTGCTGCCATGCTGCATCGGGGCGCTGCTGTTCGGAGCCTTGTCGGTCGGCGTCATCAATCCGGTAGCCGCGCACGCCTATTCCTGGTCCGAGGAGATCGAGACCCAGCTCCGTTCGGGCAAGTCGAACAGCGTCTCGGCCGATGCCGCGCCCTGGATCAGGCAGAAAACCAGCGCCGGCGACACCATCATCGGCGCACGCGCCATTCTCAATCAAGGCCTGGAGATGGCCGACGCGGTCTTCTTCAGTTTCAGCCCGCAAGGCGACATCATCGAGCGCAAGGATGCGGCGCGCGCCTTTTTGCGGGACGGCTACTGGGAATTGCAGGACGTCAAGGTGTTTCGGGATGGCACCATCCAGTCGTTACCCAGCGATCGGCTGCCGACCAATCTCAAGCCGGAATTCGTGCAAGAGCGGTTGGCGCGCCCTGAGACCATTCCCTTCTACGATCTGCCCGGCAAGATCGAAGTGGCCCGCTCCTTCGGCCTCAAGGCAAATGCCTTCGCGATGCAGTTCAATTCCCTGATTGCGCTGCCTTTCCTGCTTGTCGCGATGACGCTGATTGCGGCAACGGTATCAATGCGATTTGCGAGGATGGGGCAGTCGGCAACGATGATTCTGGGTGGCATCGTGGCCGGCTTTCTGCTTTATGTCGTTTCGGTGCTGGTCAAGGCATTCGGCGTAGCGGGATTCGTACCCACTGCCGTAGCGGCTTGGGTCCCGGTTGTCGTGGCTATGTTCTTCGGGGTGACATTCCTGCTATACAAGGAAGACGGCTAGTGAGGGAGGCGGTTTTGCGCAGCCATAGGCACGCCGGTTTGGCACGCCTCTCTGCGGCGAGCGCCTTGGCATGCCTGCTTGCCAGCGTCGCCCCGATTGCTTCGGCTTTTGCCCAGGACGTCAGTGACCTGGCAACGAAGGTTCCGAGCGGCACGCAGATGCTGCTGGCAGCCGATACGCTGGTCTACGACAACGACAAGCAGACCGTGACGGCCGTCGGCGGCGTCCAGATCGACTACGGCGGCAACCGTCTCGTTGCCCAGCGGGTCGAATACAACCGCAACACCAAACGCCTCGTCGCCAGCGGCAATGTCGAACTCGTCAATAGCGACGGCACCAAAATCTATTCGCAGCATGCCGACATCACCGACGATTTCGCGGACGGCTTTGTCAACGCGCTGCGTGTCGAGACCATAGACAAGGCGTATTTCGCCGCCGAAAGCGCGGAGCGCATGGGCGGCGTGCTGACGACGTTCCACAATGGCGTCTACACCGCCTGCGAGCCGTGCGAGGACCAGCCCGACAAAGCGCCGACCTGGCGTATCAAGGCCAGGAAGATCATCTGGAACGGCGAGAAGAAGACGGTTCGCTTCGAGAACTCGAATTTCGAGTTCTTCGGCTTTCCGCTGGCCTATCTGCCGGCTTTCGAGATCGCCGACCCAACGGTCAAGCGCAAGAGCGGCTTCCTGATCCCCGGCGTCGCCTACAAGAGCGATCTCGGCGTCGGTGTTAAAGTCCCCTATTATTTCGCGCTCTCGCCGACCTACGATCTCACTGTCACCGGCAGCGGCTATACCAAGCAAGGTTTCCTCGGTGAGGCCGAGTGGCGGCAGCGCTTCAACAACGGTCAGTACAGCCTGAAGATTGCGGGCATCCGGCAGGAGAATCCCGACGCCTTCATCGACGACAATGGCCACAACGTGAATTCGGGTACAGCAGGCGACCCGAACAGGTTCCGCGGCATGATGGGCACCCAGGGCCAGTTCGCCATCAACCCGCGCTGGGACTTCGGCTGGGACATCCTGCTGCAGAGCGACAAGAATTTCGCGCGCACCTATGACATCGATGGCTTCAACGATAGCGTGCACCGCTCCGAGGTGTACCTGACGGGGCTCAACGATCGCAATTACTTCGATGTGCGCGCCATGCACTTCGACGTTCAGGAAGACACGCTCGCCAGCGATCCGACCGCACGCGCCGCCAAGCAGCCCTGGGTGCTGCCCTCGCTCGACTATGCCTATATCCCCGACATGCCGGTGGCCGGCGGGCAGCTGTCGTTCGACGTCAACGCGCGGGTCATTGACCGCGACAGGCTCGATACGGCTCTTGCAAATTCCGGCATCCCTTCGTCCGTCAACAACGTCCGCGGCATCGACGGTCAATCCGGCCGCCTTACCGCGGAAGCGGAATGGAAGCGCACCTTCACCACCGATGGCGGGCTGCTGCTGACACCGCTCCTGGCGCTGCGCGGCGACGCCGGCTACGTCAACGCCTCCTCGGCCTCGCTCGACGCCATCAACCAGATGGCGACCAATCTCGGCGTCGAGGACGATATGCGTTCATCGCTTGCCCGCTACATGGCGACCGCCGGCCTTGAGATGCGCTGGCCGGTGCTGTTCTCGATGACCAGTTCCAGCCATGTTTTCGAACCGATGGCGCAGGTATTCATGCGTCCGAACGAGCAATATGTCGGCGGGCTGGCGGTCCCCAACGAGGACGCCCAGAGCTTCGTCTTCGACGCCACGACGCTGTTCGAGCGCGACAAATTCTCGGGCTATGACCGCATGGAAGGCGGCACACGCGCCAATGTCGGGCTGCGCTATTCCGGCGCATACGACAATGGCTGGGGCACCAATGCGGTGTTCGGCCAATCCTACCAGCTCGGCGGCCAGAACTCGTTCGGCACGCCGGACCTGGTCAATGTCGGCGCCTATTCAGGCCTTGAAACTGCAACCTCCGACTATGTCGGCCTTGTCGGCTTCAACAGCCCCAGCGGGTTTTCCGGCTCGGTCAGCGGCCGTTTCGACGAGCAAAGCTTCGAGATCCGCCGCGCTGAGGTGAAGGCCGCCTTTTCAGGCCTGCCGGTATCGCTGAGCGCCAAATACGCCTTCATCCAGGCGCAGCCGCTCTATGGCTTCTCGACCGATCGCCATGAGGTTACGCTCGGCGCCTCGACACATCTTGCTGAGAATTGGCGCGTCTTTGGCACCGGCACATATGATCTGGAGCAGAGCGTTCTGGTCAAGGACGGGGTCGGCTTTGCCTATAGTGATTCATGCTTTACCTATTTGATGACGTTTTCGGAAAGACGTGACCTGAACACCAAGGAAGTATCGCAGAACGTCGGCTTCAACCTGTCGTTCCGCACGCTCGGCGATTTCGGCTCGTCGCAACGCTCCATCGACACCATCCAATAACGGGCAGCGGTCGGCAACGGGGCGGCTGGCGGACGACATTGTTTCGCCGCATAGAGCAGGCACGAATTTTGGCGGCCTGAACTGGGATAGGTTGGGCCGAATCGGGATGGAATTGGGATGCTTTCGATGAGGAAATACCTCTTTTCAGCAGGGTTCGCGCTGCTGGTGGCGTTCTCGACCACCGCAGTGACGCAGCCAGTTTTCGCCACCGAGATCAAATACGTCGTCAACAACATACCGATCACCACCGGCGACATCCAGCATCGGGCCGCTTTCCTGCGCCTGCAGCACAGAAAGGGCGATGCCGGCCAGGAAATGATCGACCAGACGCTGCGTCTGGCCGAAGCCCGGCGGCTCGGCATCCGTATCAGCGACGAGCAGGTCGATGCCGCTTATCAGCGTTTCGCTACCAGCAACAAGATGCCGCTCAAGCAGCTTGACGGCGCGATGGCGCAATCCGGCGTCACCAAGGAGCATTTCAAGGACTTTATCCGGGCGCAGATGGCCTGGAACCAGGCGCTGACCGCGCGTCACCGTTCTAGCGACGGCGGCGGCGCAATGGGCGAGCAGGACCTCGTCAAGCGCATGCTCGAAAAAGGCGGTAGCAAACCGAGCGCCACAGAGTACATGTTGCAGCAGGTCATCTTCGTGGTGCCGGCCGCCGAGCGAAGCGCGACGCTGGCCAAGCGCAAACGCGAAGCCGACGCCATGCGCGCCCGCTTCAACGGCTGCAACACCACGCGCGAATTCGCCAAGGGCCTGATCGATGTCACCGTTCGCGATCTCGGCCGGGTGTTGGCGCCGCAATTGCCGGCGGACTGGGCCGAGCAGATAAAGGCTACAAAGGTCGGCGGCGCCACCACGACCCGCGAAACCGACCGCGGTGTCGAATTCATCGGCATCTGCTCGTCGCGCGAAGTGTCAGACGACAAAGCCGCGCAGATGGTGTTCCAGAGTGAAGATTCGAGCGACAAGAACGCCGACGAACTCTCGAAGAAATATGTCGAGGAGTTGCGGAAGAAAGCCCGCATAATCGAGCGCTGAAGTCGAAGCGCCGTGCCTGACCCAGAGCTTCCGCTGGCGTTGAGCGTCGGCGATCCGTCCGGCGTAGGGCCGGACATCGCCATCGCCGCCTGGCAGGCCCGCGATAGCGCTGGCGTTCCGTCTTTTTATCTCCTTGCCGATCCGGCACTGATTGCCGCGCGGGCGCACAGGCTCGGCACCGATATCGCGATTGCCGAGACGACGCCGGCGCAAGCGCCGGGGGTGTTTTCGCGCGCGCTGCCGGTGGTGGCGCTTGCTGCCCGTTTCGTCGACAGTCCCGGCCGCCCGGATCCAGCCAACGCCGCGGGCATCATCGAGGCGATCGACCGCGCCGTTGCCGACTGCCTCGCCGGCCGGGCTGCCGCGGTCGTCACCTGCCCCATTGCCAAGAAGCCACTCTACGATGCCGGCTTTCGCTTTCCCGGCCACACCGAATATCTGGCGCATCTGGTATCGCTTCACACCGGCACTGAAGTGATACCGGTAATGCTGCTTGCCGGCCCGGACCTGCGCACCGTGCCGGTCACCATCCACATCGCACTGGCCGAGGTGCCGAAGGCGCTGACGACCGACCTGATCGTCGCCACCGGCCGCATCACCGCCGCCGACCTTGCAAACCGTTTCGGAATTGCCAAGCCGCGGCTCGCCGTTGCCGGCCTCAACCCGCATGCCGGCGAAGGCGGCGCGATGGGCACCGAAGACGAGCGGATCGTGCGCCCGGCGATCGACCGGCTGAGGCAGGAAGGGATCGACGCCTTCGGGCCATTGCCGGCCGACACGCTGTTTCATGCTCGCGCCCGCGCCGGCTACGACGTGGCGCTCTGCATGTATCACGACCAGGCGCTGATCCCGGCCAAGGCGCTGGCGTTTGACGAGGCGGTCAACGTCACGCTCGGCCTGCCCTTCGTCCGCACCTCGCCCGACCACGGCACCGCCTTCGACATCGCCGGCAAGGGCATCGCCCGTGCCGACAGCCTGATTGCGGCGCTGAAACTCGCGCGCCTGCTTGCCGATACCGGGAAAAGGCCGTAGGCCACTGAGCCCAATGAGCCCAATTCGATGGGCTTAACCCGATGAGCCCAGCCCGATGAGCCCAGCCCGATGAGCATAGACGGCCTTCCGCCCCTGCGCGAGGTGATCGAGCGCCATGGGCTGCAGGCGAAAAAGGCACTCGGCCAGAATTTTCTGCTCGACCTTAACCTGACAAGCAAGATTGCGCGAACCGCCGGCGACCTTTCCGATGTTACGGTTATCGAGGTCGGTCCCGGCCCGGGCGGGCTGACTCGAGCCCTGCTCCTCAACGGCGCCCGGCGAGTCGTCGCGATCGAGCGCGACGAGCGTTGCCTGGCGGCTTTGGCCGAGATAGCGAACCACTATCCGGGTCGGCTCGAGATCGTAGCCGGCGATGCGCTGAAAACTGATTTTGCGGCGCTTGCCAAAGGCGTGCCGGGAAGCGGCGGGTCGGCGAAAATCGTCGCCAACCTGCCTTACAATGTTGGTACCGAATTGCTGATCCGCTGGCTGACCGTTATCGAGTGGCCGCCTTTCTACGCATCGATGACGTTGATGTTCCAGCGCGAGGTCGCCGAACGCATTGCAGCCAGCCCCGGCAGCGAGGCCTATGGCCGGCTCGGCGTGCTGGCAGGCTGGCGGACGGAGGCGAGGATTGCCTTCGACGTACCGCCGCAGGCGTTCACGCCGCCACCCAAGGTGACGTCCTCGGTGGTGCATCTGGTGCCGCGCGCCAACCCCTTGCCGGCAGAGGTGAAACGGCTCAGCCGCGTCACCGAAGCGGCATTCGGCCAGCGCCGGAAAATGCTGCGGCAGAGCGTGAAAAGCCTCGGTGGCGAGGCACTGCTCACCCGCGCCGGCATCGATCCGACCAGGCGTGCGGAGACGCTCAGCGTCGAGGAATTCGTGCGGCTGACGAATGCGGTGTGATGCCGGGAAGCGTCCGCGTGGAATTTCCGCACTCATGGCATAGATAGCCAGACAGACCCTGCCCGGAGACAAACAGTGGCCGCCTATGTCATTTCCGACGTCACAATCCGTGACGCAGAGGCTATCGAAGCCTATCGCGCCCGCGCGGCTGCCTCCATCGCCCAGCATGGCGGGCGCTATCTGGTACGCGGCGGCGAGGTGGAAATGTTGGAAGGCGACTGGTCTCCCGGGCCGCTGATCATCGTGGAATTCCCCGACATGGACACGGCGCGGCGTTGGTACCGCTCCCCAGAATATGCCGCGGCACTGGAACTGCGCGACGCCGCGCTCAGCCGCAATCTGATCCTGGTCGCGGGGACAGCGCCTTGATCAATCCGTCTTTTCGTCGAGCAGCCCCGAGACGAAATCGAACAGGCCCGGCCGGCGATCGCGTCTGAGCCGTTCGGCCGTGACGATGCCGCGCACCTCGGCGAAAGCGCGGTCGAGATCGTCGTTGACGATGACGAAATCATATTCCTTCCAGTGCTCGATCTCGTTGCGGGCGTTCTTGAGCCGCGTCTCGATCACCGCTTCCTGGTCCTCGGCGCGACGCTTCAGCCGCGCCTTCAATTCCTTCATCGATGGCGGCAGGATGAAGATCGAGACGATATCGGCGCGCATCTTCTCCTTGAGCTGCTGGGCGCCTTGCCAGTCGATGTCGAACAGCATGTCGCGGCCTTCGGCCAGCGCCTGTTCAGCCGGCTCGCGCGGCGTCGCGTAGCAATTGCCGTGTACCTCGGCCCATTCGAGCAGCGCGTCCGAATCGCGCAGCCGCTCGAACTCGCGCATGGTGCGGAAGTGATAATGGACGCCCTCGATCTCACTGCCGCGGCGTGGCCGCGTGGTGACCGAGACCGACAATTCGAGGCTGGAATCGCTCTCCAGCAGGTTGCGCGCAATCGTCGACTTGCCGGCGCCTGACGGCGACGACAAGACCAGCATCAGCCCGCGGCGCCGAATGCGGGAACCCACATCCCTAGTGGTCATGGGGCTTGGCAGTCATGTGGCTTGGCATCGGGATCATTCCAGATTCTGGACCTGTTCGCGAAACTGGTCGACGACCGCCTTCAGTTCCAGCCCGATGGCGGTGACCGCGGCAGCATTCGACTTGGAACACAGCGTATTCGATTCGCGGTTGAATTCCTGTGCCAGGAAATCGAGCTTGCGGCCGATGGCGCCACCGCCGGCGAGCAGTGCCCGCCCCGACACCACGTGCGTCTTCAGCCGGTCGATTTCCTCGCGTATGTCGGCCTTGGTGGCCAGGAACGCCGCTTCCATATGCAGCCGGCTGGCATCCAGGTTGGCAGACGCGTCCATCAACAGGCGGATCTGCTCGGCGAGCCTTTCGCGGATCGTGGCCGGTTCGCGTGATGGATCGGCCTCGGCCCGCAGCGTCAGCGCCTCGATGGCATCGATATGGCCAGACAGCAGGGAACGAAGTGCGGCACCTTCGCTCTGGCGCGCCTGCTGCAGCCCGCTCAGTGCAGCTTCCAGCGCCGACAGTATCGCGGTATCGAGCGCACTGCGCGCCTCTTCGGTTTCGATGGTTTCGGGAATGTCGAGCACGCCGCGCAGCGCAAGCAGCCCGTCGGCCGCCGCAGGTGCTACTCCGAACTGCTCCTGCAGCCGCTTGGCCAAGCCCGCCAGATCCGTCAGGAAAGCCTCGTTGACCACGGGTTGCGCTTGAGCGCCGGCGGCGCGGCCAATGGTCAGCGTCATCTGGAAATTGCCGCGCGCAAAACGCTTTTGCACCGTCTGCCGGACGGCCGGCTCCAGCCGGTCAAAACCTTGCGGCAGCCGCAGCCTGACCTCGACGCTTTTGCCGTTGACGGACTTGGCTTCCCAGGCAATCGAAGTGCCGTCGTGTTCGGCGACACTGCGCGCAAAACCGGTCATGCTCTGCAAGTTCATGTAGCCGTGCGTCCCTTTGCCGAATGCCCCTCAAGCCGGAGCGATTTCTCCGGACAGGATCACGTGAATTTCAATGCCACAGCAGCCCTTGCACATCCACCCGGACATGCACAGGGCCAACCTGATGGCGTCCGGCCCTACTGGGCGGCGGTGGCGCCCGCATCGTCAACGATGGCTCCCGCCGGCGTGTCGGCCCCGGTATTGGTTGCCCCGGCCTTGGCGGCGTCCTGCGCCTGCTTTTTCAGCAGTGCCCGGTAGCGGGCGACATTCTCATTATGCTCATCGAGCGTCGAGGCAAAGACGTGCCCGCCGCTGCCGTCGGCGACGAAGTAAAGATCGCTGGTTTTCGACGGATTGGCGACGGCCTCCAGCGCTGCACGGCCGGGATTGGCGATCGGCGTCGGCGGCAAGCCGTTGATCAGATAGGTGTTGTAGGGCGTCGGCTTCTGGATGTCCGACTGATAGATCGGGCGGTCGATGGGTTTGCCCTTGCCGCCGAACAGGCCGTAGATGATGGTTGGATCCGACTGCAGCCGCATACCCTTGGCCAGCCGGTTGAGGAAGACAGCGGCCACACGCGAGCGTTCATCGCCCTTGCCGGTCTCCTTCTCGACAATCGAGGCCAGGGTGACAAAATCCTCAACGTTGGCGATCGGCAGGTCCGGCGCTCGGCGCTGCCAGACTTCGTCGACCAGCTTCTTCTGGTCGGCAAGAAGCTTGTCGACCATCTGCTGGCGTGTTGCGCCGCGGGTGAAGCGCAGCGTGTCGGTGGCGAGGCTGCCCTCAGGTGGAGTGGTCGACGGCATGTCGCCGGTCAGCGCGTCCTGCTCGGCGATCCGTTGCAGCGCCTGCTCGACCGTCAGCCCCTCGGGGATAGTCAGCGAATACATCACCGACTTGCCGCTCTTCAGCAGTTCCATGATGTCGTGCATCGACGCCTGCGGCTTGATCTCGTATTCGCCCGCTTTCAGGGCGGAATCATTGCCGAAGGCGCGCACGCCAAGGCGGAAAATGCGAGCGTCGCTAATCAGCCCTCGCCGCTCAAGCTGGTCGGCGATCTCCTGGACGCCGCTATTCGGCTTGACCAGGAAAGTGTCGCCATTGGCCGACGGGCCGGGCTCGTTGAACTCCTGCTTGCCGAAATACAGCGCAACGCCTGCCGCAAGGACCATCAGCATCACCGAAGAGATGACGAAATTCATGAACACGACGAACTGGCTGCGCGAGGCACGCGAGCGCTTCGGCGGCGGCGTGCCGGCCTCGGGCCGCAACGCCTCGCTGGCCGTCTTCGGCACGATCGGGCCGGGCGTTGCTGCCCGTTGCCCGAATTCCCCGTTATCGGCCGGATTTGTGTTCATAGCGCCCTACCAATTGATCTTGCGACGAATCCCCTCGGGCAGAGTAGGGGCGAATATGGCAAAATTGACGGCAGACGGAAACCGGCGGAGCGGTCAGCCATTGTAGCGCTGGAAGACGAGCGAGGCGTTGGTGCCACCGAAGCCGAAGGAGTTGGACAGCGCCACGTCGATCTGCCGGGCTCGCGGCTTGTGCGGCACCAGGTCGATCGCCGTTTCGCGCTCCGGATTGTCGAGATTGATGGTCGGCGGCGCGATGTTGTCGCGAATGGCGAGGATCGAAAAGATCGCCTCGGCAGCACCAGCCGCGCCCAGCAGGTGGCCAATCGACGATTTGGTCGACGACATCGATATCTTCGAGGCGGCGTTGCCGACCAGCCGCTCGACGGCGCCGAGTTCGATCGTATCGGCCATGGTCGATGTGCCGTGCGCGTTGATGTAGTCGACATCGGCCGGCGTCAGCTTCGCCCGATTCAGCGCCGCGGTCATGCAACGGAAAGCGCCGTCGCCATCCTCGGCGGGCGCGGTGATGTGATAGGCGTCACCGGTCAGACCGTAGCCGGTGACCTCGGCATAGATCTTGGCTCCGCGGGCCTTGGCGTGTTCGAGTTCCTCGAGCACGACAACACCGGCGCCCTCTCCCATGACGAAGCCGTCGCGATCGCGATCATAGGGGCGTGAGGCCGTTTGCGGCGCGTCGTTTCGCTCGGTGGAGAGCGCGCGGCAAGCGGCGAACCCGGCGATCGAGAGTCTCGTCACCGGCGCTTCGGCGCCGCCCGCGACCATAACGTCGGCATCGCCCCAGATGATCAGCCGGGCGGCATCGCCGATGGCATGCGCACCGGTCGAGCAAGCGGTGACGACGGCATGGTTGGGGCCTTTCAGCCCATGCCGGATCGAGACCTGACCGGAAACGAGGTTGATGATCTGGCCGGGAATGAAGAACGGGCTGATGCGGCGCGGACCGCGTTCCTTGAGGATCATCGCATTCTCGGCGATGCCTTCGATGCCGCCGATGCCCGAACCGATCAGGACGCCGGTGGCGCACTGTTCCTCATGCGTCTTCGGCTGCCAGCCGGAATCCTTGAGTGCCTCGTCGGCGGCCGCGATCCCGTACAGGATGAAGTCGCCGACTTTGCGCAGCTCCTTCGGCTCGAGAACGGCTTCAGGATTGAAAGTGGCATTGGAGCCGTCACCGCGCGGAATGACGTGGGCGACCTTGCAGGCAAGATCTTCCACCTCGAATTCGGTGATGCGCTTGGCTGCGCTGCGGCCGGTCAGAAGCTCCTTCCAGCTGTGCTCGAAGCCCATGCCGAACGGCGAAAGCAGCCCAAGGCCCGTGACGACGACACGCCTCATCGCAGGTCCTCCCCGGTGATGACTGCAAATAGCGTCAGGCGGAGGCCTTGTCGATGTATTTCACCGCATCGCCAACAGTCAGGATGGTCTCGGCGGCGTCGTCCGGGATTTCGACACCGAACTCTTCTTCGAACGCCATGACAAGTTCGACCGTGTCGAGGCTGTCCGCGCCCAGATCATCGATGAAGCTCGCCTGCTCCGTCACCTTGTCGGCATCGACGCCAAGGTGCTCGATGACGATCTTCTTGACGCGCTCTGCGGTGTCACTCATTTGGGCATCCTCGTCTTTTGGTTGTCTGTCTTCGTTAGCGGGCAGAATGCCGCTAATCAAGCTGAAAGATGGTCCTGCCGGAAACGCAGCGGAACAGGACCGGTTTTTGCCCGAACCGCCGGGTTGCGGGCGGCATTACACGAAAAATCCCGTGCATCCAAGACGGAATGAAGCGTTTTCCCAAGTGTTTAGATCATTGCCATGCCGCCATTGACATGAATGGTCTGGCCAGTGACGTAGGCTGCCTCGTTGGAAGCTAGGTAGGCGACGGCAGAGGCGACTTCGGCGCCCGTGCCCATGCGCCGGGTCGGGATCGCCGCCATGATCGCCTCCTTCTGCTTGTCGTTGAGCTTGGCGGTCATCGCCGATTCGATGAAGCCTGGGGCGACGCAGTTGACGGTGACATTGCGGGTGGCGATCTCCTGCGCCAGCGATTTGGAAAAGCCGATCATACCGGCTTTGGAGGCGCAGTAATTGGTCTGGCCGGGATTGCCGGTGACGCCGACCACTGAGGTGATGTTGATGATGCGGCCATGGCGGCGCCGCATCATCGGATGGGTAAGCTCGCGGGTCAGCCGGAACACGGCGGTCAAGTTGACCTCGAGCACGCTATCCCAGTCGGCATCAGCCATGCGTACGAACAACCCGTCCTTGGTGATGCCGGCATTGTTGACGAGGATGTCGACGCCTTCGAGATCGGCCTCCGCCTTCTGGCCGAGCGCCTTGACGTCGTCGCGATTGGAAAGATTGGCCGGGAAAAGCTTGACCCGGTCGCCCAGTTCGGCGGCCAGCGCCTCCAGTTTCTCGATACGTGTGCCGTGCAGGCCGACGATGACGCCCTGGGCATGCAGCACGCGGGCGATCGCCTCGCCGATGCCCCCCGATGCGCCGGTGACGAGCGCCTTGCGGCCGGTCAATTCGAACATTCTTGCCTCCTGATCTGAGCGAACACCCTTCGCATGGAGCGGTGTCAAATCGCCAGTTGATTATGCAAGCTTCGCCAGCGCCGCCTCGACATCCGCCGCGGATCCGATGGCAGCGGTGGCAATGTCGCCGTTGATGCGGCGGGCCAGCCCCGACAACACCTTGCCGGCGCCCACTTCGTAAAGTGTGCCGACGCCATTGCTGCCGAACCACTCCACCGTTTCGCGCCAGCGCACGCGCCCGACCACCTGTTCGACGAGGCGGCGGGCAATCTCGTCGGGATCGCTCGTCGGGGTCACCGTAACATTAGAGACCAGCGGCACGGCGGGCGCACTCTTCGTCACGGCCGCCAGCGCCTCCCGCATGATCTCGGCCGCAGGCTTCATCAATGCCGAATGGAAGGGCGCCGAGACCTGCAGCATCAGCGCCCGCTTGGCGCCCTTCTCCGTGCATAGCTTCGCCGCCAGTTCGACCGCCGGCCTGGCGCCGGAGATCACCAGCTGGCCGCCGCCATTGTCATTGGCGATCTGGCAAACCAAGGCTTGCGCGGGATCTTTGGCGGCGCCCTGGGCGGCCTCTGCGCAAGCAGCCTCGACGTCGGCCTGTTCCAGCCCGATGATCGCCGCCATGGCGCCCTCGCCGGCCGGTACAGCCGCCTGCATGGCATTGCCGCGGATACGCAACAGCTGGGCGGCGTCGGCGACCGAAACGAAACCAGCGGCCGCAAGTGCCGAATATTCACCGAGCGAGTGGCCGGCGACATAGGTGACCTCGCCGTTCAGCGAGAAGCCGCGCGCCTCCAGCGCCCGGACTGCGGCAAGTGACACCGCCATCAGCGCCGGCTGGGCATTGGTGGTCAGCGTCAGCGTCTCTTCCGGGCCTTCCCAGATCAGCTGCGATAGTTTTTCGCCGAGCGCGTCGTCGACTTCCTCGAAGATCCGCCGCGATTCCACAAAAGTATTGGCGAGGTCCTTGCCCATGCCGACAGCCTGGCTGCCCTGCCCCGGAAAGGTGAATGCGATGGCCATCGTCGGCTCCCAGCTGCTGGTTCTCGTTGCCTGTGACGCAAGGCGTGCGGCCAAGTCAAGCCCAACCTTGACCACGTAATGTCGGCCGAGTGCCTGTTTCGGCAGGCTTTTTGGCGATCACTCATGATGAAAACCGCTCACGATTTGTTTGCTGGCTCTTCTTATTTCCGCCGCAGACGCTAGGCTTTGCGTGACAGTTCGATGACAATCGAGTGACGCTTTTGTTGCGGGCCGGGGAACTATTGAAGTGGCAAAGACCAAGCAGAGCGCAGCCGAGGCGGCGCCACAGTTTCTTGAAGGCGATCCGTCGACCGGCTATCTACCGGCGCGCAAATGGCCTGTCATCCGCTATGGCCTTATCAGCTTGCTGGCTGCGGCGATCCTGGTGTTTGCCATCGAACTGATCGTGCGCGGCAACTTTGCCGGCACCATTGATTTCTTTCTGCAGCCTTTCAAACCCGGCTGGACCACGATCATCATTTTTGCGCTGATCCTCATCGGCCTCGACGCCGTGCTCGGCCGCAGCCATCAGAGCCTGATGATCGTCGCGCCGCTGACATTGTCGCTGGCGTTCGTCGGCCACCAGAAGTCGCTCTATCTCGGCGATCCGCTCTATCCGACCGATTTCCTCTATTCCCGGCAGATCGTGGCACTGATGCCGCTCCTGGTACGCGATCGCCCGGGAACCGCCATTGCCCTGGCGATCGGCATTGTCGGCGGGCTGTCGCTGCTCGTGTATGGCTGGCGGCTATGGCGCCGCCGCGTTCCGGCACTCAGCCACAAGGGCCGCCTTGCCCGGCTGACGCTGACGGTGCCGCTGATCGCCTTCTTCGTCTCCATCATGGACTATGCCACTTTCTCGTGGACGCGCGACCGGCTGCAGATCATCCCGATCATGTGGGACCAGAAGGAAAACTATGCCTCAAACGGTTTTGCGCTCGCCTTCGCGCTGAACGTCCCGATGGCCCACGTCTCGGCGCCGCCCGGCTATTCCGACAAGGCGATCGAAGCGATAGGCAAACCGCAGGTAACGGCCTCGGTACCCGCCGAGAAGCCCGACATCATCGTCGTCATGAGCGAATCCTTCTGGGATCCGACCAAGCTGCCCGGTGTCACCATCACGCCCGACCCTATCCCCAATGTGCGGGCACTGCGCACGGGCTACATGTTCTCGCCCGAGTTCGGCGGCATGACGGCCAACATCGAGTTCGAGGCCCTGACCGGCTTTTCCAACGCCTTCCTGCCGGCGGGCAGCATTCCCTACCAGCAATATGTGCGGACACCGACCCCCTCGCTGGCGACCTTCCTGAAAAGTCAGGGCTACCGGGCACGCGCCATCCATCCCGGAACCAACTGGTTCTGGAACCGGGGAGCCGTCTATGCCGATTTCGGCTTCAACGACTTCAAATCCGAGGAGACGTTGCCGCCCATGCAGAAGCGCGGACCGCTCGCGTCGGACGCAGCTATGACGGACGAGATCATCCACGAGGCCGATACCAGCGCCGAGCCGGTCTTCTTTTTCGCCGTCAGCCTGCAGAACCACGGACCATATGAGCCGTATCGCTATAACAATCCGACCCACAAGGTGCAGGCGCCGATCAGCCAATGGGCGCGTGAATCGCTGTTGAGCTATGCCGAAGGCTCTTCCGACGCGGACCGCGGCCTCGAGCGGCTGATCGAATGGGCGAAGAAACGCGAGCGGCCGACCGTCATCGCCTTCTTCGGCGACCATCTGCCGCCGCTTGGGCCGGTCTACGTCGAGACCGGCTTCCTGAAGGACAATGTCGCGCCGCGCAAGGAGGCGGCCGACCAGATGCTGCTGCACCACCAGACGCCGTTGATCGTCTGGTCGAACCGCAGCGGCCCGGCCGAGGATCTGGGCGCCGTCAGCCCGGCCTTTCTGCCCTACCATATCCTCAAGACGGCCGGCATCAGTCATCCCTATTACACCGGCTTCCTCGGCCAGTTGCGGGATCGCTACCGCGTTATCGACCGCAATCTGCTTTTGGCACCGGGGGGCGACGCCACCCCGGATTGGTCGCGTCGAAAAGAGATCGATCCGGCAATCCGCGACTTCCGTCTGCTGCAATACGACATGATGTTCGGCAAGCGCCACGCGGCACCCGATTTCTTCCCCGAAACCACAGGCAAAGTGGCTGCACACACGAGTTGAGCGGTGGCGGCGGGAGAGCGGCCGACGTCGTTCAGTTCGTCAAGTGCAGCTGCGAAATCGAGCTTCCGATCTTCAGGAAGACGCTTTCGAGCTGACTGACGTCGTTGGTCGGGTAATAATCCGACGGCGACGATGCGCAGGCCTCGTAGAGCTTGCGGTTGGCTGCGGTGTCGGCCTGCAGCAGCACTGTGAAGATCTGCACGTCCTGCTTCTTCAGCGTGTTGCATATATTGGTTGTCCAATCGTCGACATTGCGCGCAGCCGCGGTCTGGTCGCTGGATCCAAACCGACCCGAGGCCAGGAATCCGTAGGAGCCATAGTCCGACTTCTGTGGCGTATCCTTCGCGCCATAGACAACATTCTCGCCGTCGGTGAGCAGCAGCACCGTTTTGGTCGTGCCTGACGCCCTGAAAGGCGCGCCGTCGCTGTAAGGCGGTTCCGGCGAGAGCACCCGCATCCCCCATGACAAGCCTTCCGAAACATTGGTCCCGGAACCGTTCCATTCGATCATCTCACCGACGGCCTTACGCAACTTGTCGAAATCGTCGGTCAGCGGCACTATCGGCGTCGGGCAGGCCCGGTTGGGGCCGATAGTCAGCGGGCCTCTCTTGTCGTTGATCAGTTTCATCGTCGAAACACTGTACTTCGCCATGTCGCTGGTGAGGCCGGGAAGCAGGGTGACAACGGTATCGTCGAGATAGGAATTGTTGTAGCCGGTCGCTGAATTGCCGTAGGAGCTGTTTGGATTTTTAGCGTTACCTGGATCGTCCGGAGCGAAATAGGGTACAAACAGGGTGTCCGGTTTGTTTTGGTCGGGCGAAATGTCGGAAACATTGTTGGTTCCGGGCCGCGCTTCGACGCAGCCTCTCCATTCGACGGCCAATTGCTTGAACAGGTCCATATGGTTGACGCGCTTGCCGCCGACCAAGGGGAAATTGGCGCCATTGTTCGGCGATTTGCCGGCCATGTCGATCCAGGCCGGATCGTAGTCCTCGCCCTTGACGTTGACCGCGGTGACGAACGGCACCACCGCGACACGTACGCTGCGCGTCGGCGACTTCGCCGCTTCGAGCATATCGATCAGGGCCGTCGCCGCCGTCCGCAATGCGCCGATGCGATCGTTGCTGGCCATCGATCCGGTATTGTCGAGCACCAGCACGACTTCGAGCTGATTGGTCGATTCGACGGCGCCGGCATCGACGGTGATGCGCTTGTCGTTGCCGAACAGGAAGGCGAAGTTCAAGTTGACGTCCGCCGTGGCGACAGCCTTTGTCTGGATGTAATTGAGGCCCCTTTCCACGGCAAGCGTCGCTTCGGCGTTCCTCAACTCGCTGTGACCGGCGACATTGGTCTGGAAGTAGCGGTCGAAGACGTCCTTGCGCGAAGCCTCGATGTCGCCGAGATGCGAAGACGCAAGGTTCGCGGCATCGAGCGCATTCTGCAAGCTGACCTTGGCCCTCATCAAGGTGGACACGTCCACGGCAAAGGCCACGGCGGTCAGAACCGCTGGCAGCCCGAACGCCAGCATCAGGGCAAAGTTGCCGCTCTTCGAACGGCAGAATTTGTCGAAAAGCATTTTTATCCCCAAAACCGCCTTGCTGCCGACCTCGCGCAGGCTGTTGGTTTTGCATCCGCATGATGAACGACGGGTTGCCGCCACGCCCGCCGGTGCTGGAACTTCGCATGGTGGTTAAGGTCCGGTTTCAAGAAATCCGTGAAAACACCGCCATCGAGGCCCGTGGCGCTCTGGGACGGTAGGGCCGTTTGCTTCGTGGTTTGGCCTTGCTTTGCGGTCAAATTCCTGTATAGACGCCCGCAATCTGCCGGTCCTTGCTGGGGGCTGAACGGAGGGCCGGAGGTTTTTCGAAGCCTTCGCGTGAAGCCAGAAGCGCTTCCGCCTCCCGTGTCTCCGCTCTCGACCGTCTCGTCATGCTCCTTTCTTCCCCGCCTTCGCAAGGATTGCGGGTCAGAGAAGTTGCAGAGGCTTTTGCCGCCGGGAACCGGGAGAGAAACGAAGAAAGGCACGAACACTATGGCACTATACGAACATGTGTTTCTTGCCCGGCAGGACCTCTCGCAGCAGCAGGTCGATGCGCTTGTCGAACAGTACAAGGGCGTCATCACCGCGAATGGAGGGTCCGTCGGCCGGGTCGAGAACTGGGGACTGAAGTCCCTCACCTACCGGGTCAACAAGAACCGGAAGGCATATTATACACTCATGGACATCACCTGCCCGCCGGCCGCGCTCAATGAAATGGAGCGCCAGATGGGCCTGTCCGAGGACGTGCTGCGTTTCCTGACCATCAAGGTCGACGCGCATGAGGAAGGTCCGTCGGCAATGATGCAGAAGCGCGAAGAGCGCTCGGAACGCGGCGGCTTCGGCGATCGCGACCGTGGCGATCGTGGCCCGCGCTCATTCGGCGACCGCGATCGCGGTGACCGTGGTGATCGTCCGCCGCGCAGCTTCGGCGATGGCGGTGCCGATCGTGGCCCGCGCCGTCCGCGCGAAGGCTTTGAAGGAGCCGCAGAATAATGGTCGACATCAATCAGATCCCAACACGGCGCCCCTTCCATCGACGCCGCAAGACCTGCCCGTTCTCCGGCGCCAATGCACCGAAGATCGACTACAAGGACGTGCGGCTTCTGCAGCGCTACATTTCCGAGCGCGGCAAGATCGTTCCATCGCGCATCACCGCCGTCAGCCAGAAGAAGCAGCGCGAACTCGCCAAGGCGATCAAGCGCGCCCGCTTCCTCGGCCTGCTGCCCTACGTGGTCCGCTAAAATCTACGCGGGCGGTTCGCCGCCCGCTTTTTTCACCGGCCACGACGGGCGTAGCCGGATCGGACACCAAATCCCGGGTTGGATTTCGACAAGAGATCCTAACTGCCGCGACAGGCAGGACAGCGACATAGGCGGCGACGCCCGAGCTTCCTGACCTGTTCCAGACAATTCGGCGCCAATCCTGAGGATAGCGCCCAAGCGAAGGAACAAAACCATGGAAGTCATTCTTCTCGAACGCGTTTCCCGCCTCGGCCAGATGGGCGACACCGTCAAGGTCAAGGACGGGTTCGCCCGCAATTTCCTGCTGCCGCAAGGCAAGGCGCTGCGCGCCAACGAAGCTAACAAGAAGAAGTTCGAGGGACAGCGCGCCCAGCTCGAAGCCCGCAACCTGGAGCGCAAGTCCGAGGCCGCGCAGATTGCCGAAAAGCTCGACGGCAAGAGCTTCATCGCCGTGCGCTCGGCCGGCGAAACCGGTCAGCTTTATGGTTCGGTCTCGACGCGCGACATCGCCGAGCTGGTGACGGCGGAAGGTTTTTCGGTCAACCGCAACCAGATCCTGCTCAACCAGCCGATCAAGACCATCGGCGTCACCAATGTGGCGATCGCGCTGCACCCGGAAGTCGAGGTCACCATCACGCTCAACATTGCCCGCACGGCCGACGAAGCCGAGCGCCAGGCCAAGGGCGAAACGCTGACCACCGCCGAAGCCATTTACGGCGAGGACATCAACGACAATGCGCGGCCGGAAAACTTCTTCGATCCGAATGCGGAGTTCGAAGGCGGCGAAGACAACGGCTGATCGTCATTCGTCGGCATTCGCCGGCTAATCGCTATTCTGGACCAATGCCCGGGCCTCGCACCCGGGCATTTTTATGCCAAATGGAACTTTTCGAACCCCTATATCTTGATGCAGAATAGGACAGCATGTCTGGCCGAGAGGGGACAATTGGTCATGAATATTCTGCTTAAGCGCGTTCTCGACCGCCTGGTCCGCACAGGCAATCTCAAGGTGACAGGGCCGCAAGGCTCGATGGTGACTTTCGGTGACGGCAGCGGCGAGCCGGTGCACATGCATATCAAGACAAGGCATGCCGAGCGCGCAATAACCTTCGACCCGATGCTGGCGGTGCCGGAAGCCTACATGGATGGTGAACTCGACATTCTCGAGGGCGGTGTGCTGGGGGTGATGCGCATTGCCTTCCAGAACATGGGCAGCGGCGGTATCGATGCCACCTGGTCGAAGGCGATCGAGGGTCTGCGCCACGCCTTCCGACGCCTGCAGCAGATCAACACGGCGTCGCGGGCGCGTCGCAACGTGCAGCGCCATTACGATCTGTCGGGCGACCTCTACCGCCTCTTCCTCGATGAGGACATGCAATATTCCTGCGCCTATTTCGAGCAACCGGACATGACGCTCGACGAGGCACAAGCGGCCAAGAAGCGCCACATAGCCGCCAAGCTCAGGCTGAAGGCCGGCCAGACGGTGCTTGATATCGGCTCGGGCTGGGGTGGGCTTGGCCTCTATCTCGCAAAGGCATTCGACGTCGACGTACAGGGCGTGACGCTGTCGACCGAGCAGCACGGCGTCGCCACCGACCGTGCTCATGCGCAAGGCCTGCAAAACCGGGTGCATTTCGACATCAAGGACTATCGCGAGCTCAATGAGCGTTTCGACCGCATCGTCTCGGTCGGCATGTTCGAGCATGTCGGCGTCAATCATTTCCGCACCTTCTTCGACAAATCGGCGACGCTGCTGAAGCCGGACGGCGTCATGCTGCTGCACACGATCGGCCGCTCCGGCGTGCCGTGGGCAACCAGCGCCTTCATCCGCAAGTACATCTTCCCGGGCGGCTACATCCCGTCGCTCTCCGAAGTGATGCCGGCGATCGAAAAATCGGGGCTCGTCGTCACCGACATCGAGGTTCTGCGGCTGCATTATGCCGAGACGCTGAAGCATTGGGGCGAGCGCTTCGCCGCCAACCGCGACAAGGCCAAGGCGATTTATGACGAGCGCTTCTGCCGTATGTGGGAGTTCTATCTTGCCGCCTCGGAAGCTGCCTTCCGCTGGCAGGATCTGGTGATCTTCCAGATCCAGATCGCCAAGAAGAACGACACGCTGCCGGTGACGCGCGACTACATGGCCAGTTGCGAGAAGGCGCTGGAGATGCGCGATCTTGGACGTCGCGAAAAAGCTCCGGCGGCCAAGCCCGCTCGCCGCCGCAAGGTGGCGGATCCGGAGTAGAAGGGCGGCGATCGCGCCATTGCCGCTTGCCATTGCCGGCTGGCACGCTGAAAAGGGTCCCGTCAACGCGGGACCTTTTTCATGACCTACCTCCTCTACGTCGCCGCCGCACTTGCCGAGATCGCCGGCTGCTTTTCGTTCTGGGCATGGTGGCGGCTGGAAAAATCGCCGCTGTGGTTGGCGCCCGGTCTCGTCTCGCTGGTGCTATTCGCGTGGCTGCTGGCGCTGGTCGACACCAGCGCGGCGGGCCGGGCCTACGCAGCCTATGGCGGCATCTACATTGCCGCCTCGCTGGCTTGGTTGTGGCTGGCGGAAGGCGTGCACCCCGACCGTTGGGATCTTGCCGGTGCCGCGATCTGCATCATTGGCGCCTCGGTCATTCTGCTCGCACCTCGGACCGCGTGAGCGATGGAACTGCCCGTCTTACTCAGACAAGGCGTCGACCGCCTTCTCGAACAGGTGCCGCTGCCGATGCTTAAGCAAGCGGCAAAGACGCTGTCGGACCGCTACCGCGCCGAGTTGCGCGACGGCCGCCTGCACATGGCCGAAGACATGGCGGTGAAGGCCTATCTGGCAACGCGGCTGCCGGCGACCTATGCTGCCGTCCGCGCCAGCCTCGATGCGGTAAGCGAGGCGCGGCCCGATTATGCTCCGAGGACCCTGCTCGATGTCGGCGCCGGCCCTGGCACCGTGCTTTGGGCCACAATCGATCTCTGGCCCGATCTCGAACAGGCGGTGCTGCTTGAGGCCGGCGCCGCGGTGCGACGGGTCGGCGAAGCACTTGCCGCGGATGCGATCACGGCCAGGACCGCCTGGCGGACCGGCGACATCACCATAGACCTGGTCGATCTCGGGCCGGCCGAGCTGGTGACTTCAGCCTATGTGCTGGATGAGATCGCGCCGGCATCGCTGGCAAAACTCGTCGATCGGCTCTGGCAGTTGACCGCAGACACGCTGCTGGTGGTCGAGCCAGGCACGCCGGCCGGCTGGCAGCGTATTCTTGCCGTGCGGCGGCAGCTGATCGAGGCGGGGGCGCACGTGCTTGCGCCCTGCCCGCATGAGGCGCCCTGTCCGCTCGTCGCCCCCGACTGGTGCCATTTCGCCCGCCGCGTCGCCCGCTCGCGCCTACACCGTCTGGCCAAGGATGCCGAGGTGCCGTGGGAGGACGAGAAATTCATCTTTGTCGCGGCCTCCCGCCATCCGGCCGCTCCGCCTCGAGCGCGAGTGATCGCACCGCCGAAGTCGGGCTCCGGCAAGGTCTTGCTGAAGCTTTGCGAACAGGATGGGAGTGCTGCCGAGCGACTGTTCACCAAACGCGACGGCGAGACGTTCAAGGCCGCGCGGCGACTGGATTGGGGTGATGCCTTGCCGGAATGACGGGCAGCTATTTTCCTGTTTTGTTCTCGCCTGAGAACGGCTAGGCTCGCCATCTTGATTCGAGTCAATCGAGATTCTTTCCACCGAAAGATCCTGGTTGTGAATCGCGGGCATCAAAGTTGGTTGGTTGGGGACTGATGCAGATAAGTCATCACCGACTTGTCTCGTTCTGATATCGAGAGACGGGGATCAGGACCGGGGACATCATGGCAGAGGCAGCACGAAAATTCGGCGTGGCGGAAACACCGCTCTATCGCGAGGCGCCTAACAATATCGAGGCCGAGCAGGCGCTGCTCGGCGCCATACTGGTCAACAACGATGCCTTCTACCGCGTCTCCGACTTCCTGAAGCCCGGCCATTTCTACGAGCCGCTGCATAGAAAGATCTTCGAGGTCGCGGCCGAGCTCATCCGCATGGGCAAGATCGCGACGCCGATCACGCTGAAGACCTTCCTGCCGGCCGACGAGAAGGTCGGCGACATGACGGTGGCGCAATATGTCGTGCGGTTGGCGGTCGAGGCCGTCACGGTGGTCAACGCAACCGACTATGGCCGCGCCATCTACGATCTGGCGACGCGGCGCGCGCTGATCACTGTCGGCGAGGACATGGTCAACATCGCCTATGACGCGCCGGTCGACATGTCGCCCTCCGACCAGATCGAGGATGCCGAGCGGCGCCTGTTCGAATTGGCCGAAACCGGCCGCTACGATGGCGGCTTCGAAAGCTTCACCGATGCCGTCAAGACCGCCGTCGACATGGCCAATGCCGCCTATATGCGTGACGGGCATTTGTCGGGCGTCGCCACCGGCTTGCGCGACCTCGACCGCCGCATGGGCGGCCTGCAGTCGTCCGACCTGATCATCATTGCCGGCCGCCCCGGCATGGGCAAAACCTCGCTCGCCACCAACATCGCCTTCAACATCGCCGAGGCGTATGTCCCGGCGCAGCAGGCGGACGGCTCGTTCAAGGCGGCCAATGGCGGCGTCGTCGGCTTCTTTTCGCTCGAAATGTCATCCGAACAGCTGGCCACCCGCATCATTTCCGAACAGACGGAAATCCCGTCGTCGAAAATCCGCCGCGGCGAGATCAGCGAGATGGATTTCGAAAAGCTGGTCGCCTGCTCGCAGACAATGCAGAAAATCCCGCTGTTCATCGACCAGACCGGCGGCATTTCCATCGCTCAGCTGTCGGCCCGCGCGCGTCGCCTGAAGCGCCAGCGCGGCCTCGACGTCATCGTCATCGACTATATCCAGCTGATGCAGGGATCGAGCGCGAAATCGTCGCAAAACCGCGTCCAGGAAATCACCGAGATCACCACCGGCCTCAAGGCACTGGCCAAGGAGCTGGCGGTGCCGATCATCGCGCTGTCGCAGCTGTCGCGCCAGGTCGAAAGCCGCGACGACAAGCGCCCGCAGCTCTCGGATCTCCGCGAATCGGGCTCCATCGAGCAGGACGCCGACGTGGTGCTGTTCGTCTACCGCGAGGAATATTATCTGAAGAACCGCGAGCCGAAGCCAGGCACCGACGAATACATCAAATGGGAACACGAGATGAACGAGATGCGCGGCAAGGCCGAGGTCATCGTCGCCAAGCAGCGCCATGGGCCAACCGGATCGGTCAGCCTCGCCTTCCAAGGCGAATTCACCCGATTCTCGGACCTTGCCGAGGAACATCATTTGCCGGATCGGTTCGAGTAGCTTTTTGACCAACCGTCGCGCTCCGTCACACCCCCCTCTGGCCTGCCGGCCATCTCCCCCGCAAGGGGGGAGATCGGCAGTTTTGCCGCCGGCTCTCTTCCTGCGACATCAGAGATTGGCGACAGCGTCGATGACAGCCAATCTTCCCCCTTGCGGGGGAGATGTCCGGCAGGACAGAGGGGGGTGGGCCGGATCGCCGAGCCTCGGCAATTGGCAAGCGACGCGACGCTGATGGCCAAATCCCGCATTCAGTTCATCTGCCAGAATTGCGGTTCGGTGCATCAGCGCTGGGCCGGCAAATGCGATGCCTGCGGCGAGTGGAACACGCTGGTCGAGGAAGGCACGTCGGGCGGCATCGGTTCCGGCCCGGCCAATACGCGCAACGCCCGCAAGGGCCGCGCGGTGGTGCTGACCAGCCTCTCCGGCGACATCGAGGATGCGCCGCGCATCGTCTCCGGCATCGGCGAGCTCGACCGCGCCACGGGCGGCGGCTTCGTGCGCGGCTCGGCGCTGCTGGTCGGCGGCGATCCAGGCATCGGCAAATCGACGCTGCTCACCCAGGCCGCCGCCGCACTGGCAGCAAAGGGCCACCGCATCGTCTACGTCTCGGGTGAAGAAGCGGTTGCCCAGATCAGACTGCGCGCCCAGCGGCTCGGCGTCGCCGGCACCCCGGTCGAACTCGCCGCCGAGACCAATGTCGAGGACATCCTCGCCACCATCGCCGACGGCAAGCGGCCGGATCTGGTCATTCTCGATTCGATCCAGACGCTGTGGACCGACATGGCCGATTCGGCACCCGGCACGGTCACCCAGGTGCGTGCCGCCGCCCAAGCGATGATCCGCTATGCAAAATCTACAGGAGCGGCGATCGTTCTGGTCGGCCACGTCACCAAGGAGGGCCAGATCGCCGGACCACGGGTGGTCGAGCACATGGTCGACGCGGTGCTCTATTTCGAGGGCGAAGGCGGCCACCACTACCGCATCCTGCGCACGGTCAAGAACCGCTTCGGGCCAACCGACGAGATCGGCGTCTTCGAAATGTCGGACAAAGGCTTGCGGGAAGTCGCCAACCCGTCCGAGCTTTTCCTCGGTGAACGCCATGCGAAGTCGCCGGGTGCCGCGGTTTTCGCCGGCATGGAAGGCACACGGCCGGTGCTGGTCGAGATCCAGGCGCTGGTGGCGCCGTCGACGCTGGGCACACCGCGCCGCGCCGTCGTCGGCTGGGACGGTGCCCGGCTGTCGATGATCCTGGCGGTTCTGGAAGCCCATTGCGGCGTCCGCTTCGGCACGCACGACGTCTATCTCAACGTTGCCGGCGGCTACCGCATTTCGGAGCCGGCGGCCGACCTGGCCGTGGCGGCGGCACTGGTTTCCTCGCTCACCGGTCTTGCCCTTCCCGCCGATTGCGTCTATTTCGGCGAAATCAGCCTTTCCGGTGCAGTGAGGCCGGTTGCGCATGCGCAGCAGCGCCTCAAGGAAGCCGAAAAGCTGGGTTTCGGAAGCGCGGTTCTGCCCTTGGGCAGCGAGGAACTTGCTGGTGGTAATGGGGTCGGGGGGATCGGAGCCGGCGCTTTCCAGCCCACCGAGCTGGCCGATCTCGTGGCGCGCATAGCCGGCTCACGGCGCAGCCGCGCCGACGAGCAAGAGTGATGCGGCTCGTCGAGCCGTGAAAAAGAGATCGGAGTGGGGCGAAAAACATGCCGATTACGCTGCTTGACGGAATTCTCGTCGGCTTCACCCTAGTCTCGGCGATGCTCGCTATGGTTCGCGGCTTTTCGCGCGAGATCCTGTCGATCATCTCCTGGGCAGCTGCTGCTGCGGCGGCCTTCTTCTTCTACAAGCCGGTGCTGCCTTACATTCAGCCCTATATCGACAACGAAAAGGCCGCCATGGCGGCGGCCGCCGGTATCGTCTTCATTGTCGCGCTGATCGTCGTTTCGGTCATCACCATGAAGCTTGCCGACTGGATCATCGATTCCAGGATCGGCGCGCTCGATCGCACACTTGGCTTCCTCTACGGCGCGGCGCGCGGCATCCTGGTCGTCGCTGTTGCGCTGCTTTTCTTCAATTGGCTGGCCGGCGCCAAGGCTCCAGGCTGGATTGCCAACGCCAAGTCAAAGCCGCTGCTCGAATCGATCGGCGCCAAGCTCGAAAGCCTGCTGCCCGAGGATCCGGAAAACGCCATCCTCAACAAGCTCAATCCGAATCAGCCGGCCACCGAGACGCCTCTTGCCCCCGATGCGCCTGCAGCGGAAGCCCCTGCCGCCGGCGACGACGCCACCGCTCCGGCACCCGACGACAGCGATGCGCCGCCGGCCGACAATGCGCCCGCGACCCCGGTACCTGCAAACCCGGCGCCGGCAAACTGATTTCGGCAGACTTGCCAATCTGCCGACTTGGCGAGGCTCAAGACTGTCGATCATGTGAATGCCGCACGACGTGCGTTGCTTTCGATGCGCTATGACCTTATATGGCGACTTTAGCGGAGCTTGAGCCCCCAATGGCAGCCTCAGTGGCAGACGCAGACGACGTGCTTTCCACCGAAGCCGATGACCATTTCCATGATGAATGCGGCGTGTTCGGCATTTTCGGCCGGCAGGACGCCGCAGCCATCGTAACGCTCGGCCTGCATGCGTTGCAGCATCGCGGCCAGGAAGCGGCCGGCATCGTTTCCTATGACGGCACCCAATTCCATGTCGAACGCCATGTCGGCCTGATCGGCGACACCTTTACCAAGCAGCGTGTCATCGACAGCCTGCAAGGCAACCGTGCCATCGGCCACACACGCTATGCCACCACCGGCGGCGCCGGCCTGCGCAATATTCAGCCTTTCTTCGCCGAACTTGCCGATGGCGGCTTTGCCGTCGCCCATAACGGCAATCTCACCAACGCCATGACCGTGCAGCGCGCACTGCAGAAGCAAGGCGCCATCTTCTCTTCCACCTCCGACACCGAGACGCTCTTGCACCTGGTCGCCACCAGCAAGGAGCGTGACCTGAATTCGCGCTTCATCGACGCGGTGCGCCAGGTCGAAGGTGCCTTCTCGCTGGTGGCGATGACGTCCAAGAAGATGATCGGCTGCCGCGACCCGCTCGGCATCCGCCCGCTGGTGCTCGGCGATCTCGACGGCGCCTGGATTCTCGCCTCCGAGACCTGCGCGCTCGATATCATCGGTGCGCGTTTCGTGCGCGACCTGAAGCCCGGCGAAATGGTCGTCGTCACCAGCAAGGGCATCGAAAGCCTGTTCCCGTTCGAGCCGCAGAAGACCCGCTTCTGCATTTTCGAATATGTCTATTTCGCGCGGCCGGATTCGTCGGTCGAAGGCCGCAACGTCTACGAAGTGCGCAAGCGCATCGGCGCCGAGCTGGCGCAGGAAAGTCCGGTCGAGGCCGACATCGTCGTGCCGGTGCCGGATTCGGGCACGCCGGCGGCGATCGGCTTTTCGCAGGCCGCGGGCATTCCGTTCGAGCTCGGCATCATCCGCAATCACTATGTTGGCCGCACCTTCATCCAGCCCGGCGATTCGATCCGCCACATGGGTGTCAAGCTCAAGCACAACGCCAACCGCCGCATGATCGAAGGCAAGCGCGTGGTGCTGGTGGACGATTCGATCGTGCGCGGCACCACCAGCCAGAAGATCGTGCAGATGGTGCGCGATGCCGGCGCCAAGGAAGTGCATATGCGCATCGCTTCGCCGCCGACGCGCGCCTCGTGCTTTTATGGCGTCGACACACCGGAAAAGTCGAAGCTGCTGGCGTCGCGCATGTCGGTGGAGGAGATGGCCGAGTTCATCCGCGTCGATTCGCTCGGCTTCCTGTCGATCGACGGGCTCTACCGCGCCGTCGGCGAGGCCGGCCGCGACAACGAGCAGCCGCAATTCTGCGACGCCTGCTTCACCGGCCAGTATCCGACCCGGCTTGCCGACTTCGAAGGCTCCGACAATGTGCGCACGCTGTCGCTGTTGGCGGCCGGCGGGTCGTAAGGTTGCCGGATCGCCATTTGTCTTCGCCAGGTTATCCCCTCTTCCCTGCCGGGCAGAGGGGGGTGCCTCACGCCGACCTCATGGAAGTTCAAGCATGACCCTTGACCTCTCCGGCCGCGTTGCGGTCGTCACGGGCGCCTCGCGCGGTATCGGCTATTTCATCGCCAGGGAGCTTGCCGCGGCCGGTGCACATGTGATTGCGGTTGCCCGCACCGTCGGCGGGCTGGAAGAGCTCGACGACCAGATCAAGGCAGGTGGCGGACAGGCGACGCTGGTACCGCTCGATCTTGCCGACATGGCGGGGATCGACCGACTGGGCGGCGCCATACACGAGCGCTGGGGCAAGCTCGACATACTGGTCGCCAACGCCGCTGTGCTAGGCGTCATCGCCCCGATCGGCCATGTCGAGGCCAAGACCTTCGAGAAGGTGATGACCATCAACGTCACCGCAACATGGCGGCTGATCCGCTCGGTCGACCCGCTGCTGCGGCTTTCCGATGCCGGCCGCGCTATCGTGCTGAGCTCCAGCCTTGCCCATTCTGCACGCGCCTTCTGGGCGCCTTATGCGGCGTCGAAGGCGGCGGTCGAGGCCATGACGCGTTCATGGGCACATGAGACCGAAAACCTGCCGCTCAGGGTCAACGCCGCCGATCCCGGGGCAACGCGCACCGCGATGCGGGCGCAGGCCGTACCGGGCGAGGATCCGGAAACGCTGCCGCACCCCTCGGAGATCGCCAAGCGTATCGTGCCGCTTGCCAGCCCCACGCTCAAGGAGACGGGGCTGATCTTCCAGGCCAAGCACAACCGCTTTGTCGCCTACCGGCAGCCGGAGTAAGCGGCCTAACATCACGCGGCTGTGATGCCGTGGCTTAAGGCCGCGCTTTGGCCCAGCTTTCGCCGCTGGGCCAGAGTTGCTAGGATCGTGCGACTCCCAAAACAAGCAGAGCGAGGAAATACCCATGGCGGCACCGAGCGTAGCGTTAGTCTGGTATCTGGTGATCGCCGGCCCGCAAGGCGGCATGGTCGTGTTGCCCAGCACATTCGACACCCGCGAACAGTGCACGTTCGCTATAACCGAATACCAGAAGCAACCGACGCCGACCGGCTGGTCGGTGCAGTGCGTGCCGAGCGCCTCTCCCTTCGCCGATGAGGGCGACGCCGAGGAGCCGTCGGCGCAGTAGGACAGCGTGATCTCCCCCCTTGAGGGGGAGATGGCCGACAGGCCAGAGGGGGTTGGTCCGACCGGGCTCGGCCTGCTGCAGCGGTTGGCGCTTCACGCGAGACAACCCCCTCTGTCGCCTTCGGCGACATCTCCCCCTCAAGGGGGGAGATCAGCAGCCTCAGCGTCGCGCGCTTACCGTCAGCTCCGGTTTCTGGCTGATGGTCTGGAACACCACGCAGTAGCGCTCGGTCAATTTGAGCAGCGCATCGATGCGGTCCTGCGGCTCGTCGGTGTCGAGGCCGAATGTCAGGCGGATGGCGCGGAAGCCAACCGGCGCATCCCTCGCCACACCAAGAGTGCCGCGAAAGTCGAGATCGCCTTCGGCCTCCACCGTGGCGGCCCCAAGCTTGAATTCCAGCGCCGTCGCTACCGCCTTCAGCGTGACGCCGGCGCAAGCCACCAGCGCCTCCAGCAGCATGTCGCCGGAGCAGAGTTCGAGCCCGGTGCCGCCGGTCGCCGGATGCAGCCCGGCAATGGCGATCGCCCTGCCTGTCTCGACCTTGCAGGCGATCGATTGGTCGTCGATCGATCCCTTGGCCCTAAGGGTAATCAGCGCGCGCGAGGCGTCGTCGCGATAGGCCTCCTTCAGCGGCGTCTGCATGGCCTTCAATGCGATCGCATCCATTTCATTTCTCTCCCATAATTGCCCTGGCTTCGCTGCTTTACGGCTATGCCGCCTGCCCCAAACGCAAGTCCGCGCTGGCGCAGCGCTTGGCAGGGTTTTGCCCGTATAGCCTGACGATACGGAGCATCCAACGCCTTCAAACCCTGTCTCGCAACACATTCGTAAGGCCGCCGGGCATATGGCCGATATCGCCATCCTCGAAACCCGCGAAAGGGTTTCGCCGGCATCCTGTTCACCGGGGCTGCCGGTCTGCTGTTTCGACGCCTCGATCAAGCTGACACAATGGTGTCAGGACGGGGCAGAGTAGGCTGGTGAGATGACGGAATCGCTTGATATGCCGGGCACAGCGGAAAGCGCCCGCGAACGTACCCTCGGCATCATCCTGGTCTCGGCATCGGCGGCCGTCTTCGGCCTCACCGGCGTGCTGACCAAATCGATCCATGCCGACCCGCTGACCATTACCTGCTGGCGCGGCTTCGTCGGCTCGATCCTGATCAGCCTCTATGTGCTATGGCGCCGCCAGCGCTCCGGCGGTCGCGACAGCCTGCGGCTCGGCTGGCGCGGCTGGCTGCTGGCGATCGAGGGCGCGCTCGCCAGCATCGCCTTCATCTCGGCGTTCAAGTTCACCTTTGTCGCCAATGTCGCGATCATCTATGCCACCGCCCCTTTCGTCACCGCGCTGCTGGCCCTCCTGTTGGTCCGCGAACCGTTCCGGCTGCAGACGGTTGCCGCCGCCGCCGTGTCACTATGCGGTGTGGCGATCATGGTCTGGTCCGGCTTCGGCACCGGCCATTTGTTCGGCGACGGGCTGGCGCTGCTGATGACGATCGGCAGCGCTCTCTACATGATCATGGTGCGCGCCTTCCGCGAGACGCCGGTGGTGTGGGCTGGTGCGGTGTCGGCGTTCCTTCTGTTCGTGCTCGGCTGGTTCATCACCGATCCGCTGGCTGTCTCGGCCAGGGACGCTGTGCTTCTTGCCACCTTCGGCGCCTCGTTCGCGCTGGCCTCGATCCTGTGGACGGAGGGCACCCGGCTTATTCCGGCGGCCGAGTCCGGGTTGCTGGGCTCGGCAGAAGTGCCATTCGCGATCCTATTTGCCTTCCTGTTCCTGGCGGAGATCCCGCCGGCAGCCAGCATGGTCGGCGGCGCCATCGTGCTTTGCGCGGTGTTCGCTCACGCCGGCCGCGACTGGCTGATGGCCAGGCAACGCGCAGCGGAGGCACGACCAATACTTGCCGCGTCCGAGCGCGAGTTGGTGGTTCGATCACGAGAAATCCGTTCCTGAAAATAAATTTGAAAAGTCATGGAACCATCATAGGGCTCAGGCATTATGGCTGTGACGGGCCACCCCAAGTCCCCCCAAACCCCTCGGCCCGTCTTACTCAGAAGCCGACCGCAAGGTCGGCTTTTTCTTTGCTGTCTTAATTGGCCAGGGCCAGGTTGCCGCTCAACAACGTGGCCAGATCCTGCGCCGGCCGGTCGGCATCCTCACGCAAGCGGACGGCGAATTCGGCGACCGGCACCGGCGGCAGATCAAGATCGCGCGGCGCCTCGACGATGCCGGAATGAGCGAAGCGCGCCGTCCTCAACGTCAAGGCAATGCCGGCGTGCACCGCCGTGCGCAGGCCGGCAAGGCTGGCACTGCCGGCAGCAATGCGGTAGCGACGGCCGGCCGCATCGAGTGCGCTGGTCGCCGCTTCGCGAAACCCGCAATGGGGATCGAGCAGCGCCAAGGGCAGTTCGTCGTGGCGGGTGGCCAGCCCGTTCTGTGAGCAAAGCCAGATCATTGGTTCCTTGAGCACACCGACTTCGTCCCGTGTCGGCACCTGCCGCATGGCAATGGCCAGATCAAGGGTGCCGGCCTGCAAAGCCTGCGCCAGTTCGGCGGAACGGCCGACGCGCAGTTCGATCCTGACGCGCGGATAGCTGACAGCAAAAGCCCTGAGCAGCTGCGGCAAGCCGCTGTCGGCGAAATCCTGCGTCGTGCCGATGGCGACGCGCCCGTCGGCGTGCGCCCCTTTGAGGGCCAGCCACGCCTCGCGATGTGCGGCAAGGATGCGACGCGCGTGGCCGACCAGATCCTCGCCTGCCGGCGTCAGACCGCGCCCTCGCCCCTGCGGCACCAGCAGCGGTTCGCCGACAACATCCTCCAGCCGCTGCATCTGCGCGGTCACTGCGGACGGCGAGCGGCCGACGATCGACGCAGCCCGCGCCAGGGAACCGCCATCGACGAAAGCGAGCAAAGTCTTGAGGAGGTCGGGATCGAACATCTGCATAATTCGATATTATCAAAGTGTTTATCAAAAACAATTCGATTTTTTTGATCAAAGGACGATGGCATGATTTTCTCGACGGCGAAGAGACGCCGCTTGAAACCGAGGAGAAGAAATATGCCGATTATCAATGTCAGCGTTACCGGCAAGCCTGATGCCGCTTTGTCCGCCGCCATTGCCAAGGAAGTGACCGAACTGACGGCCACGCATCTGCGCAAGGACGCGACGATCACAGCTGTTGCCATGTCCTATCACGACCCCGAGCACTGGTTCGCCGGCGGCAAGTCGCTGGCCGAGCATGGCACCAACACGGCCTGGCTCGACATCAAGGTTGTCGACGGCACCAACACCAAGCTCGAACTGGAGGCGTATCTGCAGGCAATTTTCGCGGCATTCGGCCGGCTGCTGGGCAAGGTGCATGAGGAAAGCTACGCCCTCGTGCATGAAGTGCCTGCGGCCGCCTATGGCTTTGGCGGCAAGACGCAGGAATTCCGCTTCATCAGCGGAAGGATGAAAGCGGCGTAGCTGCGATAGGCAGCCGAGCCAAGTGATGACAGGAGAGAAGGAAAAATGGAGCCGCATTGACGTTGATCCAACTTCGGCTAGGTTCTCACCCGAAGCGGCCAGTGAAGAGCCGCGACGTGAGATTGTTGGGAGATGCGGCGATGATCCTGACACTGGCGCTGCTTGCGGGTCTTGTCGCGGCCTGGCTGCTGATCGGCGTGGTGGAGAAGTTCCGCCTCGGCCTGCGCTTGAGCCAGGCGCTGCTCTACGTGCCGTTCAAGCTCGCCTACCGGATCAGCGACGAGCGCATCAAGATTGCCCGCAGGTCGGCGGCCCCCGTCATCTACGTCATCTGGCATCAGTCACGCATTGAGCCGGCGCTGATGCTGTCGCTGCTGCCGGAGGACACGCTGCACATCCTCGACCAGGCTTCGGCCAGATCGCCGTGGCTGGAGCCGTGGCGCGAGCTCGGCCGTACCATCGCCTTCAACGCCGAGCATGTCTTCGTCAGCCGCAGACTCGTGCGGGTGCTGAAGGGCAAGGGCCGGCTCGCCGTTTACCTGCCGGATGCGGTCGAGCCCGACGTCAAGTCGTTTCGGTTGTTTCGCGCCATCACCCGTATCGCCATGCAGGCCGACGCCCGCATCGTGCCGATCTTCGTCGCCGGCGCACGCGGCCTGCCGGCCTCGCTGACGCCGGCGGACAAGGCGCCGCGCCATTGGTTTCCGCAGCTGTCGATCAGCGCGCTGGAGCCGATGACCATCGCCGAGCTGGTGGCGCGGAACTCAGATCAGGCCTCCAACACCAATGCGCTGTTTGATCGCTTCGCCGAGGCCAGGCTTTTCGGCAGTGATCTCGACCGAGGGCTGTTCCTCGCCATGCGCGATGCGGCCGACCGTGTTGGCGCTTCGCACCCAATAATCGAGGACGTCATTGGCGGTGCGCTGAGCTACCGGAAAATGTTCATCGGCGCCAGGGTTTTGGGCCGCCGCTTTGAGGCAATAACAGCGCCGGGCGAAGCGGTTGGGCTGCTCCTGCCCAACGCCAATGGCGTCGTGCTGTCGTTCGTCGGACTTCTGTCGGCTGCTCGGGTCGCAGCAATGATCAACTATACCGCCGGCCCGGCCAGCGTCACCGCCGCCATCCGCACGGCGATGATCCGCACAGTGGTCTCCTCACGCGCCTTTGTCGAAAAGGCTAACCTCGCCGACATCATCGAGGCGGTGGAAAAGGGCGGGGCGAAACTGCTGTGGCTGGAGGATATTCGCGCAAGCGTGACCGTGCTGGACAAGGCCGCAGCCGGCTTGCTGTGGCGCTGGCCGTTGCAGCGCCAGGATGCAGCCAAGCCGGCGGTGATCCTGTTCACCTCCGGCTCGGAAGGCACGCCCAAGGCCGTGGTGCTGTCGCACCGGAACCTTCTTGCCAATGCGATGCAGGCGGAAGCCCGCATCACTATCTCGCCGGTCGACATCCTGCTCAACGTGCTGCCCGTATTCCACTCGTTCGGGTTGACCGGCGGCACCATCCTGCCGCTGGTCACCGGAGTAAAGCTGTTCCTCTACCCCTCACCGCTCCATTACAAACTTATTCCGGAGGTGGCGCGCAAGGTCCGGCCGACGGTGATGTTCGGCACCGACACGTTCCTCGCCAACTATGCCCGCACCGCCAAGGACGGCGATTTTTCCAGCCTGCGCTTCGTCGTCGCCGGCGCCGAGGCGGTGAAACCGGAGACACGCCGCGTTTACCGTGAGCGCTTCCAGGCCGAGATCATCGAGGGTTTCGGGCTGACCGAGGCAGCGCCCGTCGTTGCCGTCAATACAGCCATCCACGGCCGCGACGGAACGGTTGGGCGGCTGTTGCCTGCCATGCGCATGAAACTCGAACCGATCGAGGGCATTAGCGGCGCCGGACGGTTGTGGCTCGATGGGCCAAACCTGATGATGGGCTACATGACGTCAGATCGGCCCGGCGAATTGCAGCCGCTCGACGGCTGGCACGATACCGGCGACATCGTTTCGGTCGACCGCGAAGGCTTCCTCACCATTCGCGGGCGGGCCAAGCGTTTTGCCAAGATCGCCGGCGAGATGGTGTCGCTGGGTGCCGTCGAGATGCTGGTGCAGTCGCTATGGCCGGAAGAGCATCACGCCGTGGTGGCAGTGCCGGACAGGCGCCGCGGCGAACGCATCGTGCTGGTCACCACCGCCACTGACGCCGATCCCGACGAATTGCGCAAATTCGGTAAACAAGCAGGTGCCGCCGATCTGATGGTACCGAACGACATCGTCAAGGTGGAGGAGATCCCGGTGCTGGGTTCGGGCAAGACCGACTATGTCTCGACTAGAAAGCTGGCACTAGAGAGGCTGGGACTGAGCGCAGCCGCCTGAGGTTTGCTGTCGAAAACTCTAGATGCGCGTCGCGTTCGACCGGTCGAATGCGACGCGCTTTGGATTCTTGCTTTTTATGCATGCCGTTACGCAAAACCGCTGCACACCCTCGGGTCGAGCCCGAGGGCATGCTTTTGCGCGATATGCATTAGAAGACCACCACCGACAACAGCAGAATGGCGCCGACGGCCATCATCAGCAGGCCCGGCCAGTTCTGCGACAGGCCGAGAAAACGGAGCCCGCGCCGCCGCGGCTCCAGAGTCGGAACTGGTGTTGCGAGATTGGGCGTCACACTGTCCGGCGCGGTGGAGACAGCGGCCGGCTCACTAAGCCGCCCGCGCATGATGGCTGCAACCGCCATATAGACGAGGCCGGCGACAGTCAGTAACGCGCCGATGAGGATGACAGCCATTTCTCCTCGTTTCCGATGTTCTGCGCCCGATGCGGGAGCTTGCGCGACGCTGACCGCGCACTAACAGCTGCCGCTTAAAACGGACCTACCAAACACAAACGGTCTAGCCGCCCAGCAAGTTCCGAAAACGGGTTTTTGAGGTGCATTCCACAGCGCCGCGCGCTCTGCGAGCCGGTCCTAAGTCTAAACGGATGACCCTTTTCGGAATCATGCACTGCCAGGCGCAACGCGAACTGGCACCAAATCTGTCAGCCAATATCCGAGGACGGCACCTTCTCGCCTTCGCGCTTGGCGCGTCTCGAATAGGCGCGCACGCTGAACGGCAAGAAGACCAGATAGCCGGCAACCGAGGCCGTCAGCGTATACCAGGGATAGGTCATCAAAAGCAGGACGTAGAGGACGACTGCGAGGATGATCGGCAGCACCCTGTCGCCCGGTATCCTGACGCTCTTGCCGGAATAGACGGGCAGTCTGCTGACCAGCAGGAACGCCACCAATATTGTAAAGCCGGTGGCAATGAAGGCCGCCAGGCGGCTGGGTTCAAGCCCAAGCCTGAGGAAGAACAGATAGAGCGGCAGCATCACCAGCACCGCACCCGCCGGCGCCGGCACGCCGACGAAATATTCGGTCTGCCACTGCGGACGGTCGAGCTCTTCGTCGAGCACGTTGAAACGGGCAAGCCTCATCCCACAGGCGATGGTGAACAGCAGGGCGGCGATCCAGCCCGGCGAACCTGCCCTGTCGAGCAGAAAGGCATAGAGCACCAGCGCCGGTGCCACGCCGAAATTGACGATATCGGCCAGCGAATCCATCTGGGCGCCGAATTTGGAAGTCGCCTTCAGCATTCGCGCCAGACGGCCGTCGATACCATCGAGGAAGGCGGCGAGCAGTACCATCACCACCGCTGGCTCGAAGCGGCCCTCAAAGCCGAAGCGAATACCGGACAGGCCGGCGCAAATGGCGAGCACAGTCACCAGGTTGGGCAGCACCATGCGCATCGGGATTTCGCGAATGCGCGGGCCACCGCCGCCATGCGCCTCGAATTTCTTGAACGGCGGCGCCACCGGTCAGGAGATCCGCACGAGCGGCGTTGCGGCAACGCCGCCGAATTCCGCCAGCACCGTCTCACCGCCGACCGCGGTCTGGCCGACGGCGACGCGCGGCGTCGCGGTCGAGGGCAGGAATACATCGACGCGCGAGCCAAAGCGGATCAGCCCGAAGCGCTCGCCGGTGCCGATGGCGCCGCCGGGCTCGGCCCAGCAGACGATGCGCCGCGCTACCAGGCCGGCGATCTGCACCGCGGCGACTGTTCCATTGGGGCTTTCGATGACCAGCCCGTTGCGCTCGTTCTCGGTGCTTGCCTTGTCGAGTTCGGCATTGAGGAATTTTCCTGGCCGATGCTCGATCCTGGAAATGCGGCCGCGCACCGGGGAGCGGTTCACGTGGCAGGAAAAGACGTTCATGAACACCGAGATGCGGGTCATTTCACCGCCGCCGAGGCCAAGCTCGCGCGGCGGCACGGCCGGGCCGACCGCCGAGACGATGCCGTCGGCAGGGCTGACAACCAGCCGGTCGTCGATCGGCGTGACACGCTCGGGATCGCGGAAGAAATAGGCGCACCAGGCGGTCAGGATGAGACCGATCCAGAACAGGGTCGAGGAGAAATAGCCGAGAAAGAGCGTCGCCGCGCCGAACGCAGCGATAAAGGGATAACCCTCGCGATGGATCGGAACGAACGCATTCTTGATCGTGTCGACGAGGCTCATGGGATGAGGATAACCTTGGTTTCCAAGTCCGGCTTCAATAGCGGAAACACCCCGCGCTCGCAACGCGACAATGGGAGCGCTTGGAGGTGGCGGTCGTCGCCGTCTCAGAACGGCCAAGCGAAATCCCCTCAGGCACCCGCTGCCGCCGCTTGGTCGAAATACTCCTCGAGCTCGCGCCGATCGGCCTCCGCCAAGCTCTCTTCGTGGCTGCCGCGTAGCACGCCGCCTCTCGGGGTCGACTGGAGGAGGAATACATGCTCGTCGGCCATAACCACCCAGTTCACAACCGCGCCGCCTTCCATAGGCACGACCGAGTTCGCAGAGACGACAGCATCGGTCGGATCGAACCCGGCCCTGCGCAGCAAGAGGTCGACAGCGACCGTGGATGCGCACGGCGCATCGCGCGGTTCCGTGCGGCTACTCAGGTCAAATATAAACGACGCCGTCGCAATCCTCGTTGTCGGAACGCAGCACTCTCGCCCGTCCTTGGTAAGACAGCGCCTCTCATTGGCCTTTCGGCCAGGACGATTTGCGCCAACCCGGAGGTTCTCGGCCCATGCAGAAATCAGCAGCTAGGCAAGTGCGAGTGGTGATGAACGGCTTGGCCTTCGGCGAGTCGCCGCGCTGGCACGATGGCCGGCTGTGGTTCTGCAACTGGGGCACAGGCCAGATCATCGCCGTTGACGCCCAAGGCAACAGCGAGATCGTGCTCACCGTGCCGGCCACCCTGCCCTATTCCATCGACTGGCTTCCGGACGGGCGCCTGCTTGTCGTCTCCGGCCGCGAAGGGCTGGTCCTCAGGCAGGAGGCAGGCGAGAGGCTGGTCACCCATGCCGATCTGAGACACCTGTCGAAGAGCCCGTGGAACGAGATCGTGGTCGATGGGCGCGGCAATATCTACGTCAATGGCGGTGGGCCTGCTCCGGCTCCCGGCCAGCATTTCGGCCCCGGCACCATCGTGCAAGTCGCACCTGATGGCTCGGTTCAGCAGGTGGCTGAGAACCTCGCCTTCGCCAATGGCATGGCGGTGACGCCTGACAACAAGACGCTGATCGTTGCCGAGTCCCACGCAAACAGGCTGACCGCCTTCGACATCGCTGCCGATGGTGGCCTTTCCAACCGAAGGGTCTGGGCCAATCTCGGCAACGGTTTTCCGGATGGCATCTGCCTCGATGCCGAAGGTGCGGCGTGGTACGCCGACGTTCCGAACCGGCATTGCGTGCGGGTGCGCGAGCGCGGCGCAATGCTCGAAAGCGTCGACGTCGATCGCGGCTGTTTTGCCTGCATGCTCGGCGGCGGCGACGGAAAAACGCTGTTCATCGTCGCCGCCGAATGGCGCGGCTTCGAACATATGATCAGCGATGCCCGTACCGGCCAAGTGCTCAGCGTCGAGGCTATCGCGCCGGGCGCCGGCTGGCCGTAGAGAGCTTACATCCCGGGGATCCGCTGATAGTTGGCGATATCGGCCTTGACGCCAAGTCGCGCAATGGTCTCCTGAGGATTGAAGCCGCTGCGCTCATGCGCAGCCTTGATGATCGGCACGACCTTGTCGACAGCGGCCTGCCCTTCCCATTCGACAATGGTCACGAGGTTGAACTCGCCCGGCCCCGAGAATTGCTCGAGCAGGAAATCCTGGACGAACCCTTGCTGTTGGCGCAGCAATTCATGCGTCATCCGGACCTTGGCAAGAATCTCCTCGCGGGCATTGGCCGGAACAACAAACTTGTCCACCCGGAATACGCTGCCGCCACTGACTGACTGATTTATCCCATTCATATCGATTGTCTCCGTTTTGAACGACGCATCTTGCTGCGATCCAAAACGGCCTACGATCTCAACTTAAGTTGAGGTCAAGCACAAATTTTCAGCTCACCTCCGAGGTGCGGCGGCGGACAACGACGCCGAACTCGTCGCTTTCGCGGGCAATGCGCAGCCGCTCCTCGGCCTCACTTGCCTCGCGCTGGCGGTCCCACATCGATGCATAAAGGCCGCGCTTGGCTATCAAGGCGACATGGGTGCCGCGCTCGGCGATCTGGCCGTCCTGCAGGACGATGATCTCGTCGGCCGAAATCACCGTCGACAGCCGGTGGGCGACGACGAGGGTGGTGCGGCCCTGGCTGACCAGGTCGAGTGCCGCCTGGATCTCCTGCTCGGTGTGGCTGTCCAGCGCCGAGGTCGCCTCGTCGAGCATCAGGATCGGCGGAGCCTTCAAGATGGTACGGGCGATCGCCACCCGCTGCTTCTCGCCGCCGGACAGTTTCAGCCCGCGCTCGCCCACCATTGAGCGATAGCCGTCTGGCAGCCGCTCGATGAACGGTCCGATCTGGGCCAGTTCTGCCGCCTTGCGCACATCCTCCTCGCTGGCGCCGATACGGCCGTAGCGGATGTTGTAGGCGATGGTGTCGTTAAACAGCACCGTGTCCTGCGGCACCATGCCGATGGCGGCGCGCAAGCTCTCCTGTTTGACGTCGCGAATGTCCTGGCCGTCGATCAGAATCTTGCCGCGCTGAATGTCGTAGAAACGAAACAAAAGCCGCGAAATGGTCGACTTTCCGGCTCCTGAGGGGCCGACGATGGCCACCGTCTTGCCGGCCGGCACCTCGAAGCTGATGCCCTTCAGGATCTTGCGGTTGGGGTCGTAGGAAAAATGCACGTCATGGAACTCGATCTTGCCGGCTTCGACGACCAGTGGATTGGCGCCCGGCCGATCGACGATCTCGCGCTTGACGTCGAGCAGATCGAACATGTTTTCGATATCGGTCAGGCCCTGGCGAATTTCGCGGTAGATCATGCCAATGAAATTGAGCGGCACCGAAAGCTGCATGAGCATGGCGTTGACGAAGACGAAATCGCCGACGCTCTGTGTGCCTGCCTTCACCTCGAGCGCCGACAGCACCATGACGACGGTCATGCCGATGCCGAAGATCACCCCTTGGCCGAAGTTCAGCCAGCCAAGCGAGGTCCAGGTCCTGGTCGCCGCCACCTCATAGCGCGCCGTGGACCGGTCGAAGCGCTCGGCCTCCATGGCTTCGTTGTTGAAATATTTGACTGTTTCGTAGTTGAGCAGCGAATCGATCGCCTTCGTGCTGGCTTCATTGTCGCTGTCGTTCATCTCGCGGCGGATCGAAATACGCCAATCGCTCGCCCTGACGGTGAACCAGACATAGAGCCAGACCGTGACCGCGATCACCAAGACGTATAGCCAGCCATAGGTGACGGCGAAGATGCCGGCGGTGAGCGCGAATTCGACGATTGTCGGCGCCGTGGCCAGCATGGTGAAGCGGACGATCGTCTCGATGCCCTTGGTGCCGCGCTCGATGACGCGCGACAGTCCGCCGGTGCGCCGTTCGAGGTGGAAGCGCAGCGACAGTTCGTGCATGTGCACGAAGGTACGGAAGGCGAGCCGGCGCACCGCATGCTGGCCGACCCGTGCAAACAGGGCGTCGCGCAACTGGTTGAAGCCGAGTTGCACCAGCCGCACGGCATTGTAGGCGACGACCAGCATGACCGGCGCCAGCAGGAAGGCCGGCAGCGGCGGCGGCGATTTGCTATCGCCGGCCAGTGCGTCGGTCGCCCATTTGAAGAAATAGGGTCCGGCCACCAGGGTCAGCTTGGCGACAACCAGCAGCACGGTGGCCCACACCACCCGCGCCCTCAGGTCGGCGCGGTCGGCCGGCCACATATAGGGCCAGAGATTGCGCAACGTTCTAAAGGTCGAGCCGGAATCGGCGGAAACGGTTTTCTCGGCCATTCTTGTTTACCTTTATGATTTTAGCGGCCGGAGCAGCAGGAATCGACCAGCGCGGCCAGCGATGCCGAAACATCGGCGAGCGCGGCGCGGTCGAGTTCATAGCGCGAGCGCTGGCGGTCAGGCTCGAAGCGGATCAGCCCGGCCTCGACCAGGATCTTCAAATGCTGGGAAACAGTGGACTGCGCCAGGTCGAGATGCTCGACAACCTCGCGACAGCAGCAGGAACGGCTTGCGGAAAGGTGTTTGAGAATTTCGATCCGCGCCGGATGCGAAAGGGCCGCGAGCCGGACAGCGACGGCGCGGCTATCCGGCGTACAGTTGGCCGGCATGCAGTTGGCCGGCGCGTGTTCATCTGCCGCGCGGCGTTGGTCCGTCACGAGGGGGGATTCGGTCATCGTCCATCGGCGATAAACGATGACCGGCCCTGCCGCAAGCTATCCTGATGGGCAGAACGCTACTCGGCCTTGGCTGGCGCCGTCGTCATCTGGTCGCCCATTGCCTTGAGATCGGCGGGTTCGCCTTCCTTCGATTTCTCCGGCACCTTGAACACCTGCCCCGGCCAGATGCGGTTCGGATTGCTGATCTGGTCCTGGTTGGCGAGATAGATGGTCGAGTAGCGCATGCCCTGGCCATAGACCCGCCGCGAAATCCGCCACAGCGTGTCATGGCGGCGGATAATGACTGCGCCATCGGCATGTTCGAGCTTTGGAGCCACGGTCTCGGGGGTTTCGCCCGAAGGCGTTGTGGCGGCCATTTCGGCCGGGGCTTCGGTTGTAGGAGTGGGGGCAGTTGCGGGCGTTTCGACGGCCGTTGCCGGCGCCGCTTTGGTCGCCGGAGCATTCGGCTCGGCGGGCGCCACGGCGGCAACCGCCTCACCAGGCTCGCGCTCGAACGGCACAGCGGCACGGGCCACCACCGTCACGCCGTCGGCGCCGAGCGCATCGACGTGGATGGTGTAGGTGCCGACCGGGATGTCACGTGTCGCTTCGACCAGGAAGTGGCGGTCGGGCGAGGTCTTCGCGTCGCCGAGCAGGATATCGTTGGCATAGGCGCGCACCTTGCGGCCGGGATCGGCGAGCCCGGCAACGAAAATCTTGTTGCCGTCGATTTCGACAGCTTCGACGACGATCTTCGGCTCCACCGCGGGAGTAGCGGGCGCTGCCGATGTGGCGGGTGCTGCCGGAGTCGGCGCGGCTTCAACAGCGGCCGGCGCGGCAGGAGCAGGCGCTGCTGGAACATCAGCCGCAGGCGCTGCGGCAGCCGGCAATTCGGTGCCGGTGGCGGGTGGCTGAACGGCCGCCTGTTCGCCGACGGGCGGCGAGGCGTCAGATTTCGCTTGAGGGGCCGGAACAGTGAGCAGTTCGGACGGCTTGCCCGGCTCCTCGACCATTGCCAGCACCTGGCCGGTGGAATTCTGGGGGATCGAAACGACGGCGGTCTGCGCCGAGGCGGTCACGACATTGCCAGCCGTCGAGCGCAGCGTGATCGTATAGTCGCCGGGCTTCAGCGGATCGTCGAGAATAATGGCAAAGGCGCCGTCAGGGCCGGCGACCGTCGAGCCGAGCACAGCCGAACCGTTGAGAATCTCGACCTTGGCGTTGGGCGCCGCATTGCCGGCGACGACGATCGAGCCGTTGCTTTCGACGCGCACGATGTCGAAGGTCGGCACGATTGCACCTGCTGCGGCCGGCGCGGCGGGCGCTGCGGCCTCGGTGGACGCGGCGGGCGCAGGCGGCAGCCGGCCCTCGGTCGCCGGAGCGGCCGGTTTCGAAGCCGGCGGCGTCAGCGCCGCGACCTCCGCAGGCCGGGTAAGATTGAGATACGGGTCGAGTGCGCCCGATACATAGGCGGTTCCCGCCGCGGCGACAGAGCCGCCAGCCGCGAACAAAAACGCCTTCAACGGATTAATTGCCATGTTTCCCTGCCCCTTAGCCACCTAATTTCGGTCTAGCCTGTTTTGCCAAAGCCGACAAGAAAAAGCCCGCCCCAGGGCTTGACCATGCCAATAGTCCCTATCACCAATCATAACATGAACACGATTCGATCTGTCTGCGTCTATTGCGGCTCCTCCCCGGGCCGAGATGAAACCTATATCAAGGCCGGACACCTGCTTGGCCGCTCGATCGCCAAGTCCGGCCTGCGTCTGATTTATGGCGGCGGCACTAAAGGTATCATGGGTGCCGTCGCTGAAGGGGCGTTAAAGGCCGGCGGCAAGGTAACCGGCATAATTCCACGTTTTCTGATCAACCGGGAGGCGACCGAAACCGCGCTTAACCGGCTCGACGAGCTCGTCATCACCGATAATATGCACGAGCGCAAACACAGGATGTTCGAGAAATCCGACGCCTTTGTGGCGCTGCCCGGCGGCATCGGCACCGTCGAGGAGATCGTCGAAATCATGACTTGGGCGCAGCTCGGCCATCACCGCAAGCCGATCGTTTTCGGCAACGTCGGAGGGTTCTGGGATCCGATGCTGGCGTTGCTCGATCACATGGCAACGGAGGGCTTCATCCACACCGCGCAACGGGTCAAGCCGCTGGTGGTCGAGGATCCGGAAGCAATCGTCGCCGCTATCATGGTGGCGGGATCCTCCGTCGATGCACCGACGGAGGGCGTGCAGTCGGTGATTGATAAGATGTAGAGTGAATGGTGACTAGTGAATAGCGAAGTACAAGACCTTCCGAATCGGCACCTGCCTACTGACTACTGACTACTGACTATTCACTATTCACTATTCACTCCTTCCCTACCGCCTTCCTTAAGTCCGCAATGACCGCGCGCTTGTCCTGACGCCGCCAGGCGAGATGGATCGAGACGGTGCGTTCGAACCACGGCAGATCGCGAAACACGATCTGAGGCGGCGCGGCACTCCGCAGGCTGGCCTGCACCGTCGCCAGCCCAAGCCCGGCGCTGACCAGGCCCAACGACGTCAACGGATCGGTCGTCTCATAGGCAATGTCGGGCAGGAAGCCGGCCTTCGCACAGGCGGCGAGAAATTGGCTGCGGTTGGTGTCGTCAGGCTGGCGCACCACCGTGATCCAGGTACGTCCGTCCAGTTGCTGCGGCAGTATCTCCGCGATTTCAGCCAATGAATCGCCTTCCGGCATCGCCAGAACCAGCGGCTCGCGCATGATGAGCATGGCGGCGATGTCGGGATCGTCGGCAGAAGGAGGCGTGTACACGAGGCCCAGATCGAGCGATCGTTCGCGCAGCGCTTCGATCTGCGCGGCGGAACGCTGACCCTTCAGTTGAAGATGAAATTCGGGCCGGTCGCGGCGAAACTGGCGCAGCATTCGAGCGACAAGCCCTGCATGGACCGCACCTTCGACATAGCCGATGGCGAGACGGCCGACCGTACCGCCGGCGAGATTGCGGCCGAGCTCCTCCAGCCGTCTTGCATGGGCCAGCAGCGCACGCGCCTCGGCAAGAAAAGCGCGGCCCTCGGCATTGAGATGAACACGCTGCCTCGCCCTCTCGAACAATGCGACGCCCAGTTGCTCCTCCAGCTGCATGATCTGACGGCTGAGCGGCGACTGCGAAATGTGCAGCAATTCGGCGGCACGCCCGACATTGCCGGCTTCGGCCACCGCGATGAAATAGCGGAGCTGGCGCAGGTCGAACATTGTTGCTCCGATGCTAAAGTCCCGTAAGGTCTCAACTTTAGCCTAATCAGTCTTGGACTGTCTGGCCAGCCGAAGCGAATATTTTCGGCATTCCAACGGCCAACATCAGGAGATTCCGATGCAGTTCTTTGCCCTTCTTGCGCGCAACACCGAAAAGTTTACCGACGCCGATTTTGCGCCGCTGCTGCCTGGCGAGGCCGAGCAGCGCCGCACGCTCTATGCCGAAGGCGCCGTGCGTCAGGTGTGGAATCGGGGCGACATTCCCGGCAGCGGCATGATGTTCGAAGCCGGCAGCGATGCCGATGTGCGCAACCATCTCGCAACTTTACCGCTGGTCAAGGCCGGCATGATGGACATTGCCGCCGTCGTGCCGCTGCAACCCTATCCCGGCTTCGGGCCGAAGCGCTGAGCGATCGTGAAAAGAGGCGGCAGCCGGCCTTTAGGACCGGCCAGCCGCCTTTCTTCGTTAGGCGGCTCGAGCGGATGCGGCAACGGTCTTGCGCGCCGTAGAAAACATCGACCAGGAGTACGTCGCCAGCGCCGCCCAGATCAGCCCGAAGGCTATGGCCTGAACGCTGCCGAACGGTTCGCCGAAAATCAGCACCGCGATCAAAAAGACGATTGTCGGCGCGATATACTGCATGATGCCGATGGTGGAGAGGCGCAGCAGCCTGGCGCCGAACGCAAACAACAGCAGCGGCACGGCGGTGACCGGGCCGCAGCCGATCAGCAAGGCGGTGTCGTTCAGCGAGCTGGAGACGAAATGATCCTGTCCTGTGGCGATCAGGAAGATGATGTAGCCGAGTGCCGGCACCGACAGCAGCAGCACTTCAAGCAGGAAGCCCTGGCTCGGGCCGATCGGCAGCGTCTTGCGGAAGAAGCCATAGGCGGCAAAGGAAAAGGCCAGCACCAGCGACACCCAGGGCAGCTTGCCGGCGTCGATGGTCAGCACCGCGACCGCGATTGCCGCCAGCACCACCGCCGCAATCTGCAGGCGGTCGAGCCGCTCGCCGAGCAGCAGCGCGCCGACAACGACGCTGACCAGCGGGTTGATGTAGTAGCCGAGCGCCGTCTCGATGGTGCGGTCGACCGCGATCGCCCAGACATAGATGCCCCAGTTGACCGAGATCAGCGCCGCCGTCAGCACCGCCATCGAAATGATGCGCGGCGAACGAACTGCCGCTTTGAAATCGGCAGTGCGGCCGGCCCAGACCAGGACGGCGGCCGCGATCGGCACCGACCAGACGATGCGGTGGGCGATGACTTCGGCCAGAGGCAGATGCGCGACAGCCTTCATATAGAAGGGCAGCAGCCCCCAAAGCAGGTAGGCGCCGAGCGCCAGCAGGAAGCCGCGACGAGCTTTGGTGCCGGCCTCGATTTGAAGTGCTTGGGTAGTCATGGCCCAAGGCTAGGCGCCAGCGGCTTGCCCAAAACCATCGCAAATTGCTGATGGATAAATGGAGTCTCGCTGATGGTTCAAGAACCCGGCGTTTTCACCAGTTCATTGAGATGCGCGAAGCCCGCAGTCATTTGGTTTCGCCGGGCGCAGGCACCAATTCCATGAATTCCGCTCCAACGGTGTCGTGACGAAAGCCCGTCACGCATTCTGCCACCTCGATCGGAATATCTGCGATAAAGTCTATAGTGGCAGCACCGGCGTCCTCGCGATCCTGATCTGCGAAGCGCTCGCGGCGAATCTCCTCGAAACAGAATGGAAGGTTTCCTGTCGCTTCTAGGTTGCGCGCACCGTCTGCGCTGGTGTGTCGTATGCTCCAGACTTCGTGCCCGTCGCGCCACTGTTCGGCCCATTGCAGCATGACCGTGTCGATATTGTGAACGACGACAATGTCCCTGCCCGTCGAAAGGTTTGCTAGGCGCTTCTCGTCCACCAGGTCCATGTTCACGTCGTTAAAAATGACGACAGACCAATTTTGACCAACCGTCACGCCATTGTAGTCAAAATCAAAAACCTCGTCCGATTGTCCGCTTTGAGCCAGACCGAAAGCCAGCGCTGCCTTCGCGAGTGGCAGACCATTGAATGCGACCCAGCTTATCGTGAAGCCCATTTCCTCACTCCGCCGCTGCCAATCCCGCCATGTCGCGGTTCTTCATCAGCTTGTAGACGATCGAGTCCATCAGCGCCTGGAACGAAGCATCGATGATGTTTTCGGAGACGCCGACCGTCCACCAGCGCGCGCCGGTACCGTCATGCGATTCGATCAGCACGCGGGTGATCGCCTCGGTGCCGCCATTGAGGATACGCACCTTGAAGTCGGCCAGCTCGAGATCGGCGATTTCGCTCTGGAATTTGCCGAGATCCTTGCGCAGCGCAATGTCGAGCGCGTTGACCGGGCCATGGCCTTCGGCGACCGACATCTTCTCCTCGCCCTCGACCAGCACTTTCACAATCGCCTCCGAGACCGTCTTCAGCTGGCCGTTGGCGTCGAAACGGCGCTCGACCATGCAGCGGAACGAGGTGACGCGGAAGAATTCCGGCAGGCCGTGCAGCATCTTGCGCGCCAGAAGCTCGAAGCTGGCGTCGGCGCCTTCGTATGCGTAGCCCTCCGCCTCGCGCTCCTTGACCACGGCGATCAGCGCGTCGAGGCGATGGTCGTCCCGGGGCATGTCGATGCCGCGCCGCTTCAGCTCGGCCAGGAAATTGGCCTTGCCGCCTTGGTCCGAAACCATGACACGGCGGCGGTTGCCGACAGTTTCTGGCGGAACATGCTCGTAGGTCGCCGGCTCCTTGGCCAGCGCCGAGGCATGGATACCGGCCTTGGTGGCGAAAGCGGAGGCCCCGACATAGGGCGCTTGCGCTTCCGGCGCACGGTTCAGCAACTCGTCGAAGGCGCGGGACAGGCGCGATATACCGGTCAACGCCTCTGCCGAAATGCCTGTAGCAAAGCGGCCCGAAAAGGCCGGCTTCAACGCCAATGTCGGCACGATCGAGATCAGGTTGGCGTTGCCGCAGCGCTCGCCGATGCCGTTCAGCGTGCCCTGGATCTGGCGCACGCCGGCCTCGACGGCGGCAAGCGAATTTGCCACCGCCTGGCCGGTGTCGTCATGGGCGTGGATGCCGAGATGGTCGCCCGGTATGCCGGCCGCGATCACCTTTTCGACGATGGCGCGCAACTCGGAGGGCTGCGTGCCGCCATTGGTGTCGCACAGCACCACCCAGCGCGCGCCGGCATCGTAGGCCGTCCTGGCGCAGGCCAGCGCATAATCGGGGTTGGCCTTGAAGCCGTCGAAGAAATGCTCGCAGTCGACCATCGCCTCCTTGCCGGCCGTGAGCGCGGCCTCGACCGAGGCCTTGATCGCCTCGAGGTTCTCCTCATTGGTGCAGCCGAGGGCGACGCGGACATGGTAGTCCCAACTCTTGGCGACGAAGCAGATGGCGTCCGACTTCGACTGGACCAGCGCGGCAAGCCCAGGATCGTTCGAAATCGACACTCCTGCCCGTTTGGTCATGCCAAACGCAACGAACTTGGCATCGGCCGTGCGACGCTCGGCAAAGAAGGTGGTGTCGGTTGGATTGGCGCCGGGGTAGCCGCCCTCGACGTAGTCGATGCCGAACTCGTCGAGCAGCTTGGCGATGGCGATCTTGTCCTCGACGGAAAAGTCGATACCCGGCGTCTGCTGACCATCGCGCAGCGTGGTGTCGAACAGATAAAGGCGCTCGCGAGCCATGGTCATTTCCCGGCAAACGTGTCCGTCGCGCGGATCAGCCTGTCGAGGATGCCCGGCTCCGAATAGGCGTGGCCGGCGCCTTCGATCAGATGGAAATCCGCTTTCGGCCACGCCTTGTGCAGCGCCCAGGCATAGCGCGCCGGGCACGGCATGTCGTAGCGGCCGTGAACGATGGTACCCGGGATATCCTTAAGCTTCCATGCATCGCGCAGCAGCTGTCCCTCTTCCAGCCAGCCGGCATGGACGAAATAGTGGTTCTCAATGCGGGCGAAAGCCAGGGCATAATCATCCTGGCCGAAGGGACCACTGGTTTCCGGTTCCGGCAGCAGCGTGATCGTCTCGCCCTCCCACAGGCTCCAGGCGCGAGCGGCCTCGACCCGCGCCACAGGATCGCTGCCAACCAGGCGCTTGCGGTAGGCGGCCATCATGTCGCCGCGCTCAGCCTCCGGGATTGGCGCCAGAAACCGCTCCCACTTGTCGGGGAACATCTCTGACACACCGAACTGGTAGTACCATTCGAGTTCGGCGCGGGTCAGCGTATAGATGCCGCGCACGACCAGTTCGCTGACCCGCTCGGGGTGGGTCTCGGCATAGGCCAGCGCCAGCGTCGAACCCCAAGAACCGCCGAACACCAGCCATTTGTCGAAGCCGCACATTTTTCGCAGGCGCTCGATGTCGGCGACCAGATGCCAGGTGGTGTTGGCTTCAAGCGAGGCATTGGGCGTCGATTTTCCGCAGCCGCGCTGGTCGAACAGGATGACATCGTACAGCTTCGGATCGAACAGCCGCCGGTGCTTTGGCGAAATAGCGCCGCCCGGCCCGCCATGCAGGAATACAGCCGGCTTGGCACCGCGGGTGCCGGAGCGCTCCCAATAGACCTGATGGCCACCGCCAACGTCGAGCATGCCGGATTCGAAGGCTTCGATCTCGGGATAGAGGGTGCGGAATTCGCTGCTCATAGTTTCAGGCCCTGCTGCGGCCAGTTGGCCGTCTCGTGATCGGGATGCTGGAAGGAAATGATGGATTCCTGCCGCGCATAGAAATCCGGGTCGTCGTGGATCGGCGCGTCGAAGATCGTCTCGACCCAGGCCAGCCTGGCGGCGTAGTTGACCTGGATCTGCGGCGCCAGATCGGAACGGTCGTCGAAGGCGCCGATGGCGATCTCCAGCGCACCGGGCTGGCGGTAGGTCAGCGGTGTGCCGCAGCGGGCGCAGAAGCCGCGATCGATGTTGACCGACGACTGAAAGTAACTCGGCTCCTCGCGCACCCATTCGACGCCGTCGCTCGGCACTGTCACCAGCGCGCCGAAAAACGACCCGAACTGTTTCTGGCACATGCGGCAATGACAAATGGACGGGCGGCCGAGGGCGCCGTGGATGCGGAAGCGCACGGCGCCGCACTGGCAGCCGCCGGTACGAACGGTTTCGGTCATGATTTTTCCTCCGGCGGCCATTGTTCGGTGTCGTGGTCGGGATGTTGGTAGGAGACGAGATCGGCGAGATAGGAGGCAGACGAAACGTCGGCCATTGTCTCCTCACCGGGCAATTCGTGGACGTGATCTACGTAGGGGAGCTTGGCTTCGACACCCCATTGGATGGTCGGCGCGATCTCCTCGGGGTGGTCGAATGCGGCGATGGCGAGCGCCACGCCGTCGGGCGCTTCGAAGGTCAGCGGCGTACCGCATTCGGCGCAGAAACCGCGCAAAGCCGCGTTGGACGAGCGGAAGCGTTTGGGCTCACCGCGCGTCCAGTCCAGCCTTGCGCCGCGCACCGAGACCAGCGGCAGGTAGAAATTGCCGCTCGCCTTCTGGCACATGCGGCAATGGCAGACGGAAGCATCGCCGAGCGCGCCTTCGACGCGGAAGCGCACCGCGCCGCACTGGCAGCCGCCTGAATACACCGGTTTGTTGTCGAGGCTCATCGCGCATTACTCCGGAGCATGGCAGACCGCCTCGACATTGTTGCCGTCGGGATCGAAGACGAAGGCAGCGTAATAGTTGGGGTGGTAGTGCGGTCGCAGGCCCGGCCCGCCATTGTCCTTGCCGCCGGCGGCGATCGCCGCGGCGTGAAAGGCATCGACCTCGGCGCGGCTGCGCGCGGTGAAAGCGACATGCTGATGATCCTTCGGCTTGTCCTTGCCGGCATGCAGCCAAAACACCGGCCGGTCGCGGCCGTAGCCGCCGACCTTAGCGCCGCCGGTATATTCCAGCGGCACCATGTAAAGCAGCGAGGCGCCGAGCGGCGCCATCGCCCTGTCGTAAAAAGCCTTCGACGCGTCAAAATCCGAAACGATGATGCCGAGATGATCGATCATCTTTTTACCTCCCAAGTGGTGATGCGTTCGCCGGTGACGGGGTCCTTGCCGTCCTTCAACTGGATGCCTTGCGCCAGCAACTCGTCGCGGATGAGGTCGGCCTCGGCCCAGTTCTTGGCAGCGATCAATGCGAGGCGTTTGGCGATCGCCTTGGCAATGGCGTCTTCATCCACCTTGGCTGTTGCAACGTCGAAGCCGAGGAACAACAGCGATGCCTTCAGTGAAGCGGCAGCATCGTTGCCTTCGGCGGCTGCGTTGCCACTACCAGTGTTGAGATCAACAGCATCGCCAGCCAACTGCGTCAGCAACTGGAATGCGGCATAGGTGGCAAGGTCATCCGAGAGCGCTTCGATCACATCCGCCGGCACCGGCTTTGCCGTCGGCGGCGCCAGATCGGCCGCCCGCTTCCATTTGCGCAGCGTATTCTCCGCCTCTTCCAGCTTGCGCACGGAAAAGTCGATTGGCTCGCGATAGTGCGTCATCAGCATCGCCAGCCTGAGCACCTCGCCCGGCCATTTGCGGCCGCCAAAGGTCTCCGTCTCCAGCAATTCGGTGATCGAATAGAAATTGCCCAGGCTCTTGGACATCTTCTGGCCCTCGACCTGCAGGAAGCCGTTGTGCATCCACACCTTGGCCATCGTTTCGGTGCCGTGGGCGCATCGCGACTGCGCGATCTCGTTCTCGTGGTGAGGAAAGATCAGGTCGATACCACCGCCATGGATGTCGAACACCTCGCCGAGATAGGCGGCCGACATCGCCGAGCACTCGATGTGCCAGCCGGGCCGGCCCCTGCCCCACGGGCTGTCCCAGCCCGGTTCCTCGGGCGAAGACAATTTCCACAGCACGAAATCCTGCGGGTTCTTCTTATGCGCATCGACGGCGACGCGGGCGCCGGCCTGCTGCTCGTCGAGATTGCGCTTCGACAACTGCCCGTAGTCCGGCATGGAAGCGGTGTCGAACAGGACTTCTCCAGCCGCGACATAGGCATGGCCGCGTTCGATCAAGCGCTGAATCAAGAAGATCATGTCGACCTTGCCGTCGGGCCTGGGCTCGACGAACTCGGTGGCGCGCGGCTCGACCGTCGGTTCCAGGCAACCGAGCGCCGCAACGTCCTTGTGGAACTGGTCGGCGGTCTTTTCGGTGACCCGCCTGATCGCTTCGTTCAGCGACAACTTGCCAGAGGCAATCTCGCCGCCGAAATCGCGCAGTGCGCGGGCGTTGATCTTGTCGTCGACGTCCGTAATGTTGCGGACGTAAGTGACGTGCGCTTGCCCGTAGAGATGGCGCAGCAAACGGAACAGCACGTCGAAGACGATCACCGGCCGCGCATTGCCGATATGGGCGAAGTCATAGACCGTCGGGCCGCAGACATACATGCGCACGTTGCGCGGATCGATCGGGAAGAAATCCTCCTTGCTCCGCGTTAGCGTGTTGTAGAGGCGCAGGCTCTTCGATGCGTCAGACATACGTGCGTTCCCGGTGCATTACTTTGTTTGAGCATGACCTTTTGGGATCGTGCTCTGGATGGAGTCGGTTACGCCGAGGCGCAAATCGGGCTCCAGCCTGCTGGCCGGGGCGTTTGTCCAATCTGGGAGGAGATGAGGCGAAAACGTCCAGGACCAGTGCGAGGCTAGCCGATAATGCAAATGCCACAAATGGCGAAAGACGTTCTCATGGCCGGCGTTATCGCCTTGCCCGGTGTTGCCGTCAAGTCGCTACCTTCGCCAAAAATATCGTTGGCTCACAGGAATTGAGCCATTGAAACATTTTATTAAACAGGTCGGCACTGTGATGAAACATTCGCCGGCTAGATCAGCAAGCGTCACGATTTGGTCGGATTCGGCCAGCAAACGCAGACACGAAGATGTTACCAGGGAAGAGACCAATGCCTAAGCAAGAATCCAACCGCGCCAAGCAACCGGCGCTCGCCAGCCACTACCGGGCGATCGGCCCGGCAGCAATCGTCGCAGCTCTTCTGCACACCGCGAAGAAGAAGAAGCCGGCGCAGAAGATCGTTTCGCCGCGCGCTGCCTGACAATGCCGTCGGGAAAAGATTGAGGCGCTCACGGCGAACCAGTAATAGTAGCTTTTGCTAAAATAAACTCATCTGACTGTCGTTCGCGCCGGACTTCTGGCGCTTGACCTTCTCGGGCTCAGGCTCGACGACGCCCTTCTCCTGAATCTCCGGCCCGGTATTGGCGACCTTGTTGACGAGGTCGGAAACCGGGATCGCTTCGAAGAAATCGGGCTGGGCGGGTCTCAGCAGATCGGCCACATCGCGCGGCTCGAGCGTGCGGCAATCCAGCCAGCGCGCGAAATCCTTGGGATGGATCACCACCGGCATGCGGTCGTGGATATGGGCAGTATCGGCATTGGCGTGGGCGGTCAGAATGGCGCCGGTGTCCATTTCCGAGCCGCCCGGCTCGGCATAGGTCTCAATCAGCCCGGCGAAGGCGACAAGCCCGCCACGCCTTGGCCGCACCCAATAGGGCTGCCCTCTTCTGCCACCGGTTTGGTGCCATTCGTAGAATCCCGAAGCTGGTACCAGGGCGCGGCGATGGTGCATGGCAGCGCGAAATGATGCCTTTTCCAAAGCCCCCTCGGAACGCGCGTTGAACAGCAGCGGGAAGTTGCGCGTATCCTTGACCCAGGCCGGGATCAGGCCCCATCGCACCAGCATCGAGCGGCGGTCGGGCAGGTTCGAGCCCGGCGCCTGCGGCAATCCGGCGAGCGCCATCAGCATCGGCTGCGTCGGCGCGATGTTGTAGCGGGCCGGAAACTCCTCAAGTTCCGCCAGGCCGAGAAAGGCGGCGGTCTGGTCCGGAGTGGCTGTCAAAGCAAAGCGTCCGCACATGAATTCAGCTCTCGAATTGGTGGCATGTGAAAGTGGCCATGGAACCCGCCTTTCGCAACCGCTAAAGCTGTCCGCCGATAGCCGGTCCACAACGGGCTGTGCCAATCGAGCGATCCGGAGCCCATGGAAGCACGCAAGATCATTCCGGCAGTCTCGGTCTGCGTCGTGCGCGAGAACACGGTGCTGCTGGTCAAGCGGGCCAGGCCGCCCTCGCAAGGCCTCTATGCCTTTCCCGGCGGCAAGGTCGAAGCCGGCGAGACGCTGGCACAGGCAGCACGGCGCGAATTGCTGGAAGAGACCGGATTGCAGGCGCGCAGCTACCGGCCGCTGCGGGAAATCCACATCGACGGCAGCGGCGACGGGCATCCGGTCGACTACTGGCTGACGGTGTTTGGGGCCGATTATGCCGGCGGCGAGGCGGTTGCCAGCGACGACGCCGAAACCGCGGCTTTCTATACGCTGGCCGAAATGACAGCGATGCCGCTCGCCGATGCGGTGTTTGAAATTGCCGACGATCTACTCGGCCCCAATAAGGACGGCGAGACCTGAGCCAGAGAATCGCCTTGCAGGCGACAAATTGTTTCAGCACAAAGCCTCATGAGCCGCACGTCCTCGTTTCTCGCCGCCTGCCTCGCCGTCAGTGTGAGTTTCGGCGTGCGTCCGGCAATCGCCGCCGAAGCGCCATTCGAGCCTGGGCTGATGCGGCTGGCGGAAGTGCTCGGTTCTCTGCATTTCCTGCGTAATCTGTGTGGCGAGAAAGGCGACCAGTGGCGAGCCGAGATGGAAAAACTGATCGCATCGGAAAATCCGAATCCGGAGCGGCGCGCCCGCTTCATCGCCAGCTTCAACCGCGGCTACCGGTCGTTCGGCGGCACTTATACGCAATGCACGGCCTCGGCGACGGAAGCCATCAGCCGCTACATGAAGGAAGGCGAGACGCTGTCTCGCGACATAGCCTCTCGTTACGGAAACTGACGGCGGCAGCTGCCGTTCCGGCAAACCGGCATCAAGCGCCGGCGCTGTGGGCGGCGGACGCGTTGGACACTTCTCCGCTTGCCTCGGGTGAGGTCTTGGTGCAAACCTGATGTTGCACTTTTGCAACTATGTTAACGAAACGTTAGCGCGCAGATGTGAAATTAACTCAAACTGAAGGTTTCCGTCCCCTTGGCCGGCCTAATCGGCTAAGTTTGAAACGGATCGGACGCAGGTTTGCCGGACGCGACGGAATTTGTAGAAGACGACCAAAAAAATGTCGTATTTACAAATACTTACTGCGCCTGCGCGTAAAAGGGACAACTCAAGCTTGATCCCTATCCAACGGATCACCGCTTGAAAGGGTGGACATCGCAATGGAACATGGCGTCAACGACATCGACGCGCTGGTCAGGGAAGAAAAGCGCCTGACCGCCGTGGAAAGCCACAGCGAAGCCTGGGCAGAAGGATTGTCGGCCGGGATCGAGCCGGAAATCATCGCCGAGGCAGCCCTCGAAACGGCATTCGGCGAAATGCTGCGCACCAATGGCGAGACCTCGGCGCTTGCCCTGCTGGATCGCATGCGTGAAAAGGTGATTGCCGGGGCCTTCGAGCCCGAAAGACTGCGGCACTGACCCCGGTTCTTTGACGACGGCGCGCCGCCCGGACATCATGTCCGGGCACATGGATGGGCTGGAACCAGGGAGTAGCAGGCGGTGAATTTTTCGATATCAGGCAAGCCGCGCGGCCTGGTCCTCAGCATTTGGCTTACTGCTTCCTGCGCCACAATTCCCCTTGCACTGCTACTTGCGAGCAGTCCCGCTCACGCCCTCAGCGAGATCAAGCGCGAAGACCTGCCTTCGCCGGTCACGCCTCCGCCCGACGGCGACATGTCGCCGCCTGGAAGTACAGTGCCGATGCCCGGCCCGCTCGGCACGACGCCACCTGCAGCCAGCCAGCCGACTCCGTCCGACGGGCCGGAGCAAACCGAACCGAAAGGGCCAGCGGACGATGGTGGCATGGCCAATCCGCATGTCGATCCGGATGCGCCTGTGCCCGAAGTCGTCTACGACCTTGCCAAGTTGCCGGAACCGGTCAGGCGCATGCACGATCTGATCGTCGAGGCCTGCAAAAGCGGCGACATCGAAAGACTGCGGCCGCTGATCGGCACGGGTAACATGATGACCCAATTGTCGCTGGGCGACATGGAGGGCGACCCGATCGCCTTCCTGAAAGGCCTTTCCGGCGACACGGAGGGCCAGGAAATCCTCGCCATCCTGGAAGAGGTGCTCAATGCCGGCTATGTCCACGTCGATGCAGGCACTCCGCAGGATCTCTATGTCTGGCCCTATTTCTTCGCCCTGCCGCTGGACAAGCTCGATGCCAAGCAGCGGGTCGAGTTGTTCAAGATCGTCACCGCCAGCGACTATGACGATATGAAGCAGTTCGGTGCGTACATCTTCTACCGAGTCGGCATCACGCCGACCGGACAATGGACGTTCTTCGTCGCTGGGGATTGAGTGGTTTTAGCCTGTCCCTTATCGAGGCAGGGAGCTTAGCCCGCCAACGCCTCGGAAAACTCCACCGCCCTACCCTGGCCCGGCGCGACGATCTCGCCTTCCCACATCACGCGCCGGCCGCGAACGATGGTGCCGACCGGCCAGCCGGTCACCTGCCTGCCGTCATAAGGCGTCCAGCCGGCCTTGGAGCCTTGCTGGGCGTTGGCGATGGTCTCGCGGCGCTTCAGATCGACGATGGTCAGATCGGCGTCGTAGCCGGCGGCAATACGGCCTTTCCTCGCGATGCCGAAAATACGCTGCGGGCCGTGGCTGGTCAGGTCGACAAAGCGCTGCAACGTCAGCCGGCCGGCGTTGACATGGTCCAACATGATCGGCACCAAAGTCTGCACCCCGGTCATGCCGGACGGCGACGCCGGATAAGGCTTTGCCTTCTCGGCCAGCGTGTGCGGCGCATGGTCGGAGCCGAGCACATCAACGATGCCTTGGGCAACACCGTGCCAGACCCCGTCGCGATGGCGCGTGGCGCGCACCGGCGGGTTCATCTGGATCAGGGTGCCCAACTGCGCATAATCATCGGCGCTCAGCGTCAGATGATGCGGCGTCGCCTCGCAGGTCGCAACATCCTTGTGCTGTTCGAGGAAGCTTATCTCCTCGGCGGTCGAGATGTGCAGCACATGGATCCGGGCGCGGACCTGGCGCGCGATTCGCACAAGGCGCTCGGTGCAGCGCAGCGCAGCGATCTCGTCGCGCCACACCGGATGTGAAGACGGATCGCCCGCGATGCGCTCGCCAAGCCGTTCGCGCAGCCGGAACTCGTCCTCGGAGTGAAAGGCGGCGCGGCGGCGTGTGTTCCTCAGGATCGAGGCAACGCCTTCGTCGTCCTCGACCAGCAGGTCGCCGGTGGACGAGCCCATGAACACTTTTATGCCGGCCGCACCCGGCAGCCGCTCGAGATCGCCGGCGTCTTTCGCATTGTCGCGGGTGCCGCCGACCCAGAAGGCAAAGTCGCAATGCATGCGGCCGGTGGCACGCCGCACCTTGTCGGCAAGGGTTGCCTCGCTGGTGGTCAGCGGATTGGTGTTCGGCATCTCGAAGACGGCGGTGACGCCGCCGAGCACCGCTGCCCGCGAGCCCGTCTCGAGATCTTCCTTGTGCTCCAGGCCCGGCTCGCGGAAATGCACCTGGCTGTCGACGACGCCCGGCAGGATGTGCAGCCCGCGGCAGTCGATCGTCTCGCCGGCCGACGCCTGGCGGAGGTCGCCGATGGCAGCGATGCGCCCACCATTGATGCCAACGTCGCGAAAACCCTCGCCGTCATGGTTGATCACGATGCCGCCTGTCAGGATGAGATCGTAGATGGGGGCCATGCGGGTCCGGTCTCTTGCGGGGGAAGTGCCAGGGGCTTACGTAATGGCCGATAGTTTTGCAAGATCAGGCTCGTTTCCCACCATGCCCTTTGCCTCGCTCAGAGATCGCGCACTCGTTTCCGTGTCCGGGCCGGATGCCGAGCACTTTTTACAGAACATCCTGACCACCGACCTAGACGTGCTCGGCAGCAGCGAAGCAAAGCCAGGCGCGCTGCTAACGCCGCAAGGCAAGATCCTTTTCGACTTCCTGATCTCGCGCGCCGGCGAAAATGCTTTCCGACTTGAATGCCGTACCGAGACCGCCGATGATTTCATGCGCCGGCTGACGCTCTACAAATTGCGCGCCAAAGTCGAAATTGCCAAGCTGGATCAGCCGGTTGTGGCCGTCGCATGGGGAGGCGATTCAACCACTTCGCAATTTGAATCAGCACCGTTTGCCGATGCGCGGTTTGTCGATACTGCCGTCAAGCGCTTCTATGGTGGCGCCGCAGATGGCGGCGACCTTGCCGCATGGCAAGCCTTTCGCATCGCCCATGGCATTGCCGAAAGCGGCAGCGACTATCATCTCGGCGACGCGTTTCCGCATGACGTGCTGCTCGACGAGATCGGCGGTGTCGGCTTCAAGAAAGGCTGCTACGTCGGCCAGGAGGTCGTCTCGCGCATGCAGCATCGCGGCACTGCCAGACGCCGGGTGTTGATTGTCTCGGCCGAACGCCCCCTGCCTACTTCGCGCGCAGAGTTGACGATGGAGGGGCGACCGGTCGGCACGCTTGGCTCGACCGCCGGCAGGACAGGCCTTGCCATTGCCCGCATCGACCGGGTTAAGGCAGCGCTCGACGCCGGCCAGCCGATCCTGGCGGAGGACGTCGCCGTGTCGCTCGCTATCCCGTCCTGGGCGAAATTCAGCTTTCCGCAGGAAGCCGTCGGCGCGGAGGACGCCTGATGGCTGCCGATCGCGCCGGGGCGCCGCCGCGCGCCTGGCAGCGCATGCTGTCTGGCCGCCGGCTCGACCTGCTCGACCCCTCGCCGCTCGACATCGAGATCTCCGATATTGCCCATGGCCTTGCCCGCGTCGCACGCTGGAATGGCCAGACCAGAGGCGATCACGCCTTTTCGGTCGCCCAGCATTCGCTGCTGGTCGAAACGCTTGTCGGCGAACTGATGCCGGATGTCGACGCCGACGCGCGGTTGGCGGCGCTGCTGCACGACGCGCCGGAATATGTCATCGGCGATATGATCTCGCCATTCAAGTCCGTGATGGGCGGCAGCTACAGGGATTGCGAGATCAGGCTGCAGCGCGCCATCCATCTGCGCTTTTCACTGCCGGCGGAACTCGACGCGGGGCTGCGCAAGGAAATCAAGCGAGCGGATCAGATCGCCGCTTATTTCGAAGCGACGCTGCTTGCAGGTTTTTCGACGGCAGAGGCGACCGAGTTCTTCGGCAGGCCGCGCGGCTTCAACGCCGAGCGCTTCGATGTCACGCCCCGCTCGGTGACCTGGGCGCAGAATGCCTTTCTCAAGCGCTTTGCGGCCATCGAAAGGTCGCGACGCCAGACTGCCGTTCCAGCCGGCTGAAAACGGTAAATTAACCGGCAGGGACAACAGTGCCGTGGTTAACCATGGTCCATAGGCTGCCCTCATGCCCGTTGCCGGTATCAAGGCTGGTTCGTCCGTCCGCCGACGGAGGGCCAAAGGCGTTGGTCTGCCGCAACGGATCGAAGACGAGCTGCGCGAACAGAACGAGCGTTTTTCGGCAGCGGTCGAGAACATGTCGCATGGCCTGTGCATGTTCGATGCCGATGAACGGATGATCATCTGCAACAGGAACTACATCAGCATCTTTCGCCTCGACGCCGAAGTGGTGCGGCCCGGCATCCGGTTTTTCGACATCCTCCAGCATAGCGTGGATATCGGCATCGCCTCGCAAAGCGCCGAGCAACTCTATGCCATCCGCAAGCCCTATATCGACCAGGCAAAACCTTCCACCTATGAGGAAACGCTTGCGGACGGGCGCATCGTCAACATTTCGCACCGGCCGCTGGCGTCAGGTGGTTGGGTCTCGATCTACGAGGACATCACCGAGCAACGGCGCGCCGAGCAGGAGTTGAAGGAGCAGCACCGCCGTTTCGACGCCGCACTTGCCAACATGTCGCAAGGCCTTTTGATGTACGATGCGGACGGCAAGCTGATCGTGCGCAACGAACGTTTCCTGGAGCTTTATCATGTCAGGCCGGCCGACTTCCCGCTTGGCATGAGTCACCACGATGCGTTCAAGCGGCTGCTGGAACTGGGCATTTACACAAAGCTCGACCCCGACAGCGAAATCTCGCAAATCGAAGCCTGCCTGCGGGCGGGGAAAACACACGTAACGCATCGCCATCTCGCCGACGGCAGGACGCTGCTGGTTGCACGCCGGCCGATGAGCGGCGGCGGCTGGGTCGCGACGTTCGACGACGTCACCGAGCGCAGGCGTGTGGAAGAGCGCATGACTCATCTTGCGCACCACGACACACTGACCAACCTGCCCAATCGCTCGATGCTTCGCGAACGGCTGGACCAAGCCCTGAGCGAGACGAGCGACGGATCGCTGGCGATATTCTCGCTCGACCTCGACCACTTCAAGGCAGTCAATGATAGTTGGGGACACCCCGCCGGCGACTGGCTGCTGAAATGCGTGGCGGAACGGCTGCAACGGTGCCTGCGCAATGAAACGGACGTTGTCTCCCGCTTCGGCGGCGACGAATTCGTCATCATCCAGTTCAATCTCAAAAGCCCGGGCGACGCGGAAAAGCTGGCCAAACGCATCGTCGAGATCATTGGAAAGCCGTTTCGCGACAAAAGACACGACATGCGCGTCGGCATCAGTCTCGGCATCGCGCTGTTTCCGAATGACGGCAAGGACGCCGACACGTTGCTGAAAAACGCCGATATGGCGCTCTATCGGGCAAAGAGCGAAGGGCGCAACCTCTACCGCTTCTTCGAACCAGCCATGGACGCGATGGTGCGGGCACGCCGGGCGCTCGAAATCGATCTCAGGGCAGCGCTGTCGCGCCGCGAATTCGAGCTGGATTTTCAGCCGATCATGAACATCGCCTCCGGCGAAATCGTCGGTGCCGAAGCCTTGATGCGCTGGCGTTCGCCGGTGCGCGGCCTGGTACGGCCAGACGACTTCATTCCGGCCGCCGAGGAGACCGGGCTGATCGTGCCGCTTGGAGAATGGGCGCTGCGAAAAGCCTGCACGACCGCGGCAGGCTGGGCGTCTTGGCGCATCGCAGTCAATGTCTCCGCCGTGCAGATCAAAAGCGGTACCTTTGCCCGCAGCGTCATTTCGGCACTGGCGTTCTCGGGCGTGCCGGCCAACCGGCTTGAACTGGAAATCACCGAAACGGTGCTGATGGACGAGAGCGATCTGGTGCTCAAGACACTCAGGCAGCTACGCGATCTGGGTGTCCGCATCGCGCTGGACGATTTCGGCACCGGCTATTCCTCGCTGGGCTATCTCCGGCGCTTTCCCGTCGACAAGATCAAGATCGATCGTTCCTTCATCAGCGATATCGACAGCCGCGATACCGCGGCGATCGTGCGCACCATCATCGGGCTTGGCGCACAGCTGGGCATCACCGTCACCGCCGAAGGTGTCGAGACCGAGGCGCAGTTTGAATTCCTGCAAAAGGAGGGCTGTGTCGAGGCTCAAGGCTATTTGATCGGCATGCCGTCAAAGGCGTCGGACATCAACCGGCTGCTGAGGTCGAGCGCGACGATCAGGCAATCCGGCTGAGTACGGCGGCCTGGCGAGCCGGCGGCTCTGCCATCAATACAATTTCCGGATATTACTCGTCGAAGCGCGCGGGTCAGAGGTGCCCGCTCAATGCCTCCACCATATCCTTGTTCGTCGCCACGGGAACGATCTCGAATTCGACCAGATCCGCCCATTCGATGACCCACCGCTGCAGGAGCGTGACGTCAGCGGCCTCCACGAGGAGGAAGCAGCGGCTCATATCCGCCGCGATCCAGCTGTGGTGCACGACAAGCGCGTCCGGCTTCAGGCGGCCCTGGTCGCGGAAACGGCGGTAGATCTCCTTGCGGTCGCAGCCGCGAAAATCCTCGGTTACGAAGAACAGCATCTTTTTTGCCCTCAGTTCGGATATTATCGCCCCGGCCGGTCCAGCCGCTCCAGGAACCACTGCGTTAGCCGCACCCAGACCTCGTCTTTCTCGCCGGAGTCTTCCCAGCCGTGGTCGAGGTTGGGGTTATCGTTGACCTCAATGACGAAAACGCCGTCCCTGGTTTCTTTGAGGTCGACGCCGTAGAGGCCGTCGCCAATGCAGCGCGCCGCGCTCACCGCCGTCTCGACGACATGCGCCGGCGCTTCCTTCAGGGTGAAGGTCTTGATGCCGCCCTGGTCGGGCTTGCCGTTGGCCTTGTGATTGACGATCTGCCAATGTTTCTTGGCCATCAGATAATGGACGGCAAACAAAGGTTGGCCGCCGAGGACACCGACGCGCCAGTCATATTCCGTCGGAATGAATTTTTGCGCAATCAGGAGGTCGGAATCTTCCAGCCATTCGGTTGCGAGCGTCTTCAACTCTTCGAAGGTGCCGCATTTCTTGACGCCGCGCGAAAACGAGGAGTCCGGGATCTTCAGCACCAGGGGGAAGCCCAGTGTCTGCGCCGCAACTTCCAAATCCGAGATGCCGGCTATCATCACCGTCGGCGGCACCGGTACCTTGTTGTAGGTCATCAGCTCGTTGAGATAGACCTTGTTGGTGCAGCGGATCATCGACAGCGGATCGTCGATGACCGGCATGCCTTCCTGCTGGGCGCGGCGGGCAAAGCGGTAGGTGTGGTTGGAGATCGAGGTGGTCTCGCGGATGAACAGCGCGTCGTAATTGGCGAGCTTGGCCAGATCCCGCTTGGTGATCGGCTCGATTTCGACGCCCATCTTTTCAGCGATCTTGGCCCAGTGGCGCAGCGACGAAATCTCCGACGGCGGCAATTCCTCATGCGGATCGACCAGCGTGGCGAAAGTGTAGCGCGCCGGCGTGCGGCCCTTGGTGTCGCGCCACTCGCGGTTGGTGTAGGTCTCCAGGCACTGTAGAAAGTGCGTCTCATCGTCCTCGGTCATCCTGGCCAGGGGATGGAAGCCAATCTTGCGGATCGAGGCCCATTCGGCGCTGTCCCTGATGTGAACCTCGAGCGCCGGGGCACGAAACCAGTCGAACAGCAGCTTGGCGAAGCGGTCCCAGATCCTGGACGGTCCGATGCCGAAGAAGATGCAGACCTTCTGCGGGAAAGCGCCGCCAAGGTCCTTGCGGCACTTGTTGAGTGCGAGTTCGAGTTCCGGCAACGCGTGCTCATAGAGCTTGCGCTCCGACAGATCGATCATTGTTTCGACCGTCGGGATGACCTTATGGCCTCGCGAACCAGCAAGCAGCGACGCGTAATAGCCGCGGCTCTGGTAGCCATAATTGTTCGACAGGTTAATGACCTTCGGCCGCTGACCGCGAAAGAGTGCCGGATGGGCAAGGTAGTCGCGATTGGTGATGATCTTGTGCGGTGTCGCCACTTGGTCGAGATCGTTCTGCCGGCCGGTAAGGATGACCCAGGTCATTGGCTGTCGCGCTTTCCGAGAGTGATGGCGGCGCGCAATCCATCGCGGCCGAATTGCGCCATGTTCATGAAGATGCCGTAAGGCACGGGAATATTGGCAGCATCAAGGATCGTCTCCTGCCGCTCGTCCTCGACCCAGGGGTCGTGTATCAGGATATGGTCGCCATCGTCACCGATGGCCAATACCCAGTGCGGAACCTTCTTGCCGAACATCAGGAAGCCGCTGATCAGGACCAGCACTAGTTTTCCATCTGCGATCGCGGTACGAATGTCGTCAAGCCCGAATGGACGGTAATTCACCGGGATGCCGTAAAGTTCCGCGCGGCGGCGAAAGTCGACCTGCGCCAGCTCCATGACCCGGCGCTTGTCCTCGCTGCGCACCGACTGCAGGAACAGCGCTCCGTAGAAAGAGACATAGATCTCAGCAGCAAGCCCGCTCTCATAGCCGGCGACGGCCAGCCCGAACGGTTCGCAGCCGCCCGGCCCCGACATCATGAAAACGGTCGTCGCCTCACGCCACAGCCGGATTTCCATCACCGGGTCCGGCACGAATCCGGGGCCGAAGTAAGCCATTGCCATCATCAGACAGCATGGTCCGCAGGTGAATTCGCAAGTCTGCTGATAAAACGGCACTTCGGTGGCGACCGGAATGTCGCCGCGCAAGGTCTTTTCATAGCGCAGCGCCGTGGCGCCATCCTCGTAATAGTCCGGTTCGCGGCCGATCTTGCGGTAGCCGCTCTGCTCGTAGATCTGGATCGCGCGCGGGTTGTCCTCGCGGACTTCCAAACGAAGCATCATGCGGCCGTGCTCGAAAGCGGCGGCCTCGGCCTGTTCCAGCAGCAGGCGGCCAACGCCGCGGCCGCCGAAAAATGGACCGACGGCGATCGAATAAAGCCGCGCGACCCCGCTGCCCTTGCGAAACAGCACGACTGCATAGCCGGCGACTCGGCCATCGTTTTCGCCAACCAGCAGTTCGGCGGTGTCGCGGTCGATCAGTTGTCGAAAGGAGCGGCGAGAAATGCGATCGCTCGAGAAAACGGCTTTTTCGATGGCGGCGAGGTCATCGACGTCGGACGCGCGGGCCTTGCGAATCTCGGCAGGCATGCGGGCTCAGAAAACCTCGATTGGGTTGTGGAAAAGGCCCTAGACTAAACATCGGTCACACCAGCCGAAGTGCCAGCATTCAGCAAGCGCTATCGCACCTCGATTAGGGCCGAATTGTGACAGTTTTGACGGCAGGCAGGTCGCGCAAAGGCTTTGAGCGACCTCTGTGTTTCTGCATCGGCGCGGCTCCGGAAAACGAGAGCCTGCTCAGCTTTGCAAGCCCGCCAGAAGCTGGCCATAGGCGCTCTTGGCCACCGCGGCCAATTGCTCGCGCGGCAGCGAGCCGACGACGGCGCAGCCATAACCCTTGTCCAGCCAATAGACGGCCTCAGGACCATCTTCCTCAGACCCATAGGTGCCCTTGGCCTTGGCCGCTGATTCGGCGATGACGAAGAGCGATATGCGTTCACCCTTGACGTCCTCATAAAGCAGCATCGCGGCCTTGCCCTGGCCTGCAGGCAGCAGCCGGCCACCGACCAGTTGGAACCCTTGCGCCGCCAGATCCGGCGCGACCAGCTTCAAACCCACCTGGTTCGACAACCAGCTCTGCAAATGATCCTTGTCGCTTGCCGGCACTTCCACCGCATGCCGCTTTTCGGCGGCATAGATGACGTGGGCGGCGATCGCCTCTTCGGCAAGCTGGTCCTCGGCCGTATTTTCCAGGCCAAGGCGGCCGATGCCGGCAAGGTAGCCGCCAGCGCCGCCAATCATCAGAATGACGGCAGCGGCGGCCGCAAGCCACCAACGCGAGCGCGACGGCGACACCCTGACCGCTGGCGCCTCGCCAAGCACCACCTTGCTCAGCCGCACCGGGACGGGTTCGTCCAGCACGCCGTTAAAGGCTGCGCGCAATGCTGCCCGGTCGGCGGCGTAGCGTGCGCTCTTGGCCTTCATCTCGGCATTGGCCTCGAGCCATGCCTCATAGGCCGTCCGCTCGTCGCCCGGCAACTCGCCATCGAGAGCCAGGTGGATATCGCGTTCGGAGAAATCGCGCCGGCTCATTTCTAGACGATCCTTATCGAGCGGCGGCGCGCGGTATCATCCAGCAGCGCGCGCAGTTCCTCACGCCCGCGCGCGATGCGCGACATCAAAGTGCCGGCGGGAACCCCAAGGATGTTGGCGGCTTCGGCATAGGAAAACCCTTCGATGGCGACCATCACAAGTGCCGCCCGCCGGTCAGGGCTGATCGCCTGCAGCGCGTCGACGATCTCGCGCGAGGCGATGCTCTCGACCTGCTCGGCGGGTGCTGCCTGCGCCTCGCTTGCCTCGAGCGGCAGCATCGCCGCCTCGCCGCGCCGGTTCACCTTGCGCATCTGGTCGATGAACAAATGGTGCATGATCGTAAACAGCCACCTCCTGGGGCTTTCTCCTGTCTGCCAATTGTCGAGCCGCACAAGTGCGCGCTCGAGACAATCCTGGACGAGATCGTCAGCGGAATCACGGTCGCGCAACAGCGAGCGTGCATAGCGGCGCAGACGCGGTATTTCGCCAAGGATTGCTGCCTTCTTTTCGTCCATGACCGCTGGTTCTGGGGCCCCTGTCCGTGGTGATTGAACGCGCCTTTGCAGCGCGGCGCAAGCGGCCAGCGCGAAGCGGTCCGCCGCCCCGGTCACCCAAGCAACTAAGTAACGCCGCCAGTGGCAGGTTTATTCCCGGCCAAATTGAAATCGTCAGCTATTGCTCGTCTCGAGCTTTGCTTTCGCCGCCCTTGTCAGCAGCCGCTGATAGAACAAGCCGATGCCGATGAGCACCGCGCCGAGGCCGATGAAGGACAGCGCCCGCAACACGCCTTCCAGCTCCGACATGTCGAAGATGAAGACTTTGAGCACGGCGATCGAGATCAGCGCCGCCGACGCTATGCGCAGCACCTGCGACTTCAGCCAGACACCGGCGATGAGCAGCACCACGCCAATGACCAGCCACAGTGCCGAATAAGTATAGGTCTCAAGCTGGCCGAGACCGCTCCACAGCCCAATGAACTCGCCCTTGAACAGGCGCCTGACCGACAGCGTGGCATAGGCGAAGCCGAGCACCGCCGCCGCCACCGCCAGCATCGCCGCATACCATTTCGGCCGTTTGTCGCGGGCATAAAGCGCCAGTGCGCCTGCCGCAACCGCCGGCAAGAGGTAGGCGAGGAACAGAAGGTTGAACACTGGAATGCTGCCGGTCGATTCATCCGTCAGCAGCGGGTTCAGCGCCAGAAAATGCTGGAGGACGATGAACGCGACCGAGACCACGCCCGCTGCAATCGAGCCGTAGCGCAGCACCGAACTTGGCGAGCGCATGTCGATGGCGACCAGGATGGCACCGGCACCGATGGCGATCAGCGTGTAGATCGCCTGTTCGGCAAGCGTCGCAGCAGCCGTATCGATGACGCCGCCATGCATGGCATGGCGCACCAGCATGGCGACGGTGAGCAGGCAAAACAGCGCGGCGCCGGCCTCCATGGCGAGGCGCGGTCGGCCATTGGTGGTTCGGGCAAGCTGCCAGGCGGCAAAACCGAAAGCGAGCGCCGGCACGCCATATCCAAGCAGCAGCCAGTTGAACACCGGCGTCTTCGACAGGAACTCGGCACCGACGATGGTCGGGTCGAAGGCAACGCGGCCGAGCACTGCAATCACCGTACCAACGGAAATCCAGCCAAGCACCGGATAGTTACGCCAGCGCGTCGCCAGCGCCGGCGCGACGGCGGCTGCCCCGAGCAGGATGGTTGTCCAGCCCGAACCAAAGGCCATGTGCAGCATCAGCAGGCCGGCAATCGCCGCCCCGCCGAGCGCGAAGGAGACGGCAGCGCCGCCGGTCAGCGGCGGCGCTTCGCCGCGCGCTATCCATTCGCCGCCGGCGACGAAGACGCCGACCAAAACGGCTGCGACCGCCGCATAAGCAAGGTCACGGTCGAGATTGCCGAAGGTAGACCAGAGCGCCAGCAGGATGACCAGTGGCGCGACAGCGCTCCAGGCCGCCCATGTGGCGGCGCGCAGCCAGCCAGAGGCCGCAAAACGGCGCGCCGCCCAAAAACCAGCGCCGATGAAGACCAGGCCCAGCGCGATGCCGACCCTGAGCATCAAGGCATCGGACGCCACGACCGGCATGCCGTCGACGCCGAGAGCGCCACTCGAAAAATCGGAAGCGATCGTGGTCGGCGGAATGATGCCGAGATAGACCAGTACAGTCGCCAGCCCGGCGGCGTGCAGCAGTGCAACCGCCCGCGGCCGGTAGAGCGCCACCGCCACCAGGGCTGCGACAAGGGCTGCGCCCTGCAAGGCATCGCCGGCGGCGGCAAAGACCGGATCGACGAACAGGGCTAGCGCCGAAAGCGCGACGAAGAAGCCCGGCGCGATCGACGGCCAGTCGAAGCTGCTGCCGGCGACCGCTTCGCCGCGGCGGCCGAGCCAGACGAAGGCGAGCACGGCCAGTGTCGTCCCGTCGATAAAGAGGATGACCGCAAGGTTCGCCCCCGGCGCGTCGGTCATGTAGAAGATGGTCCAGATGCCCGTGGCGACGAAGGCTGCGGCCATCAAAAGCCTCCAGTCGCGGATGCGGGCAATGACGCCGGTGGCGGCGAGCACGATCGCCAGATAGCCAAACAGCGCCCACGGATTGGGCGCCTGCGAGGCGACCAGTAGCGGCGTCACCATGGCGCCGAGCAGGCCGACGCCGGCCAGCGCCTGACCATGGACCAGGCTTGCCGCGATCGTCGCCACGCCGATGGCGCCGAGCAGCGTGAAAGCGAGCGTCGGGCCGATGAAGCCGTAAATGCTGTACGCGGCGTAGACGGTACCGAACAGGATGAAGGCGCCGGCCGCCGTCAGCATCGCCGGGATATAGGCGCCGGCGGCACCTTGCACCGGCACCCTGAAGCCGGTGCGCCGGATGAACTCGCCGCCGGCGACCAGCACCAGCCCGAGTGCCGCCGCCATGGCAAGCCGCACGCGTGGCCCGAAAATGCCGGCCTCGATGGTGTAGCGGATCAGGAACAACCCACCCAACGCCAGCGCGATGCCGCCGACCCAGACCGCCCAGCGGGTACCGAGAGCCGTTTCGACGTCGGACTGGCGGGCGGCCTTCGCGGCTGCCGCCGGTTGCGCCGGCTCCGGTGCGGACGGCGCCGTTGTATCGGCATCGGGTTCTGTGGCTGATGCTACCGCTGCGGTCCCTGGCGATACGGCCATGTCGGCCGCCGACGGCATTACGGCATCCGTCGGTTTGCTGTCGTTTGCAGCCGGTTCCTTGGCTTGCGGCGGCAGCACAGGCGCGCCTGAGAGCACAAGGCTGCGCAAGGCGCCAAGCTCGCGCTCGATCAGGCCGATGCGGCTCTGCTGGCGTGAAATGATCACGAACAGCGCGATGATGGCGACCAGGCCGATCAGGCTTTCGAACATGGCGGTTCCCCCAAACCAGGCCAGTTGTCACTGACATTCAATCTTCAGTGACATTCAAATGCGGCGGCCAAACGGCCGGTCCATTCAACGTGCCGCCAGATTGGCCGCCGGAAAGATCGAGCATATTTCGGTGCCGAAAGCCAGCAGCTTGCCGTTGGCGTCCTTCAGCGCCGCTTCCGAAACGGCCAGCGTGCGGCCCTTGTGCCAAGGCCGAGCGGCGAAACGTTGCCGGGATAAGGTTCAACGTCGCTCATCTGGTGGTCTCCCCGGCGGCGGTTTCTGCGGCGCTCGGCTTGCCGGATTCATGGCCGGGCGGATGGTGCCTGCGCAACGCGGCGAGGAAGCCGGCGCGGGCGCCGGGAGGTTCGATGCCGCGTGGTTCGTAGACGTGACGGGTCAAAAAGAAGCCGGTTAGCCGGAAGGCGTCCTCGATCGCCGCCGGATCGGCGCGCAGGCCCGAACCGCGCTGCAGGAAGGCAGGCAGCGCCAGCATCTTGTCGCGCCACGGCGCCCCTGCCGCCCGCGACACGGCGCGGCCGGATTTCGGCGAGACATAGGCAAGATCCTGCCTGGTGCCGGTCGCCGCACACTGGCTGAGATCGAGGCCAAAACCGAGTTCGTCGAGGACCAGCAGCTCGAAGCGGGCCACCAGCTCGCCGGCGGCATCGGCATCGTCGAGATGAGCGATCATCACCGCAAGCGTCTCATAGAGACCGCCATGGGCGTCGCGCTCAGGCAGAAGACGCAAATGCGCGGCCATCGTCTGCAGGCCGTAGACGGCAACGGCGCTGTCCATCAGCCGGGCGGCGTTCATCTCGATGGCCTCGACCTGGAAGGTGCCGAGATGCTCGTCGAGCCGCGCCCGCCACAACAGGTCGACGCGATTGCCGGGCTGCAAGACAGGCTGCTGTTTGCGCGAGCGGCCGCCGCGCACGAGGCCGAGATGGCGGCCATGCACGCGCGTCATCACCTCGAGAATGGCGCTGGTTTCGCCATGCTTGCGGGTGCCGAGAATGATTCCCTCGTCTCGCCATTCCATGACGAGAGCTTGTCACCGGTTGGATGGCGAAATCAAGATGAGCGACATATCCGCTGCAAACCGAAACGGCCCGTAGCGTATCGCTACGGGCCGTTTTTTGCGAGATCCTCGTTTGATCAGAACGAGCGCTGGAAGCGGAAGATGCCGCCGATTGCGTCGGCATCGTCGGCATCGAAATTGTCGTAATAATCGACTTCGGCGGTGATCGTGTAACCAGGAACGATCGTGTAGGCGACGTTGGCCGCAACGGCGAAGTCTTTGTCGTCGGTATAGGAGACCTGGGCGTTCAAAGCGGTCTTCTTGTTGACGGCATAGCTGCCCCCGCCCCAGACGGCAAAGTTGCCAGTCCACGGTTTGTAGAAGTTCATTGCGACGTTGTCGTCGCTGCCGTAGCCCGCCATCACGAACAGGGTCAGGTCAGTAATCGGCTTGACGTCGAGGCGGGCTTTGCCGGCCCATTCTTCCGACGTGCTGTTATAGGCGCCGACCGCGGTGATCGCACCCCAGTCACCCTTGTATTTCACGCCGCCGACGACAAACGGAACGTAGCTGTCGATCGACTGGTCAGCGCCGGAGCCCGTTTCGACCGAGGCGACTGCCGTAAAGCCATTACCGCCGTCGAAATAGTAACTGATCAGGTTGGTGTCCTTGGTGCCGTAAGGAATGATAGTGTCCTGGACGACGCTGCCCGCGTAGCCGATGAACGAATCATAGACAGTTTCATCCTTGCCGACGCGGAAACCTCCAAGCTGGATCCAGGCGAAGTTCAGGGTAACCGCCTTGTTGTCCTGCACGCTGAAATCAACACCGCTCACGGTGCGTTTGGTATTGCCGAAGTTGAAACGGGTCTCGGTGTACGTCTTCAACGTGCCGAGTTCGGTTTCCTGGCCTGTCCACGTCTTCAAATTGAAGCGCGCATTCTTGTTCCAGGTCTGCTGTTCGTCACCGTCCATAAGGTCGTGTGTCGTCGCGCCGTCGAAAACGCGGCCACCGTCGCCGAAGCTGGCGTCATAGCGGACATAGCCGCCGATGCGCAGGCAGGTCTCGGTGCCGGGGATGTAGTAGTAGCCGGCGCCGTAGACGTCACAAATCTTGACGTATTCGGCGGGTTCCGGCTCGGCGACCACAACAGCGTCGGCGGCGCGCGCGCCGGAGACCGCGACGAATGCCGCGGCTGAGCCGAGAAGAAGGCTCTTGATATTCATTTTCTGACCTCTCCAGTCAAAGTTAAAATGGCTTTGAACCCATGGTTGAACGGCTGAACGCCTCACCCACGTCGAAAAAGGCGCGCACTGCACCCCCTCTTCAGGCGGCGAACATACTCATCGGCATTCCAGTCTCAATGGCGATTATAAAAATAATCAATGTTTTCATAACAGAAGAAATCCATGTTGCACAAATATCACTTCATATTTTCTTCATAATCGCTCCCGGCACAAACGAGACATTGTCACAATTGTACGAAAATATACTTGTACCATTAGCCGGCAAACCGATCTGAATCCGACAGACATTCCTTTTACTTGTTCTTTTTTTGGAATGGACTTCTAACGTTGGCAGCGAGATCAAGCCAACTTCGCCATCGCTGCGTTCTGTGCGGCAAGAACGACTTCCGCCACCAGATCCTGCTTGAGCATTTCAATGGGAGTACGTCCGGCGAGGCCGGGCGCGGGGCCGATCAGCCACGCCCAGGCATGCCGTGGCTCAGGCATCGCGGACAAGACTTCCTTGATACCCGGAGCCGGCCTGCCGTCGACGAACTGGGCCAAGGGAAATACATGTTTGCGGCCACCGGTGCGCAACGCAACGACCGTGCCGCTCCGCTGCCAGCGATGCAGGGTCGAGCGCGATATGCCGAGATTTTGCTGCAGGAACGTCGACCCGGCGACCCGACCGGCCCAGTCCTCGACCCGCATCGCATCGAGGTCGCCGCTTCCAGCCGGTTGGACGTCCGTCCCTTGGCCTCCGTGTGCGCTCGACAGACGCGTCCGGGCACTGCGTTCCGCAGCTTCGGCCGCCAATATCCGCACGAACCGCGAAGCCATGCCGGGCAATCTTTCCTGCATGGTGTCGATCGCTCTGATGTCGGTCGGCGCAAGCAGGGCGACGGCGGCGGCAACGGCGCCGGCGACCCTACCCGCTGCAACGATCGCATCGCTGTTCGTCACCCCATTTTGCCGCGCCAGCGCCTGCTCGACCTCAACAGCGACGACGTTTGCAAACTCGATTTGACGGATGGGGTCGAAGCGATTCCAAGTCCTGGTCATGTCCTGATCTGGCTGCTTGCCCGCCGGTTCCGGTTTGCTCGGAAGCGGGTCTTTCGCACAGCCTATAGGCAGGGTGTGTGACGGAGAGACGACAAACGGGAACGCTGGACGACCGCAGTGTCGGCAGGTGCTCCAGCCGGTCTGACTGGCCGGTTCTGCATGAAATATCGGAAATTTCTCAGAACCCGCTCAGGATTTCGGGGCGCGCCGGTGCCAATAAGAAACCGGTCGACCGAGGTGGTCGGCGCATGGCCTCCCGGAACGATTCGGCCGGCTGTTCAAGATGCAAGTCGACCGATCGGGCAGCCCGGCGACCTCTCATTGTCATCTGCCCGTGAGAGGCCCGACATGACTTCTTTCCTGCTCCTGGTGCGGCAGCATCAGTTGGCCGCCTTCTTTTCGTTGACGCTTGTCCTGACCTGGTTTACCTTCATCCCGTTCTTCTTGTCGAATGGCGATAGCATTCCCTGGTTTACCTTCGGCCCGATGCTGTCCGGATTCGTTGTCGCAGCCGTTTCCGGAGGCTGGACTTCGGTCAGGGGTATTCTCGCTTCCATGGTGAAGTGGCGGGTATCTCCACTATGGTATCTGGTGGCATTCGGCCTGCCATTTGGCACACAGCTGGCCTCGATCCTGGTCAATCCGCTGTTCGGCTCGGCGACGCCGGCCTGGAGCAACATTCCAGCCGTCACTGAGATACTGCCGATCATCGCGCTGTATGCGGTCTTCAGCGGTCCACTTGGCGAAGAGCCGGGATGGCGCGGCTTTGCAACACCGCGTCTGCTAGGCAAGCATTCGGCGCTGGCCGGAAGCCTGATCCTCGGCGCGATCTGGGCGATCTGGCATCTTCCGCTCGGCCTGATCGGCGACCTCAGCGTCTACGGCACGGTCAAAGTCCTGCTGGCGGCAGTGGTATTCACCTGGCTCTATCAGAACACCGGCAGTGTGCTTCTCGCCATTCTCATGCATGTCACCCATCAGAACAGCGTACGCTTCCTGGGCAAGGTGTTCATCGACGCCGACCATGTGCAGCAGCAATGGATCGGTGTTGCGATCTGGGCGGTGGCTGCGGTCGCCATCGTCGCCGTCTACGGCACCGAGAGCTTCGTCCGCAGGTCGGCACCGCAGCGCGCCCTCGCTGGCGCCGTCTAATTTGCGGCGCCCAAATCCAAAGCACCGCTTTCGGCGGCGACAGACCTTGACCCAGCCCTCCAGCCGTAGACCAATACAGGCACGGCTTCAGGGAGCGGGCCGTTTCGATGGCGGTTTCGGCCACTGATCAGGTTTTTCAGTTCGGCGGTTTCACACTCGATCTGGGCAAAGGTACGCTCGGCCGGGCCGAACAGCCGGCCTTCCTTCGGCCGAAAGCCTACGCATTGCTGACGCATCTCGCCCGCCATATCGGCCGTGTGGTGCCGAAGTCGGAATTGATGGATGCGGTCTGGCCGGGTGTTTTCGTCACCGAGGACTCGCTGACACAGTCGATTCGCGAGATCCGCAAGGTGCTCGGCGAGGAAACGATACGGACCGTATCGAAGCGCGGCTACATGCTGATCCCTGAAATCGAACCGGTGCCCGAACCCGGCGCACAGCCGATCGTGGCGGTGCTCAGGTTTCGCAATGACGGCGCCGATCCGGCCGACGACGCGATCGTCGACGGTATTGCCGAAGACATTATCAACGGCCTCGCCCGCTTCGGCACGCTGACGGTCCTGGCGCGCAATTCGAGCTTCTCGTTTGCCTCATATTCGCCCAGCGAATGGCCTGTCGTACGCTCGCGCATCGGCGCCGACTATCTCGTCGAGGGTTCGGTGCGGCGGCAGGCAGACAGCATCGTGTGTGCGGTCAATCTGGTTGACGCAGCCAGCGCTTCCCAGCTCTGGGGCGATCGCTACCAGGCCAATTACGCCGGGCTGTCCGCCATCCAGCAGGAGATCGTCGAAAAGATCGTCGGCCGGCTGGTGGTTCGAGTGAACAATGCCGGCCTGCAACGTGCCTCGCGGCAGCCGGTAGCCAGCCTCGCCGCCCATGAACTGGTGCTGCGCGGCGTCGCTTTGCTGCGCGATCCAGCGCAAAGCGAACTGAAAGAAGCGGCGGCGTTTTTCGAGGCGGCGATCGTCAGGGACCCGGCCTATGGCCTTGCTTACACCTACCTGGCGCTGGCGCATGTGCTCAACAGCGAATTCGGGCCCGTCAGCGGCGCCGTTCTGACGAAGGCCCGCGACCTGGCCGCCCGCGGCATCGCATTATCGCCGGATCAGGCAACGGCACACCGCATCCAGTCGCTGGTGCGGCTCAATATGCGCGACCACGAGGCGGCCGAGCATCATTTACGCATGGCGCTCGAGCTCAATCCTGGCGACGCTGACTGTATCGAGCAGATGGGGCATCTGTTGACGATGCGTGGCCGGCCGCTCGACGCGCTGGCCTGGCTGGCGCGCGCCATCCGCATCAACCCGCTGCATCCCCATTGGTGTCAGTACGATCGCGCGCTCGCGCTATACATGCTGGGCGAATACCGCACGGCTGCCGAGGCGCTGGAGCTGGCGACGCGACCGACGCCGTGGATCCGCACCCGGCTTGCCGCCTGTTACGCTCAGCTGGGCGACATGCAGGCGGCAAGGCGCCAGGCTGCGCTGATCAACGCCGACGGCTCCGATTTCTCGCCGCTCGACTATGCAAGAACGGGCATCCCGTTCGAAAACGTCTCCGACGCCGAACATCTTGTCGACGGCGTGTCACTGGCCCTTGGGTATCGCTCAACATCCTGAGGCGGCCAACAGGCCGCCCGGCGGATCGCCCAAACAGGCTCAGTGCGGAAATTCGAGCCCCATTTCCCGGTAGCGCTCGGGATCGTCGCCCCAGTTCTCGCGCACCTTGACGAACAGGAAGAGGTGCACCTTTTGCTCGAGTATGCCTGCGATCTCCATGCGCGCGGCCTGGCCGATGGCGCGGATCGTCTCGCCCTTATGGCCGAGCACGATCTTCTTCTGGCTGTCGCGCTCGACATAGATTGTCTGGTCGATGCGCACCGAGCCGTCCTTCTTCTCTTCCCATTTCTCGGTCTCGATGTGGGACGAATAAGGCAGTTCCTGATGCAGCCTGAGATAGAGCTTTTCGCGGGTGATCTCGGCCGCGAGCTGGCGCATCGGCAGGTCGGAGATCTGGTCCTCCGGATAGTACCAGGGGCCGGCCGGCAAGGTCTCGGCGAGATAGTCGAGCAGGTCCTTGCAGCCGGACCCGGTCAGCGCCGAAACCATGAAGGTGCGCTTGAACGGCACCCTTTCGTTGGCTGCCGCCGACAATGCCAGCAACGTCTCGTGCTTGACCCGATCGACCTTGTTGAGGATCAACACCATCGGCTGCCGGACATCCTTCAGCCGCTCGAGGATGGCGTCGGCATCGCCCCGGATGCCGCGCTCGGCGTCGATCAAGAGCAGCACGACATCGGCGTCCTTGGCACCGCCCCAGGCTGTGGTCACCATCGCGGTGTCCAGCCGGCGCTTCGGCTTGAATATGCCCGGCGTGTCGACGAAGACGATCTGCGCGTTGTTGTGGGTGGCAATGCCGCGCACGATGGCGCGCGTGGTCTGCACCTTGTGCGTCACGATCGACACCTTGGCGCCGACCAATTGGTTGACCAGCGTCGATTTCCCCGCATTGGGCGCACCGATCAGCGCGACGAAGCCGGAGCGGGTAGCGGGAGCTTCTGTTGCCGGAGCTTCGGTGGCGGTCATGCGGCACTCCCTTGATTGAGCCAGACGCCTTCCCGCTGCAGAAGTGCCGCGGCTGCAGCCTGCTCCGCCTCGCGCTTGGAGCGCCCGCTGCCGGTCGCCGGCGGATAGGCGCCGACCTTGACGCTGACGGTGAACAGCGGATCGTGGTCCGGTCCCTCGCGGCTGTCGATTATGTAAACCGGCACTGCGCCTGCCGCCTGATGCGCCCATTCCTGGAGTTCGGTTTTCGCGTCGCGACGGGCGGCGTCAATGGCTTGCGAACGCGGCTGCCAGTATTTGTGGATGAAAGCACGGGCCGCTTCCAACCCGCCGTCGAGATAGAGCACGGCGATCAGCGATTCCAATGCATCGGCGCGCAGATTGACGCGCTTGCGCCCATCGAGGCCGCGTACGTCCGAACCGGCGCGAATAAGTTCCGGCAGGCCAATCTCCTCAGCGATATCCGCCAGGGCCTCCGCGTTGACCAGCGCATTCAATCTCAGCGACAGCTCACCCTCGGCGGCGTCGGGAAATGCCGCCAGCAGCATATCGGCAACGACAAGGCCGAGAACGCGGTCGCCCAGGAATTCGAAACGTTCGTAGTCGATGCCGGCATGACTGCCGCGAGCGCTGGCATGGGTCAGCGCCCGCTGCAGGCGCTGATGGTCGCCAAAACTGTGGCCAGTGCGCTCCCTAAGCGCCTCGGCGAGCGCATCGGCGGTCAGCCGTTTCGTCGCCGCCATGGCCCTAATTGACGAAATGGAACAGGCGCGAGGCGCGCATCAGTGACGGCCATTTCCAGATTTCGAGCGGGCTGGCGCTGCCGCCGATCGAGAAGAAAATGAGGTTGGCGCGGCCGACCAAATTCTCGTCCGGCACGAAGCCGACGGTGAAGCGGCTGTCCGACGAGTTGTCGCGATTGTCGCCCATCATGAAATAGTGACCGGGCGGCACCTTGAACTCTTTGGTATTGTCGCCGATCGAAGCCTGCGTCAGGTCGAGCGTGTCGTAAGTGACGCCGTTCGGCAGCGTCTCGCGATAGACATCGACCGGCCCATTCTCCTCGGTGATGTCGCGGTTGTCGATCTGCCCGACCTTGACGCGCGGCACGCCTACGTCATTGATGAAGAGCTGGCCATCCTTGACCTGGATCTTGTCGCCCGGCAGGCCGACGACGCGCTTGATATAATCGACGGAAGGATCCGGCGGAAACTTGAACACAACCACGTCGCCGCGCTTCGGCTCGGAGCCCCAGATGCGGCCCGAAAAGATGTTCGGCCCGAACGGCAGCGAATAGCGGGAGAAGCCGTAGGACCATTTGGTGACGAAGAGATAATCGCCTTCGAGCAAAGTCGGCCGCATCGAGCCTGACGGGATCGAGAACGGCTGGAACAGGAGCGTGCGGATGACCAGCGCAAGCAGCAGGGCCTGGACGATGACGCTGACGGTTTCGCCAAGTCCGCCGGATTTCTTCTGGGTTTTTTCAGCCACGCTCATGTCGTCCTCGATTGTGCGTTGGATGGTATAGAGTCTCGGCGCGCGCTGGGCAACGTCATGCCGGTGGTCAGATGCAATCAATGTGGCGCTTCTTCGACCGGCAACGCTTCAACGATCACAAAGGCTTGAGCGAGCGGAAAATCATCGGTGATGGTGAGGTGGATTACGGCGCGGTGCCCTTCAGGCAGGATTTCGTCCAGCCGCGCTGCCGCCCCGTTGGTCAGCGCCATGGTCGGCTTGCCGCTGGCCAGGTTGACGACCCCCATGTCGCGCCAGAACACACCCTGCGCCATACCGGTGCCCAATGCCTTGGCGCAGGCTTCCTTGGCAGCGAAACGCTTGGCGTAGGAGGCCGCACGCGCCGCGCGGTTTTCGGAGCGCGCCTGTTCGATCTCGGTGTAGATGCGCTGGATAAAGCGCTGGCCATGGCGTTCCAGCGACTTCTCGATGCGTCTGATGTCGATGAGGTCGCTGCCGATACCGATAATCATTCGGCGGGAACTTCCGGCCCGGTTTTTCCAGCCTTTGCCGCTCTTTCGGCCAGACGCTTGCGGCGCTGCTCCTGGAAAGTGACCATGCCCCAGCGGGTGATGCCGTAAAACAGCAGGCCGAAAGCCAGGCCGAGCGGTATTGCGCCGATTGTCATCGGCTTCAGCACCGGCCCCCACAACTGCGCAAAGGAAAGATTATGCAGCATGTCGCCGAGATGCGCGGGCGGGCCATGCGCCGGCAGGTGTTCATGCAGGATCAGCTTGCCGACCTCCCAGGAGGCGGCCCATAGCAGCGGAAACGTCAGGGGATTACCGAAGACCGTGCCGAGTGCTGCCGCGACCAGATTGCCGGCGATCAGCCAGCACAGGATGGCAGCAATGATGAAGTGGAAGCCAAGCGGGAAAAACGACGCGAATACGCCCGCCGCAACACCAGCGGCCACTGCGTGCGGCGTGGCCCTAAGCCGCAGGATGCGCTTGGAAAAATACCGCAGCGAGCGCGAGAACGAGCGGCGCGGCCACAAATAAGTACGCACCCGCTCGAAAAAAGCATCAGGCTTGCGCCGTCGAAAAAGCACTCTGTTCCTGTTCCTAGTTCCATCGATGGCTTCACGCCGGCTTTTCCAGCCAGGCGCGACAGCCCATGCTGCGCTCTGCGGTCGCCGAAAAGCAACTACGACGTTGATATAGCGATGCGCTGGCCGAAGAACAACGAGGCCGAGGGCATCCGCTCGGTGGCCGGTCGCGCCAGCCCTGGGTATCGCCGTTCTGAACAGGGTATGATCGCGGCGAATTTAAGGAGCGCCGCTTAGCATCGATATTCGCTGACCTCGACGAGGTTGCCGTCCGGGTCGCGGAAATAGACCGATATCATCGCGCCACGAGCGCCGGCACGCTCGACCGGGCCGACTTCTATCACCACGCCATTGGCGGCGAGGCTGGCACATATCTCGGCGAGCGGACGGGCAGCAATCAAGCAGAAATCTCCGGAACCCGGCGTCGGCGCCTTGGCCTTCGGCTCGAAGGTACGCCCGACCTGATGCACATTGACCTTTTGCGTTCCAAACAGCAGCGCCGTTGGTCGGTCCGGCTCGTCGAGGCGCTCGAAGCCAAGCACGCGCTGATAGAAGGCGCAGGTATCGTCCACCGAACGAACTGTCAGCACGAAATGATCGATGCCGGCAATCACGGCAGCGCCTCCGTCATATATTGCGGCTGCCGGGCTTGATCGCCGGTATGGCGGCGAGTTCGGGCGGCAGCCTGTCGGCCGGATAGGCCGGAACTTCATATTCGGCGAGCGCGATCAGCGGCACGCCGACATCGTTCTTGCCGGCCGAGCGGTCGATGATGCATGCGGCGGCAACGACCTCGGCGCCAAGGCCGCGCAGGCAGTCGATGGTCTCGCGGATCGACAGGCCGGTGGTGACGATGTCCTCGACAATGACAACGCGCGATCCTTTGGGGATCTCGAAACGACGCAGCCTGAATTCGCCCCCTTCCCGCTCGACCCAGATCGCGGGCACACCAAGATGGCGCGAGGTCTCATAGGCCGGGATCAGCCCGCCGATTGCCGGACCGACGACGTAGTCGATCCTGCCGGGCACGCCAGCGCGAATCTTTTCGGCCAGCGCCTTGCACAAGCGCTCGGTCTTGTCGGCATGCATGAAAACGCGCGCCTTTTGCAGGAAGACCGGGCTGCGCAGGCCCGACGTCAGGATGAAATGCCCTTCGAGAACGGCGCCGGCCTCGCGGAAAATGCCCAGCACTTCGTCGGTATTCATTGTTCGCCCCATGTCCATGGTGAATGGTGAATGGTGAATGGTGAATGGTAGTGAGAGCACCCTCTTTAACTATTCACTATTCACTATTCACTATTCACTATTCACTATTCACCCATTCACGCGCCTTGCATCGCTGACGCTCGAATTGTCCTTTAGCTGCGACAGCAGCCGGTTCAAGTGCTTGAGGTCCCACACTTCGAGATCGATAAGCATTTCGGTGAAATCGGGCGCCGTGCGCACCATCGACAACGTGTGGATATTGGCGTCGTTGGATGCGACGACTTGTGCAATGTCGGCGAGCGAACCCGGTGCGTTGATGGCGGTGACAGAGACGCGCGCCGGGAACCGCTCCTTGGTGCGCTCGTCAATATCCCAGCGCACGTCGATCCAGCGCTCGGGCTGGTCGTCAAAGGCCTGCAGCGCCGGCGACTGGATCGGATAGATGGTGATACCGGTTCCCGGCTGCACGATGCCGACAATGCGGTCGCCAGGCACTGCCCCTTCCGGCGCGAAGCGCACCGGCAGATCGCCGCGCACGCCGCGGATCGGCACCGCGTCGTCGCGCGGCTGGTTCTTGTCCTTGCGCGCGGCGCGGCCCGGAATCTGGAACAGCATGCCGGCGGCGTTGCGGATCTTCGACCAACCCTCCTCGCGCTGCTTGGGCGCGACCAGCGTGACGCGCTCGTCCTTGTAGTCGGGAAACACCGCCTTCATGACATCGGTGGAGGCAAGTTCGCCACGGCCGACCGAGGCCAGCACATCCTCGATATCCTTGCGCGCCAGCCGGTGCAGCACCGGCTTCAGATTTTCCTTGGTAAAGGTCTTGCCGGACCGTTCGAAGGCGCGCTCCAGAATTCGGATACCGAGACCCGAATATTGCTTGCGGATAGCGTTCTTGGTGGCGCGGCGGATGGCCGAGCGCGCCTTGCCGGTAACGACCACCGATTCCCACGCCGCCGGCGGCACCTGCGCCTTTGAGCGGATGATCTCGACCTCGTCGCCGTTCTTCAGCTCCGTCATCAGCGGCATGATGCGGCCATTGACCTTGGCGCCGACGCAAGTGTCGCCGACATCGGTGTGGACGGCATAGGCAAAGTCGATCGGCGTGGCGCCGCGCGGCAGCGCGATCAGCATGCCCTTCGGCGTAAAGCAGAATACCTGGTCCTGGAACAGTTCCAGCTTGGTGTTTTCGAGGAAGTCCTCGGGATTGTCGCCTTCGGCAAGCTGCTCGATGGTGCGGCGCAGCCACGCATAGGCATTGGTCTCCTTCGAGATCGCATGGGCGGCGCCGTTCATCTTGCCGCCGGTATCCTTATAGATCGAGTGAGCGGCGACGCCGTATTCGGCGATCTTGTTCATCTGGTAGGTGCGGATCTGCAATTCGACGCGCTGGCGCGACGGGCCGACGATGGTGGTGTGGATCGAGCGGTAGTCGTTCTGCTTCGGCGTCGAGATGTAATCCTTGAAGCGGCCGGGCACCATCGACCAGGTGGTGTGGATGGCGCCGAGCGCGCGGTAACAGTCCTCGACCGTCTCGACAACGACGCGGAAGCCGAAAATGTCGGACAGCTGCTCGAACGACAGCGCCTTGGCCTCCATCTTGCGGAATACCGACCACGGCTTCTTCTGCCGGCTCTTGACCTCGGCCTTGATCGAGTATTTGTCGAACAGCGTGGAGAGCGCCTTCTCGATCTCGGACAGCACGCCCTTGTTGCGCTCGAAGATTTCGGCGAGCCGTGCGGTGACGGCGCGGTAGGCTTCCGGATTGATGAAGCGGAAGGCAATCTCTTCCAGCTCCTCGCGCATGCCTTGCATGCCCATGCGGCCGGCCAGCGGCGCATAGATGTCCATCGTCTCTTCGGCAATGCGCAGGCGCTTGGCTTCCGGCACATGGTCGAGGGTGCGCATATTGTGCAGGCGGTCGGCGAGCTTGACCAGAAGCACGCGCACGTCTTCCGAGATCGCCAGCAACAGCTTGCGCAGGTTCTCCGCCTGCTCGGCCTTTTTCGAGACGAGGTCGAGCTTCTTCAGCTTGGTCAAGCCTTCGACCAGCTTGCCCATTTCCGGGCCGAACAATTCGTCGATCTCGGCCCTGGTCGCCGTGGTGTCCTCGATCGTGTCGTGCAGCAAGGCAACAGCAATCGTCGCCTCGTCCATGTGCATTTCGGTGAGGATGGCGGCGACTTCGAGCGGATGCGAGAAATAGGGATCGCCGGAGGCACGCTTCTGGTGGCCATGCTTCTGCATGGCGTAGACATACGCCTTGTTGAGCAGCGCCTCGTTGACGTCAGGCTTGTAGCGCTGCACGCGCTCGACAAGCTCATACTGCCGCATCATGGGCGGGATCTCGCAATGCTGAAATGAATCATGCGCCGCACTGGCGTACGGCGCATGTCATAGATAGCCACGAAACTGCCGACGCGAAAGTGTCGGCAGTTGTCGCTAAGATCAATAATCGTCGCTTTTTTCTGGTGGCACCAGGCCCTCGATGCCGGCCAACAGGTCTTCTTCGGTCATGCGATCGAAGGTGACGTTGTCCTCGCCGTCGTCGGCATCGGTGGCCACAACGGCGCTGCCGGTCTGGTCGGCAATCGCCTCGCCATCGGCTTCCGGTTCATCGACCTCGACATGCTTCTGCAGCGAATGGATGAGATCTTCCTTGAGGTCGTCCGGCGACAGCGTCTCTTCGGCGATTTCGCGGAGCGCAACGACCGGGTTCTTGTCGTTGTCGCGCGGTACGGTGATCTGCGCGCCCTGGCTGATCTGACGGGCGCGGTGGCCGGCCAGGAGCACCAGCTCGAAGCGGTTGTCGACCTTGTCGATGCAATCTTCAACGGTTACGCGGGCCATGAGTTGCCCCTTTCATGCCTGGAATTGATGGAAAACAGGCGCGGTCCATAACCCGAACGCCGCCAAAATACAAGCTTTTATGGCGGTGCGCAGCTCTGACGCGGGCCGCCTGCGACGACACAGCGCCGATCACAATTGCTTGCGGTGCGGCATGGTGCCTTGGATTGCCGTAAAACTGGCGTTATCTCGAACGATGAAGGCCGACAGGTCTATTATCAGACCGGTCGATAGTAGCCACGCATTTAGACGACCGTTTATTTCGAAAAAGGACATTTTTCCATGTTCGATCCTCGTGAAAAAATCGCTCTCTTTATCGACGGTGCAAATCTCTACGCCACCTCGCGCGCGCTGGGCTTTGACATCGACTACCGCAAACTTCTGGCGAGCTTCCAGAAACGCGGCTATCTGCTGCGCGCTTATTACTACACCGCGCTAGTCGAGGATCAGGAATACTCCTCGATACGGCCGCTGATCGACTGGCTCGACTATAACGGCTTCAAGGTGGTGACCAAACCGGCCAAGGAATTCACCGACTCGACCGGCCGGCGCAAGATCAAGGGCAATATGGATATCGAGCTGACCGTCGATGCGCTCGAGCTTGCCGATGTCGTCGACCATTATGTAATCTTTTCGGGCGACGGCGATTTCCGCACGCTGGTCGAGGCGCTACAGCGGCGCGGGCGCAAGGTGTCGATCGTCTCGACCATGGCCTCGCAGCCGCCGATGATCTCCGACGATCTGCGCCGTCAGGCCGACCATTTCATCGACTTGATGACGCTCAAGAATGAAGTCGGCCGCGATCCCTCGGAGCGGCCGGTGCGTCGGCCCGAGCCGGCCGAAGTCGACGAGGAAGACTATTGACGGTCGTTGCCTTGACCGCGCCTCTGGTCGTCTCGCCCGAACCCGATCGCGATTGCCCGCTCTGCCCGCGGCTGCACGACTTCATCGCCGAGTGGCGGCGGCGCGAGCCGTCCTGGTTCAACGCGCCGGTGCCGACCTTTTTGCCGCCGGAAGGCGAGGATGCGGTGCGTCTGCTGATCGTCGGGCTGGCGCCTGGTCTGCGCGGGGCAAACCGGACCGGGCGCCCCTTCACCGGAGATTTTGCCGGTGACCTGCTCTACAACACGCTGATCGCGCACGGCTTTGCGCGCGGCGAATTCAAAGCGCGACCAGATGACGGGCTGGAGCTTGTCGGTACGGCGATTACCAATGCGGTGCGCTGCGTGCCGCCGGATAACAAGCCGGTTGGCGCCGAGATAGCGACCTGCCGGACGTTCCTGGTACCGACGATTGCGCGGTTTCCAAACCTGCGCGCTGTGCTGGCGCTGGGCTCGATCGCGCACCAGTCGACCGTGCGGGCGCTCGGCCAGCGCGTCGCCGCCTTTCCGTTCCGGCATGGTGGGCAGCAGCAGGCCAATGGCATCACGCTGTTTTCCAGCTATCATTGCTCGCGCTACAACACCAATACCGGCGTGTTGACGGAAGCGATGTTCGTCAATGTCTTCAGTCAGATAGAAACTTTTCTGAAGACATAGAGTCGGACGAGGCCCGCCGGCAAGCCCTAGATTCGGGCAATCGCGAACAACCAGGCCAGGATGTCCAGCAACCACAGAAACAGTGCAAGCTGCAGCGCAACGCGCAGGCGTTGGATGATCCGCCAATTGCTGGCCATGTCGGATTTGATGCGCAGCGCAAGCGCTCGGTGCATCCCGTCCATGGTTGCGGGAGGGTGCTGATCGACGAAGTCCTGGAGCAGCTTCTCTGGATCGAAACGGAACGTATAGTATAATATGGCCACACCATAATCGCGACCAGCAGTCCGATAAGAAGAAGCAATGTCAGCGCCAGCCAGTCCCAAGGCCCTACGCCATCCAGGAGCGCCCTGCCTCCAAGGAGAGAACTCGCGAACGCGGTTGCGAAGATCAGATTGCCGGCGCGCGCATTGAGACTTTCAACCACGCCCTGCTGGTGTTGGAGGCCACCACCGCCTCCGCATAGACAAATGCCAGGCGGGGGTCGCCGCCGTCCGTCGCAGCAGGCGGGGCGTTGCTGTCATTGGTTGATGAGGGGCGCTCCGGCATCAAATGCACTTAGTACGGCGCCGCCCGCGATATGAATAGCTACATGGGAAGGCTTCGTCGCTCTGTCTTCGTGCCATCGAGGGTGCTCTCGTTGGACAGGAATAGCGTCAATTCGACGACATCGCTCCAGGCGCCGCGGCAAACAACGCGGCCAGCGTCGCAGGTCCGCCCTGGAGAACGTTCAGGTCGACGTCGCCGCTGATGCCGTCGACGCGGCCCCGGTTGTGGTACTGCCAGTAGATCCAGTCGTCATGGTCCGGCCGCAGCGCCAGCGAACGCAGCCAGCGCGGGCGGCCGGCTAGCTGCCCGGCATAGGCTTGCGCCGCCTCGTCGGTCACATAGAGGATCGCCGTCTTGCCGAACGCCGCCTCGACCGGGCCGAGGAAGGCGGAGAGTTCGGCGCTCAGCTGTTCGGGAGTTGGCCGCTGCGGGCAATTGCCGCCGAACTCGATGTCTACCACCGGCGGCAGCAAAGGCTGATCGTGTGGCACCACCGAGATGAAATTGCGTGCCTGATCCGCACCCGGTCTGCAGAAGGTGAAGAAATGATAGGCACCGACGGCAAGGCCGGCGGCGCGGGCCGCGCGCAAATTGGCGGCGAAGGCATCGTCGACATGGTCGCCGCCCTCCGTCGCCTTGATCACGGCGAAGGCGACATCGTCGGCGGCAACACGCCGCCAGTCGATCTGCCGCTGATGATGGGAAACGTCGATGCCCCTGACCGGATATTTGCCGCGGTCCGGAGAAAACGTCTGGAAGTAGGTATAGCCGCCGGCCAGGACGAGGCCCGCCAGGAGCAAACCTGCCGCGCCCCATAAGACGATCCGGTTTTTCAAATGAGACCTATCCCTTTTGGTCCGCCCTGCCCGCCGCTATGGCTTCGGGCGCTCGTCGCTCGAAAAGCCAAATCGTTGGCTCCGCTTCGCGGACCGCTTCTCACCCTCGCTCCTTCAGCAGCCGGCCCTTCTCACGCGACCAGTCGCGCTGCTTTTCGGTCTCGCGCTTGTCGTGCAGTTTCTTGCCGCGGCCAACGGCGAGCAGCAGCTTGGCACGGCCCTGGTCGTTGAAGTAGATCTTCAGCGGCACCAGCGTCATGCCTTCGCGATCGACGCTTTGCGCCAGCTTGGCCATCTCGCGCTTGTTGAGCAGGAGTTTGCGGCGGCGGCGCGGCTCGTGGTTGAAGCGGTTGGCCTGCAGGTATTCTGGCAAATAGGAGTTGATCAGCCAGATCTCGCCGCCCTCGACCGAGGCGTAGCTGTCCTGGATATTGGCCTGGCCCTGGCGCAGCGATTTCACTTCTGTACCAGTCAGCACCAGGCCGGCCTCGATCGTGTCGAGCACCTCATAGGAAAATCGCGCCTTGCGGTTTTCCGCAACGGTCTTGTTGTTGGGATCGGCTTTTCTGACTTGATTCATGATGCGGAGAGGTGGCGCCTCATCCCTAGTTTATCAAGCCTGCGTGCTTCATCGCGGCGTCGATCTTCTCGGCGGTCGACGGCTCGACCGTCATCAGCGGCGAGCGCAGCACATTCTCGACCTTACCCAGCTTCGACAGCGCATATTTCGCGCCGGAAACGCCGGGCTCCATGAAAATCGCCTTGTGCAGCGGCAACAGACTGTCCTGCAGGTCGAGCGCCTTGGCGCTGTCACCGGAAAGCGTTGCCTCCTGGAATTCAGCGCAAAGCCTGGGCGCGACATTTGCCGTCACCGAGATACAGCCGACGCCGCCATGCGCGTTGAAGCCGAGCGCCGAGGCGTCTTCGCCGGAGAGCTGGATGAAATCCTTGCCGCAGGTGGCGCGCTGCTCCGAAACCCGCTCGACCTTGCCGGTGGCATCCTTGACGCCGACGATGTTCTTGAAGTCGTGCACCAATTGCCCCATCGTCTCCGGGCTCATGTCGACCACCGAGCGCGGTGGAATGTTGTAGATGATGATCGGCAGGCTGGTTGCCTTGGCGACGGCGGCGAAATGCGCATAGAGGCCGCGCTGCGTCGGTCTGTTGTAATAGGGCGTGACGACAAGGGCCGCGTCGGCGCCCGCCTTCTCGGCATACTGGACCAGGCCGACCGCCTCGTCGGTGTTGTTGGAGCCAGCGCCGGCGACGACCGGAACCCGGCCCTTGGCGACCTCGATGCAAACCTTGACGACCTGGCGGTGCTCGTCATGCGACAGCGTCGGCGACTCGCCGGTGGTGCCAACCGGGACCACGCCCGTCGTGCCTTCGGCAATCTGCCAGGCGATGAACGCGCGAAAGGCTTTCTCGTCGAAACGGCCGCTCTTTTCGAACGGTGTGACGAGCGCGGTCAGCGAGCCTCTCAGCATAGTCGTCCAACTCCTTGGGACCTGTCGGTTTTGTCGTGCGCGCCTTCTAGCCGAAAGCGAAGCGGCGCACCATAGTCTCGACATTGTTGCGCGGCAAGCATTGCGCCAGCAATTGCAATTCGAACGACCTCGATAAGGTTTTCTTTACGGGCCCTTCATCACAGACGAATAGGCTGCAGTTCATCTGTGCCAGTTGTAGCCTCGAAGAACGGGGATGACCAAATCCATGCCGATCAGGCGGCCGCATCTTTTCGCACTTATCGGCGCGATCGTTGTGCTGATCCCCGGCGCCGCGATCGGCAGCAGCGTCGATGTGCAGGTCACGTCGGCGATCCCGATGACGGAGCCGCAGAACGATGCGCTGCAGCAGTCCCCGTCGCCATCCGCCAACGTCGCGGTGCTGAAGAGCGGTCTCGACGCGCTGGCGGCAAGCGACATTCAGCGCGCGCGCCAGGTGCGCGAGGCGCTGCCGGCCAAGTCGCTCGACCGGCACATCCTTGCCTGGGCGATTGCGCTCTATGGCGGCGACCAGGTGCCGAGCGGCGACATCGCCGATGCCGCGAAGATGCTGCCGAACTGGCCGGGTACGATCGCCTTGCGCAAGAACAGCGAGCGTGCGCTCTATCGCGAGAACCCGGCGCCACAAGTCGTGGTGCGGGCGTTCGACGGCAGCCAGCCGCTGACCTTCGAGGGCGTGGTGATCCTGGCTCGCTCCTATGTAGTGCTGGGCGATACCAAGGCAGCGCGCTCGGTGCTGTCGCCGTTCTGGCGCAGCGAAAAGCTCGAAGCCAGGGACGAGGCGGCGGTCATCCGCGAGTTCGGCGGGCTGATCCCGGCCGCCGACCATCGCTTCCGCATGGAGCGCATGTTTTATGCCGACCGGGTCGCTTCGGCGCTGCGCGTCGCCGATCTCGCCGGCGCCCAGCAATTGGCCGATGCCTGGGCGGCAGTCACCAAAGGCGACAAGAACGCGGCCAAGCTGCTGAAGGCGGTGCCGGCAGCGCAGCGGGCGGCCGGCTATCTCTTTGCCGAAGCCGAATATCTGCGCAAGCAACGGAAATTTACCGACGCCGCCGCGCTGGTGATGAAGGCGCCGGGCGACCGTGACGCTCTGGTCGATCCGGATGCCTGGTGGGTCGAACGCCGGGTGCTGTCGCGCGAGCTGGTCGACCAGGGCGACATGAAGACCGCCTACAGAATAGTCGCCGCGCATGCTGCCGAAAGTCCCGCCAATGCTGCCGAGGCGGAATTCCATGCCGGCTGGTACGCGCTGCGCGGCCTCAACGACCCGAGCATCGCCGCCAAGCATTTTGCGCGAATCGCGGAGCTCGCCCAAGGGCCGATGTCGCTGTCGCGCGCCTATTATTGGCTCGGCCGCGCCGCCGAACTCGGCGGCCCCGGCAGTGCCAAGGATTATTTCAGCCGTGCCGCCAGCTACGGCACGACCTTTTACGGCCAGCTTGCCGGCGAGCGCGTCGGCCGGCAGACCCTCAATATCGTCTACCCACAGCCAAGTGCCGCCGACCGCCAGAATTTTGCCGCCCGCGAGGCGGTCGGCGCCATCAAGCGGCTGCAGGAGGCCGGCTATGACCGCTATGCCGAGACGCTCTACCGCGACCTCGCCGGGCAGTTGAACAGCCCCGGCGAACTGGCGCTGCTTGCGGCGCTCGCGGAAAGACAAGGCAACCACTTCATGGCGCTGAAGGTCGGCAAGATCGCCGGCGCCCGCGGCATCGATGTCGGCGCGCTGTCGCATCCGCTCGGCGTCATTCCCGACACCGCCAACGTCTCCGGCTCGGGCAAGGCGCTGGCCTATGCGATTGCCCGCCAGGAAAGCGAGTTCAACATCGGCGCCGTCTCCAGCGCCGGCGCGCGCGGGCTGCTGCAACTGATGCCGGGCACGGCCAAGCAATTGGCGAAGAAGGCCGGCATGACTTTTTCTCAAGCCCGGCTGACCACCGATGCCGGCTACAATGCAACACTGGGCGCCGCCTTTCTCGGCGAGCAGCTCGGCCGTTTCGACGGCTCCTACGTGCTGACCTTCGCCGGCTACAATGCCGGTCCTACCCGCGCCGCCCAATGGGTGGCGAAATACGGCGATCCGCGCGGCAAGGACGTCGACGCCGTCGTCGACTGGATCGAGCGGATTCCCTATACGGAAACAAGAAGTTACGTTCAGCGCGTGATGGAGAATTACGAGGTCTACAAGATGCGTATCTCCGGCAAGTACGATATCGTCGGAGATCTGGTGAACGGCCGGGGGTGACGACATTCCTTTCCTTCTCCCCTTGTGGGAGAAGGTGGATCGGCGCGCAGCGCCGAGACGGTTGAGGGGTGTTGGCCGGAGTGCCGGCGGTGCCAAGCTGGAACACCCCTCATCCGACCGAGCTTCGCTCGGCCACCTTCTCCCACAAGGGGAGAAGGGGAAGCTAGTCTCGTCCCACCTGTAGCTGTCGGAAACGACCCGGACGAGGCAAGGGAACACCATGGCAAGCCAAGGCTTCTCCGATTTCTTCTACGCCGCGCCGGACGGGCTGTCCCTGCACGCCCGCATCTACGGCGAAGCGAATTCCGGCCGCTGGCCAGTCGTTTGCCTTCCCGGCCTGACCCGCAATTGCCGTGATTTTCACGATTTGGCGCTTTATCTGTCGACGCAGGCGAGGCGTAAGGTTGTTGCTTTCGACTATCGCGGGCGTGGGCAATCCGCCTACGATGCCGATATCGGCCATTACACTGTCGGCATCGAAGCCGGCGATATTCTCGCCGGGCTGGCAGCACTTGGCATCGAGCAGGCTGCCTTCATCGGCACATCGCGCGGTGGATTGATCATCCATGTGCTCGGGGCGATGCGGCCGGCCGTGCTGAAGGCCATCGTCCTCAACGACATCGGCCCGGTGATCGAGGCGCAAGGTCTCGCCCATATCCGCTCCTATCTCGACCCCGCGCCCACGCCGAAGACGTACGCAGAGGTGGTCCGCGACCTACGCAGCACCCATGGCGCGGATTTTTCGGCGCTGACAGATGCGGATTGGGAGCGGATGGCGTCAGCCCTCTACCGCAAGACCGAGGAGGGATTTTTGCCTGATTTCGACCCGAGACTGGTTGAGACGCTGGCGGGCCTAGACCTCACCCAGCCGCTGCCCGATCTTTGGCCGCAGTTCGACGCACTGACCGCGATCCCCTTGCTCGTCATATGCGGCGCCAACTCGAAGCTGCTGTCCGCCGAAACGCTCGAGCAGATGCGGACGCGTCATACCGATATCGAGACGATCACAGTCGAGGGCCAGGGGCATGCTCCGTTTCTGGAGGCCGGCAGCCTGCCGGACAGGATCGCTGACTTTTTCGATCGGGCGGAGCGACGAGGTGGGAAGTAACGCTCGACCGAGTGAAGTAATTCACGCGCTAGTTTTGCGCCGGTCAAAGCATTCCGACGGACATTGACAGTTCCATTGGAGTTAGCGGTGAAATTATTTCATCGATGTCGGCGCTGCCCCTCATCCGCCTGCCGGCACCTTCTCCCCGTAGGGACGGGGAGAAGGGGCTGGCCGCAACGACGGCGACTTTCTTGCAACGCTGGGGATTAGCGAAATCTTTCGCAAGGGCGCCTTTCTCCCCGTCACTATACGGGGAGAAATGCCCGGCAGGGCAATGAGGGGCAGCACTAACCTGAAGCAACTGCCCTGAAACCCAATGCCAGATCCACCCAAACCGTCAGGATTTGGCGCTTCTCTTCGCGGGCTTTGGGGCCTTGCTTGGGGCCGGCTCGCTTTTTGGCTCTCGCCTTGCCGGAGGTGGAGAAGACAAAGCGCTTGCGCCGCCGCTGTCCGCGCCACTGCACCGCGGCGTCTCCAGCACGGTAACGCAGCCGTCCAGGTCGTTGGTGGCCAGATGGGCGTAACGCATGGTCATCGACAGCGTCTGATGGCCGAGCCACATCTGCACGCGCCTGATATCGATGCCGCCCTGGACGAGACGCGAGGCGCAAGTATGGCGCAATATATGCGGCACGACCTGATCGTCGGCGCCAAGCCCGACCTCGGCCTTGGCATCGTTCCAGATGGCGCGAAACTGCGCCTGGCTGAGCTTGGTGAACGGGCCCTTGGGCCGGCGGCCCTCGGTGGCCGGCAGCTTGATCACCTCTTTTACCCGCTCGGTCATCGGGATGGTACGACTGCGGCCGGATTTGGTGATCCAGAAACTGACGCGGTGCTCCTGGATATCGTTCCAGATCAAGCCCAGCGCTTCGCCGAGGCGGCAGCCGGTGTCGACGAGAAAGACGGAAAGCCGATAAGCGTCCTCGCTGCGGCTCTTGATGGCGGCGAACAGCCGGGCCTCCTCGTCTCTTTCGAGGAAACGAATCCGTCCCGCCCGCTCCTTCTGGCGGCGGAACTCGGGCAGGCTGTGGATATCCCCCATCTTGTGAGCCTTGCGCAGCAGTTTGCTGAGGGCAGCCATCTTCCGGTTGATGGTTGCATTGCTGTTGCCGCGCTGGCGCAAGGTACCGATAAGGTTGTCGAGGGTGCTTTGGTCGAAAGCGCTGAAACGCTCCCCAAGGAGAATCTCGTCTATTTCGCCGATGAAGGAGCTGACATTGTATTTGTGCCGCCCATCATCCCAAAGTATGTCCCGGTATACTGAAAACAGTTCTCCGATCCTATGCGACTTTACTTCTCGTATCTTGTTATAACTGTATTTTATTTTTGCAGTTTGAGAAGAAAACATCGAAAAATGATCAGAGGTTCCTCCCTCTTGAATCGCATCGTTCGTCATTATTCGCCACACCCCCGAGTGGATAGGCCTAGACCTACCTGCTTGGCGGTGCCCTTTCAAGAGTTTTAAGCGTTGCGGCCGATTTCATCCACCAGTGGCGGATCCCAACGACATCGTTCCACAACCCTGTTCAGCTACCGAACCCCCTTTTCCTTCTGTTTGCTACCAGTCGCGAAAACAAAACAGCCCGGGCGTTTAAGCGCCCGGGCTGGATTTCACTTGCTTTAAGTCCAGCCCTTAGAACGAGCGCTGGAAGCGGAGCATGCCGCCGATGGCGTCCTTCTTGTCGCCCGGGATGCCGGTCCAGTTGTATTCATAACCGGGCAGCGAGTCGCTATCGATGTGATGATCGTTATGGGCATAGTCCACTTCGGCCGTAATCGTGAAGCCGGGAACGATGTCGTAGGCGATATTGGCCGCGACACCAGCTTCCTTGGCTTCATCATACGACACCTGGAGGTTGAACGAGGTCTTCTCGTTGATGGTGTAAGTGCCACCACCCCAGACTGCCCAGTTACCGCCCCACTGCTTGTAGAAGTTGCGCGGGAGATTGTCGTCAGTGCCGTAGCCGGCCATCAAGAACAGCGACAGGTTCTGCATCGGCGTCACGTCGAGGCGAACCTTGCCGGCCCATTCTTCCAGGCTGCTGTCATAGGCAACAACACCGCTGATGGAGCCCCAGCCCTGCGTGTACTTCACGCCGCCGACGACATACGGGACGTAGCTGTCGACCGAGTCGTGACCGAGATTGAGGGCAGTATTGGCGCTGTTAAGGATAAAGCCTTCACCGGTTTCCAACGAAGCCACGGCCGAGAAGCCGTTGCCGGCATCGAAGTAGTACTGGACGACGTTGGTGTCGAAGCCGCCGTAGGGAACGATCGTATCCTGGATGACGTTGCCGGCGTAGCCGGTGAACGTATTGAAGGCTGTTTCGTCCTTACCGACGCGGAGACCACCAAGCTGGATCCAGGCGAAGTTCAGCGAAACGCCTCTGCTGCCAAAGCTGGAGAAGGGAGTGTCGAAACCGGCGACGGAATGATAACCGGTTCCCCAGTTGAAGCGGGTCTCGGTGTAGGTCTTCAAGGTGCCCATCTCGGTTTCCTGGCCGGTATAGGTCCTCAGCGTGAAGCGAGCCTGCTTGTAGTAGCCGTCGTTGACGTTGTCTTCACCATTCAAGGCATCCAACAGGTCCTGGTACCTGGCGCCGTCGAACGAGCCAGCCTGGCCAACGCCGATGTCATAGCGGACATAGCCGCCGATGCGCAGGCAGATTTCGGTGCCGGGGATGTAGTAGTAGCCAGCGCCGTAGACGTCGCAGATCTTGACGTATTCAGCGGGTTCCGGCTCGGCGACGACGACGGCGTCGGCGGCGCGCGCACCGGAAACTGCGATCAGTGCCGCAGCGGAGCCGAGAAGCAGGCTCTTGATGTTCATTTTCTGACCTCCAGTCAGAATCGAACAAAAGAGCGGAGTTGGCGCCGTGTGTTTCTGTAGTAAGTAGCTGAGATTGCGTTGTTATTTTCGGAAAATCGTTGATTTTTGTACGATCACGTGAGCGGCCGCAGATGTTCACCAGAGGCGTTTGCTGGCAAAAGCATGCCCGGAACCGGATTTGAGATAACGCTCGAATGAAGTCGCCTTGGATTGGTTCGAGAAGGCGATACAGGTCACGACCCGCCACGGCAGGAATTTGGACGTGTGGCTGGATTTTCCGGCGTTGTGCTCGGCGATCCGTCGCTTCAGGTCCGAGGTCACACCGATATAGCGCTCGCCTTCCGCGCTCTTGCTTTCCAGCAGGTACACATACCACACGAACCGGCCCTCCCTCGCGAAGGCATCGGAGTACATCCTTCTTCGCAAGGAAAGATATGCCAACCTGATTTTGCAAGCGTTCCAAGAGGTTGCGGCCCTCCTTCGCTACGGCTTCGGAGGGCATCCTGCTTCACGCGGAGAGGGTTTCGCTGGACTTGTCCTGCGAAGCGCGCAGCGGGGGTTTTCGGGGCTAGCGGCCCTCCTTCGCTACGGCTTCGGAGGGCATCCTGCTTCACGCGGAGAGGGTTTCGCTGGACTTGTCCTGCGAAG
>NZ_JBVVQK010000002.1:13485-190383 GCF_055811175.1 Mesorhizobium sp. WSM4828 | reverse complement strand
CGCGCAGCGCGAAGCAGGATGGCGGAGAGGATGGGATTCGAACCCACGAGAAGCTTTTGACCTCTACTCCCTTAGCAGGGGAGCGCCTTCGACCACTCGGCCACCTCTCCGTTGCGCCGGTGGATAAAGAAAAGCGCCGGCACAATCAACAAGCTGGCGCTATTATCCTTGAAAAATCGACCCTTCGCCAAAGCGCCGCCCCGCGATGTGGCGATTCTGCGGCAATTCCCTGGTTCGCGACTCGGGCCATGGTCACATTTCTGGCCGACCATCGCCGGAATCCACCGTTTGCAACGGCTTGCGAAGGGCTGTTGGTTAACGGGAGCTTTCGGAGTGAGGCCAAATCGTGTCATTTGTGCAACAACGCCGGGGTATAGCGCCAACACAAACCTTTTGCCGGTACGATCGTGGTTGAACGCCGCCGTCTCATGGGTAATGTCGGGTTTGAAGGAGCGGCGCGGTGCGCATCTTTTTCGGTAGTGGGGATGGGGCAGGGAACGCTGTCCTTCAGCAAAGAATACCCAGACCCGTTTTTTAACTTTTGACTGGAGGTCAGAAAATGAACATCAAGAGCCTGCTTCTCGGCTCCGCTGCGGCACTGATCGCAGTTTCCGGTGCGCGCGCCGCCGACGCCGTCGTCGTCGCCGAGCCGGAACCCGCTGAATACGTCAAGATCTGCGACGTCTACGGCGCTGGCTACTTCTACATCCCCGGCACCGAAACCTGCCTGCGCATCGGCGGCTATGTTCGCTATGACATCGGCATCGGCGACGTCGGCTCATTCGACGGTGCAAAGACCACCGATCAGCAGGACGGCGACTCGCAGGATACCTACTACAAGCACGCCCGCTTCACGCTGAAGACCTGGACCGGCCAGGAAACCGAGCTCGGCACCTTGAAGACCTACACCGAGACGCGCTTCAACTGGGGCAACCACAACGACTACCTTGATGACAACTTTAACGGCGGTACGAGCGTTTCGCTGAACTTTGCCTGGGTCCAGCTCGGTGGTCTACGCGTCGGTAAGGACGAATCGGCCTTCGATACCTTCATCGGCTACGCCGGCAATGTCATCCAGGATACGCTGGTCCCCTACGGCGGCTTCGACACCAATGTCGTCCAGTATTACTTCGATGCCGGAAACGGCTTCTCGGCCGTGGCTTCGTTGGAAACCGGGTCGGGCAGTGCCGCCGCGGATCCTGGCATTTTCCAGGACAGCAACAGCGGCAATGATTCCATCGACAGCTATGTCCCGTATGTCGTCGGCGGTATCAAATACACGCAGGGCTGGGGCTCAATCACCGGTGTCGCCGCCTATGACAGCACTTGGGAAGAGTGGGCCGGCAAGGTTCGCGTCGACGTTACACCGATACAGAACCTGACACTGTTCATCATGGCCGGCTACGGCTCTGACGACAACATCGACCGCAACTTCTACAAGCAGTGGGGCGGCAACTGGGCAGTCTGGGGTGGTGGCACCTACACCATCAACGAGAAGACCTCGTTCAATCTCCAGGCCTCGGCTGACGACGACAAAAACTACGGCGTCGCTGCGAACATTGCCTACGATATCGTTCCCGGTCTCACGATCACTGCCGAAGTCGATTGGGCCCGCGACGGCCAGTTTGACAAAGCCTACGATCGCAACTGGACCAATGCCGACGACAAGGACAGCGTCGGCGGGATGCTGCGCTTCCAGCGCTCATTCTAACAGTCCCAGCCTGATTTGAGATCGAACCCGGCGGGCCGACCGCCGGGTTTTTTCTTATGGGGACGCTGCCATCAACTCTCGATGTATGAATGCAGGCTACCGCTGAACATCGATCGCAGGGCTGAGCTGAGCTATTGCAATGCTCGCCTCGCCGCTTGTCGGACGTACAAGAAATGAAAACCTTGGCACGATCTGCGGTGCTGGCCTACAGGATCAAAGGATCCCGGCAGCAAGTCATGGTGAACCTCGGCCTGCCGAACACTTGTTCAAATCTCGGCCAGGTCGCCCAAGGCGTGAATCAGCGGCTGGATCGTGCTCTCGTACTTTTTCCAGCGTTTGACGGATGAATTATAGATCGGCTGCCGCACCTGCCAGCGGCTGGGAGTATTGACCGACCCGCTCCTCTCGAAAAAGCGCAAGCAGGCATCGTCCCAAGGCAAGCCGAGATGATCGATGAGACGGCGCGTTTGCGTCTCCTGATCCGCAACCAGCGTCTCATAGCGGCTTTCGAAAATACGTCCGGGAAAGACCTTGTCCCAGTGCCGCATCAAGCGATCATATTCGCGGTAGTACAGGCCGAGTGTCTCAAGGTCGGCGTTGTAGCCGTGGTCCTTGGTGAAATGCAAGACGAAGCAGGAGACGCAATTGTCGATAGCATCGCGCCGGCAATGAATGATGCGTGCGTTGGGAAAGAGAATTCCAATCACGCCGATAAACTCGAAGTTGTGCGGCATCTTGTCGACGATGCGGAGCGCGGCAGGCGCGTGCCGGCGCAGATAAGACAGGTATTCTTCGGCCAGTGCCCTCGACTGATCCCTCGTCATCGACATGATCGAACTGCGCAGGTCCTCATCCGACAGTGTCCTAAAGCCCATCGAGTTCGCGATTCGCCGCAGCTTCGTAAGCTCCCCGGCGCCATGGACATCCGGATGGCTCGCGCAGATCTGCTCGGTCAGCGTCGTCCCCGACCGGGGCATGCCCAGCACAAACACAGGCACTTCGGACGGACTGCCGTGGCCAGCCTTGGCTTCCAATAGTGACGGGCTGAATATCTCGATCATGGAATCGACGCTTCGGCGGTAGTACTCCAGGTCGAAATCGTGACCAGCGGCCTTTTTCGCCCTCTTGAAGTGATCCATCGCCTCTTCATAGCGCTGAAGATCGTTCAGCACTTTGCCTGCCGCGTGATGGAGCTGCGATGCAGCAACCGGTTCGAGCCTGGGATTGGAGAGTTCGCGCAGAATAGAATCGAGCTCGGCAGGTTTTTCGGTGAACTTTTGCGTGTCGACCAGGTAATTGTAGGCCGCCCCAACATCGACACGACGGTCTATTGCCTGGTCAAGATAGGCTCTGGCTTCGTCCATGCGGCCGAGGCTGGTGAGCGCACCAGCCAGACCAATCCGGACCATGGGATGGTCGCCGTTGATCTTCAGCGCCTTCTCGTAAAGGGGCAAAGCCATCTCGGCCTTGTCGAAGTTGACGTAGGCACGCGCCAGTCCGCAAAGCGCTTCCACCAGATCGGGCTTCAATTCGCAGGCGCGCTGCAAGTGCCTGATCGCAAGCAAGCTGTCGCCAAGCTTCAGACCGGCCTCTCCCAGGCTAAGGTGGAAATATGGATTTTGAGGCGTCTGGCTTACTGCCCGCGCAAAATATTTGAGAGCCAACTCATCGTCGACACCGAGCCCCAACGTGCCGAGGATGTAGAGCGAAAGCGGGTGGTTGGGCGTGCGCGCGAGAACGCGATGGCATAATTCCTCCGCCTCCGGGAGCCGCTTGGCTTGCTGAAGTTCGAGCGCCTGTCGCAGCAGCATGTCGTCAGCTTGCGCGCGCGAGGGCGATTTCACTTTCGACGGCTGCACTTTCGGCGCCGAACGGGACTTTATGTGTTTGGACCAAGCGGGCGGCAGTCGGTTGCTCATCATGTCTCGCTAGCAAAATGGTCCGGGAGAATCCAGCCTGACCGTTGCCGCCGGGCGTGGAACTCAGGCACCGGCGAGATCGCCGAGCGATTGGATCAGCGGCTGGATTGCGCTCTCATAGTTTTTCCAGCGCTTGACAGATGAACTGTAGATCGGCTGCCGGACTTGCCAGCGACTGGCCGTGTTGACCGATCCCTCCTTGTCGAAGAAGCGCAGGCAGGCATCGTCCCAGGGCAATCCAAGATAATCGATCAGACGGCGCGATTGTGCCTCCTGATCCGCAACCAGCGTCTCGTAGCGGTTTTCGAAGATGCGTCCTGGAAAAACCTTGTCCCAATGTCGCATCAGGCGATCATATTCACGGTAGTACAGCCCGAGCGTCTGCAGGTCGGCGATGTAGCTGTGTCCCTTGGAGAAATTCTGGAAAAAGCACGAGAGGCAATTGTCGATTGCGTCGCGGCGGCAGTGAATAATCCGCGCGTTGGGAAAGAGAAGGCCTATTAGACCGATCAGTTCGAAATTCTGGGGCATTTTGTCGACGACGCGAAGTGCGGTCGGCGCACGCTCATGAAGGTATGACAAATGCTCCTCGGCCAACCTTTTGGACACGTCAGGGGTGATCGGCACAATCGATTGGCCCAAGGCTCGTGACGGAACCTTCGTGAGGCCGATAGCATTTGCGGCTCGCCTTAGCTTGCTCAGTTCTCCTGCGCCGCGAACATCCGGGTGGCTCGCGCAAATCTGCTCGGTCAGGGTGGTCCCTGACCGGGGCATTCCCAATACAAACACGGGCACTTCCGATGGGCTTCCGTGACCCGCCTTGGCAGCCACCATGTCCGGGTTGAAGAGCTCGATCGTAGAGTCGACCCAGCGGCGATAGGCTTCCAGGTCAAACTTATAGCCTGCGGCCTGCTTGCCTTTCTTGAAATGATCTATCGCGTCTTCGTAGCGCCCAAGGTCGTTCAGCACCTTGCCGGCTGCGTGATGAAGTCTCATCGCACTTTCGGGGTCAAGTTTTGGGTAGCTCAGTTCGCGCAGGATGGACTTAAGTTCGGCCGGCTCTTCGGTGAATTTGCGCGTATGCACAAGCTCGCTATAGGCAGCGGGCATCGCGATGCGACGTTCGATCGCTTCTTTCAGATAGACTTCGGCTTCGTCCACGCGACCGAGACCGGTGAGTGCGCTGGCCAGTCCTGTCCGAACGCGAGGATGATCGCGGTTGATCTTGAGCGCTCTCTCGTAAACCGGCACAGCCATGTCAGCCTTGTCGAATTCGACGTAAGCGCGTCCCAATGCGCAAAGCGCTTCCAGCAAATCGGGCTTCAACTTCAAAGCTTGCTGAATATGCCTGATCGCGGGCGAATATTCGCTGACTTTTAGATAAACCTCACCCAGACTAAGGTTATAAAAGGGGTTTTGAGGCTCCTCGCCGACGGCTCGGGCCAAATATCGCAGGGCCATTTCATCGTCGAGCCCGACGAATAGGGTGCCCATGATATACAAAGCCAAGGGATGGTTGGGCGTCCGCTCCAGCACGCGACGGCACAGTTCCTCCGCTTCAGCCAACCGCCTGGCCTGCTGTAAGCCATACGCCTGTTTCAGCAGAGCATCGTCGGCCTGCGCGCGCGACGGCGGTTTCGCCTTCGGCGGTTCCACTTTCGGGGCCGAACGGGACTTTATGTGCTTGGACCAGGCGGGTGGCAGTCGGTTGCTCATCATGTCTCGCTAGCAAAATGGTCCGGGAGAATCCAGCCTGACCGTTGCCGCTGGCCGCGGAACTTGCGCAGGCTCAGCCGGCAGGCTAGCAAGAAGGCCCCTTTTTGAACGAGCCTTTGCCATGCGCCCTCCCCTTACGCCGCTCATCGACGCGCTTCCCTCCACGGTGCCGTTTGTCGGACCTGAGGCGCAGGAGCGCGACCGCGGCCGCGCCTTTCGCGCCCGCATCGGCGCCAATGAGAGCAGCTTTGGCCCTTCGCCGCGCGTCGTTGCCCGCATGGCCGAGATTGCCGGCGACATGTGGATGTATTGCGACCCCGACAATTACGATTTGAAGGTAGCCGTAGCCCGGCATCTCGGCGTCGGCGCCGAAAACGTCGTCATCGGCGAAGGCATAGACGGGCTGCTCAGCTTGGTTGGGCGCATGTATGTGGCGCCCGGCGACGCGGTGGTGACCTCGCTCGGCGCCTATCCGACCTTCAACTTTCATGTTGCCGGCGTCGGCGGCCGGCTGGTCGCAGTGCCCTACGAGAACGATCGGGAAAACCTCGACGGCCTGCTGGCGGCAGTGGCCAGGGAAAAGGCGCCACTGGTCTACCTGTCCAATCCGGACAATCCGATGGGCAGCTGGTGGGAAGCCGCCGAGCTTGGCCGCTTCATCGAGGCCTTGCCGGAGACCACAATGCTGGTGCTCGACGAAGCGTATGGCGAATTAGGGCCAGCCTCAGCGCTGCCGCCGATCGATGTGGCGCAGCCGAACGTCATCCGCATGCGCACCTTCTCCAAGGCCTATGGGCTGGCCGGCATACGCTGCGGCTATGCGGTGGCCGAGGCCCAGGTGATTCGCGATTTCGAAAAGATCCGCAATCATTACGGCGTCAGCCGCATGGCGCAGATCGCCGGTGTCGAGGCGCTTGCCGATCAGGCCTGGCTGGAGAGCGTGGTGGCGCGGGTCGCCGCCGGGCGCCGGCGCATCGCCGGAACAGCTGAGGCGAACGGGCTGAAGCCGCTGGCTTCGGCGACCAATTTCGTCACCATCGACTGCGGCCGCGACGGCGCTTTCGCGCTAAAAGTGCTGCAGGCGCTGTTGTCGCGCGACGTCTTCATCCGCAAGCCGATGGTGCCGGTGCTCGACCGCTGCATCCGCGTCAGCGTCGGCCTCGACCACGAACTCGACATCTTTGCCGAGGAACTGCCTGGCGCACTGGCAGCAGCGCGGGGGAATTGAAGCGCCTTCGCCCTATGTGGCTGACCGGCGGCAGCGCGGTTGAATTTGCACAGCGATGCGCCAGACTCGAGTCAGAGGATGGAGAGCGCGATGGCCGACCGGACGGTGCAAGTACGCATTTATGGCAAGGTGCAAGGCGTCAGCTACCGGGTTTGGGCGCGGCGCGAGGCGTCGGCGCTTGGCCTTGCCGGGTGGGTGCGCAACGAAGTTGACGGCTCGGTGACCGCCTTGATTGCAGGGACCGGTGCGGCGGTCTCGACAATGATCGAACGGCTTTGGCAAGGGCCGCCAGGGGCAGCGGTTTCGAAGGTCGATGTCGAGGAGATCGAGGCTCGCGACATGTCCCCGGGTTTCAGGATTGTTGCCTAGCAAGGCATGATCCCGCTCATTCGCTTCCATCGCATAAAATCTCCAGGGTGCAGATAGAGAAAACCTGAAGCCAATGCCCTGCCCGGACATGCCTCGGTCCTTGAATTAATTGAACGTTTGTTTTATTGTCTACAAAAAGGCGGCTTGTCATGGCGCGTACGACCGGTTCCGACGGAGAGAAGACCGAAGCTGCGGTCCGCGAGGCGGCGATCAGCCTGATTGCGCGTCTCGGCTACGAGGCGATGTCGATGCGCCAGCTGGCGGCCGAGGTTGGCGTGCAGGCAGCGGCGCTTTACCGCTACTTCCCGACCAAGCAGGACCTTCTGTTCACCCTGATGCGCGAGCATATGGAAGGCCTGATCGAGGCGTGGCGCGCAACACGCCCTGTCGGCGCCGATCCGTTAGCGCGGCTTGCCGCTTATGTCGAAAACCACATCACTTTCCATATCGAACGCCGCCACTCCACCCATGTCTCGAACATGGAGCTGCGCAGCCTGTCGCACGAAAAACTCACACAGATCCTGCGCATGCGCACGGCCTACGAGAAGGAGCTGCGCGCCATCCTGCGCGACGGCGTCGAAGCGGACTTGTTCAGCATCGAAGACACAGGGCTCACCGCGATGGCGCTGATCCAGATGATGACCGGCGTCATCGTCTGGTTCCGGCCGGGCGAACGGCTGTCGATCGCCGAAGTCACCGCTACATATCTAGCAATGACAATGCGCCTTGTTGGAGCAAAGACCGATGGCGCGTCAACGAGCCACGACGCCGCGCCCCTATTCGGGCGCGCAAAGGACGCTCTAGCAACTTGATTTCGCGCACCATACCGATTTTAGGGATCGTGCGCCGGGAGGAACGGCATGTACACGCATACGCTCAACTTCGGGCTTGACGAAGACATCGAGGCACTGCGCGACCTGGTGCGGCGCTTTGCCCAGGAAAAGATCGCACCAATCGCCGCCGAAATCGACCGCTCGAACGAATTCCCGGCACATCTGTGGGCGGAGCTCGGCGGGCTTGGCCTGCTCGGCATCACCGCCGATCCCGATTTCGGCGGCAGCGGCATGGGCTACCTCGCCCATGTTGTCGCGATGGAGGAGATTTCGCGCGCCTCCGCCTCGGTCGGCCTCTCCTACGGTGCCCATTCCAACCTCTGCGTCAACCAGATCAACCGCTGGGCAACGCAGGCGCAGAAGGAAAAATATCTGCCTTCGCTCTGCAGCGGCGAGAAGGTCGGCGCACTGGCGATGTCGGAATCGGGTGCCGGCTCCGATGTCGTGTCGCTGCGCCTGCGCGCCGAAAAGCGCAACGACCGCTATGTGCTCAATGGCACCAAAATGTGGATCACCAACGGGCCGGATGCCGAGACGCTGGTCGTCTACGCCAAGACCGATCCGGAACTCCATTCGCGCGGCATCACCGCTTTCATCGTCGAAAAGGCCTTTGCCGGTTTTTCGGTGGCGCAAAAGCTCGACAAGCTCGGCATGCGCGGCTCAAACACCGGCGAGTTGGTGTTCGAGAATGTCGAAGTGCCGTTCGACAATGTGCTGCACGAGGAAGGGCGCGGCGTCGAGGTGCTGATGTCGGGCCTCGACTACGAACGCGCCGTGCTGGCCGGCGGCCCAATCGGGCTGATGGCGGCGTGCCTCGACGTGGCGATACCTTACGTGCATGAACGCAAGCAGTTCGGCCAGCCGATCGGCGAATTCCAGCTGGTGCAAGGCAAGCTGGCCGATATGTATGCGACGATGAACGCGGCGCGCGCTTACGTCTATGCCGTAGCCGCCGCCTGCGATCGCGGTGAGACGGCCCGCAAGGATGCTGCCGGCTGTATTCTCTTCGCCGCCGAAAAGGCGACCCTGATGGCGCTCGACGCCATCCAGCTTTTGGGTGGCAACGGCTACATCAACGATTACCCGACCGGCCGGCTGCTGCGCGACGCCAAGCTCTACGAGATCGGTGCCGGCACCAGCGAAATCCGTCGCTGGCTGATCGGGCGGGAAATCATCGCGGAGGGGGTGTGATGCTCCGCTCCCCCCTCTCAGACGAATGCCTTCGGCAGATCGGCGGTCGGCTTGGCAACAATCTGGTGCGCGTCGCGCCACAGAACCTCGCGCTGGTGCGAAGACGTAATCGACCGCACCGGCAAGCCGCCTTCTTCGATCAACCAGGCGCAATAGCGCGCCCGGCTGATCGCCTCTCTGGCGTCCGGATTGAACCAGCAGACGCCCCAGATGGAGTTGCGGCGCTTGAAATGCCGGCCAACTCTTCCCGGACTGGGCAGGTGGTGGTTGAACCAGTCGAACTGATCTTCCAGTTCACTTTGAATCCAGTTCGGGCAGCCGTTCCGGTACAGATACCAGGACGCCCGGAAGAAGCCGGTCTCCACACGGCTCGCCGGATGGATCAGCGGCGTGACAAACCGCACATACATGATGACACCCGCGGTGCTCACGCGAACCGCGTTCCTCTTGCTCAAATTCGGGATGTGGAAGGCCGCCCTTCGGCGGCGTCAGGCCATGGCCGAAGGGAGACATCTTGCGAAATGCATGTACATGCCTTTCATCGCTGCCTCCTGAGAGTGTCATTGACGCCGGACCGAACTATGCGGAGCTTGGCACGCGACGGTAGGGGCCGGCTGATATACTGATTGCCTAGCGGCATCAAGGATTTTTAGGAAACGATAGAGCAATGGCCCCGCTGCAAACCCAGATCTCGCCCGCCTCCGACGCCTTCCACGCCAATGCCGAGCGCATGCGGGCGCTGGTCGCCGACATCGCTGAAAAAGCTGCCGCCATCGAGCGCGGTGGCTCGGAGGAAGCGCGTGAACGGCACGTCTCGCGCGGCAAGCTCCTGCCGCGGCAACGCCTCGCCCAATTGCTCGATACCGGCTCGCCCTTCCTCGAGATCGGCCAGTTCACCGCTTGGTCGATGTATGGCGAGGACGTCCCTTCGGCCGGCCTCATCGCCGGCATCGGGCGCGTCGAAGGCACCGAAGTGATGGTCGTCGTAAACGACGCCACGGTGAAGGGCGGCACCTATTATCCGCTGACGGTGAAGAAGCATCTGCGTGCACAGGAGATCGCGCTACAGAACAATCTGCCTTGCGTCTATCTGGTCGACAGCGGCGGCGCCAATCTGCCCAACCAGGACGAGGTGTTTCCCGACCGCGATCATTTCGGCCGTATCTTCTACAACCAGGCCAACATGTCGGCTGCCGGCATTCCGCAGATCGCCTGCGTCATGGGTTCGTGCACGGCCGGCGGCGCCTATGTGCCTGCGATGTCGGACGAGACAATCATGGTGCGCAACCAGGCAACCATCTTTCTCGGCGGGCCGCCGCTGGTGAAGGCGGCCACCGGCGAGGACGTCACCGCCGAGGACCTCGGTGGCGCCGACGTGCACACAAGGCTTTCCGGCGTTGCCGACCATTATGCGCTCGATGACGAGCATGCGCTGGCCATATGCCGGCGTATCGTCAAAAACCTGAATCGGAACAAGAATGTAAGCCTGGCCTTGCAGAAATCGATTCCGCCGCTTCACGATCCACATGAACTCTACGGCATCGTGCCTACGGATCTGCGCCAGCCTTACGACGTGCGCGAGGTGATCGCCCGCATCGTCGACGGCTCCGAGTTCGATGAGTTCAAGCAGAATTACGGCGCCACGCTGGTCACCGGCTTCGCTCACCTCAGCGGCATGCCGGTCGGCATCGTCGCCAACAACGGCGTGCTGTTTTCGGAAAGCGCGCTGAAGGGCGCGCACTTCATCGAGTTGTGCTGCCAGCGCAGGGTGCCGCTGATTTTCCTGCAGAACATCACCGGCTTCATGGTCGGGCGAAAATACGAGGCCGGCGGCATCGCCAAGGACGGCGCCAAGCTGGTGATGGCGGTCGCCACCGCCAAGGTGCCGAAAGTAACGATGATCATCGGCGGCTCCTTCGGCGCCGGCAATTACGGCATGTGCGGACGCGCCTATTCACCACGCTTCCTGTGGATGTGGCCGAATGCCCGCATTTCGGTGATGGGCGGCGAGCAGGCGGCAACGGTGCTGGCCGTCGTCAAGCGCGAAGGCATCGAGCGCAAGGGCGGCGAATGGAGCGCCGAGGAGGAAGCGAAATTCAAGAAGCCGATCCTGATGAAGTACGAGCACGAAGGCCACCCGCTCTATTCGTCGGCAAGGCTCTGGGACGACGGCATCATCGACCCGGCCAAGACCCGCGAGGTGCTGGCGCTCAGCCTTTCGGCCGCGCTCAACGCCGAGATCGAGGAGACACGCTTCGGCGTGTTCAGGATGTGAGATGAGCGAAATCGGCCGAAGGATTCGCATTCAAACCGGCGACATCACGAAGCTGGCGGTCGATGCCATCGTCAACGCCGCCAATACTTCGCTCCTGGGAGGTGGCGGTGTGGATGGCGCCATTCACCGCGCGGCCGGTCCCGAGCTTGAATTCGAATGCCGGATGCTAAATGGCTGCAAGGTCGGAGACGCAAAGATCACCAAGGGCTACAAGCTGCCCGCGCGCTACATCATCCATACGGTCGGGCCGGTCTGGCAAGGCGGCAGCAAAGGAGAAGCCGAACTGCTCGCCTCCTGCTATCGCAGGTCGCTCGAAATCGCCGCCGCAAAGGACTGCCGGACGATGGCGTTTCCAGCGATCTCGACCGGGGCCTACCGTTATCCGAAGGATCAGGCGACGCAAATTGCTGTCGGTACCGTGAGCGCCTTCATCGGCCAGAACATCGTTCCGGAAACCGTCATTTTCTGCTGCTTCGACGAGCCGACGGCCGAATTGTATCAGCGGGTCGTTGCTGCACTCGGCAGGGTGTGACCCTGCGCCGGCGGCACCCGTCCACATCTCCATAACTATTTTTTGCTTCTTGATCTGGCCAGACGAAAGAATCGCGGCTATTGATCATCGCAAATACCAATGGGGATTGGGCGAAGATGAGACGGCGGGTTTCTCAGAGAACAACTGTGCAGATACTTGCGGGGTTGCTTATATTAGCGACGCCTGGCGTCGGTGCAGCGGAGTCGCTCGCTGGGAAAGTCGGCGATAAGCGTTCCTTCGTGTATCTCCCTCAGCAAGGCTCGGAAGGCAATTGCAGGCAGGCCTACAATGCCTATGTGGCTGCGGCCGGACATTCCGCCTACGCATCAACCATCACTGGAGCAAGGGTCCTGTATTTCGTCTGCGGCGTGCACATTAACGCACCGTCCCAGATGGCTGCCGAAGCGCTCGCGCTTAAGTCATGCGAAGTCGGTCGCAAGAAGTTCAAAGTGGACATGGTCGGCGGCTGCGGCGTAGTCGCTTCCAAGTAGCTTTCGGCAGCAATGGGCCGGATAGAAATGGGGAATAGGGCGAAGATGAGACTTCAGCTTTTTCAGAAAACAACTTTATCCATATTTGCAGGATTGCTCGTGTTAACGGCGCCCGGCATCGCAGCAGCGGAGTCGTTGGCGGGAAGCAAGGGCGAGACCCGTTTCTATCCCTATTTGCCGCAGAACCCGAAGGATGAATGTACCAGGGCCTACAAGGCCTATGTAGCGGCCGGCGGCCATTCAGCCTATGCAACCACCCCGTATTCCCGGGTGCGTTCGCTGTACATCATCTGCGGCTCGCGCTTGAATGCACCGTCACAGCAAGCTGCCGAAGAGTTGGCGTTGAAATCCTGTCAGGCCACCCGCAACAGTTACAGGGTTACAACAGGTGGGGGCTGCGAAATCGCTGCCTCTAAATAAGCGAATATCTACAGTATTGGGGTTTCTCAAATGGGCTGGGCAATGAAATCTTTATCCATCAGGCGAACAACCATATCGGTACTTGCACTGCTTATGGCCTCTGCACCGAATGTCGGCGCCGCCGAATCGCTGGCGGGAAGCAAGGGCGACAGCCGTTTTCCGGTCTATTTTGCACCGGGTACAATCGGAGGCTGCGGCAAAAATTACAAGGACTACGTGGCGGCTGGCGGTCACTCGGCTTATGCGATGACGCCATTCAACTGGGCAACCGAATTCACTATTTGCGGTGCTTATCTGAATGCACCATCCCAGAAGGCTGCTGAAGCACTGGCGTTGAAGTCCTGCCAGTCCGCGCGCAGCAAGTACAAGGTCACGACTGCAGGGGCCTGCGCCGTAGCTGCCTCCAAATAGGCCGACACTCGGCCGGCCTTCAACGTTTCCAATGGGTGGGAAAAATGAAATCTATAAGCGTCAAACAAGCAGTCTTCTCGCTAATAGCCGGGTTGCTTTTAGTCTCGAGCCCCAATGTCGGCGCGGCGGAATCGCTGGCTGGAAGCAAGGGCGACGTCCGCTTCTACCCGTATTTTCCGGCAACCGCGGATCGGCCATGCACCAAGGCATATAAGGCCTATGTGGCGGCCAGCGGCCATTCAGCTTATGCGACCACTCCGTATTCCCGGGTGCGTTCGTTGTACATCATGTGCGGCTCGCGCTTGAATGCGCCCTCGCAAAAGGCTGCCGAGGATATGGCGATGAAATCCTGCCAGGCCACCCGCAACCGTTACAAGGTCACGACCGGGGGAGCTTGCGAAATCGCGGCCTCGAAGTAGGCAGGCCTCGCTTGCCTACCCTTTGACCGCCAGACTACAAAGCGGGGCATCGCCGCAGCTCGCGTGACGAGAATTCGCACCGTTGGCGGCAAGCTCTGCCTGTGGAGGCCCGATGTTCGCCAAGATCCTGATCGCCAACCGTGGCGAGATCGCCTGCCGGGTGATCCGCACGGCACGCAGGATGGGTGTGCGCTGCGTCGCCGTCTATTCCGACGCCGATGCTCACGCCTTGCATGTCGAAATGGCCAACGAAGCGGTGCATATCGGCGCCTCTCCGGCCAACGAAAGCTATCTGCGCGGCGACAAGATCATCGCGGCGGCCTTGGCCACAGGTGCCGAGGCCATCCATCCGGGCTACGGCTTTCTTTCGGAAAACCCCGACTTCGTCGACCAGGTCGCGGCCGCTGGGCTGATCTTCATTGGGCCGTCGGCGGCCTCGATCCGTGCCATGGGACTGAAGGACGCGGCCAAGCGGCTGATGGAAAAGGCCGGCGTGCCTGTCGTTCCGGGCTACCATGGTGAAGCGCAGGAGATCGTGTTGCTCGCCTCCAAGGCGCGCGAGATAGGCTACCCCGTATTGATCAAGGCGCGCGCCGGCGGCGGCGGCAAGGGCATGCGGCGCGTCGAGCATCCTGATGATTTTTCTGAAGCACTGTCGGGCGCGCGGCGCGAGGCGAAAGCCGCGTTCGGTGACGACCGCGTCTTGGTTGAAAAATATGTCGACAAGCCGCGCCACATCGAAGTGCAGGTGTTTGGTGACAATTTCGGCAACGCCGTACATCTTCACGAACGTGACTGCTCGGCGCAGCGCCGCCACCAGAAGGTGATCGAGGAGGCGCCTGCCCCGGGCATGACGCAGGCACTGCGCAAGGCGATGACCGAGGCGGCGGTGAAAGCCGCCAAGGCAATCCGCTATTCCGGCGCCGGTACCATCGAGTTCATCGTCGATGCCTCGCAAGGTCTGAAGGCCGACCGTTTCTGGTTCATGGAAATGAACACCCGCCTGCAGGTCGAGCACCCCGTCACCGAAATGGTCACCGGCATCGACCTGGTCGAGTGGCAGTTGCGGGTAGCCTCCGGCGAAAAACTGCCGAAGGCGCAGAGCGAGATCGCGCTCTCCGGCCACGCCTTCGAGGCGCGCATCTATGCCGAGGACGCGGCAAGAGGGTTTTTGCCGGCGACCGGCACCTTGCACCATTTGAAATTTCCGCAGCCGGCACCGGAGGGTGCGACCATGCGCATCGAAAGCGGTGTGCGCGCCGGTGATGCGATTTCGCCGTTTTACGACCCGATGATCGCTAAGCTGATCGTTCATGGCAAGGATAGACGGGCGGCGCTCACGGCACTTGGCGCAGCGCTGTCGCAGACCGAAATCGCCGGCTCGACGGTCAACACTGCCTTTCTTGCCGCGCTGGCCGCTGATGCGGATTTTGCGGCGGGCGATGTCGATACCGGCCTGATCGCCAGGCATCAGCAGGCGTTGACGGCGGTTCCGTCGCCGAGCGGCGAGACGATTGCCGCCGCGGCACTTGCCGCGTCCGGTGCGGGCGACTTGTCATCCTCGGACGATCCTTGGTCGTCGCTGGCCGGCTATGCGCATTTCCACGCTGTAGCGCGGCGCACGCTGCTGAAGTTTGGCGAGCAGGAGATCGTCGCGCGTGTGTCGGTGCGGCCGGACGGACGGTTCGAGGTGGCGCTGGATGCGCCCTATGAGAGCGTCAATTCGCATGATCTTCGCGCGGCGCCTCGCCTCGCCCGCTGGCCGGGCCACGTCACGGTCTTCGATGGCGCCATCGGCTACGGTTTCGCCATGCCGGATCCGCTGGCGCGAGCCGACGAAGCCGCGGTCGCTTCCGGCAGCCTGCGCGCGCCAATGCCCGGCCTGGTCAAATTGGTGCGTGCAGCCAGAGGCGAGTCCGTGATCAAGGGCCAGCCGCTGCTGATCCTGGAGGCGATGAAGATGGAGCACACCATTGCCGCGCCGCATGACGGGGTTATCGCCGAGATCGCTGCCGAAGGCGCGCAGGTCACCGACGGGACCGTGCTGGTTCGCTTTGCCGAGGAACCTCAGCTGGCTGCTGTTTCCCTATCCACGAAGTGATCTCGAACGCGTCACAAAGGCGTCGCCAAAAACAACCTGGCCGGGTTTGACCCCGGCCATGTTCGACTACAGCAGCGCGTCTTGCGGCGCCGCGGCCATCACGGCTGGATCGGCGCGTATTTGCCGTCGTGCCACTGGTTGATGTCGTAGCTGACGTTCTTGAGGTCGCCCTTCTCGTCGAAGGTGACTGAGCCGACAACCGTGCTGATCGGCTGGCCGTTCTTTAACGCTTCGGCGACTTTTGCCGGATCGTCGCTGCCGGCGCGTTTGATGCCTTCGGCGAAGGCCTGGATCACCGCATAGGAAAACAGCGTGAAGCCCTCCGGCACGAAGCCGCCGGCCTTGATCTTGGCGATGGCTTCCTTGGCTTCGGGCTTCGCCTGCGGATCCGACGGGAAGACGAACATGGTGCCTTCGCCGGCCGGGCCGGAAACCTGCCAAAATTCCGGCGTGGCAATCGAGTCCGGCATGATCAGCTGGAATTTCAGGTTCTGTTCCGCCGACTGGCGCAGGATGAGGCCGGCTTCGGGGTGGTAGCCGCCGAAATAGACGACGTCAGCCTTCAGGTCCTTGAGCTTGGTGACAAGCGCCGCGTAGTCCTTTTCACCGGCGTTGATTCCCTCATAGAGGATCTCGTTGAGACCGTTCTGGTTCATCGTTGCCTTGACGACATCGGCGACGCCCTGCCCATAGGCGCTCTTGTCGTGCAGGATGACGACGTTCTTGCCGGCATATTTCTTGGCGATCCATGGACCGATGAAAGCGCCCTGCGCGTCGTCGCGCGTATAGAGACGCATGATTGTCGGCCAGCCGGCTTTCGCCGCTGCGTCGGTCAGCACCGGGTTCGAGGAAGCTGGACTCATCATCAGCGCACCGGCTTCGGCATAGACGGCAGAGGCCGGGATGCTGGAGCCCGAACAGGCATGGCCGTCGATGAACTTGACACCATTGGCGACGATGCGGTTGGCGACCGAAACCGCCTGCTTCGGATCGCACTGGTCGTCCTCGATGTCGAGTTTGACCTGGCGGCCGTCGACGCCGCCGGCCGCGTTGATCGCGTCGGCAGCGGCTTGCGCTCCGTGTTTGAACTGATCGCCGATGGTGGCAAGCTGACCGGTCATCGGTCCGACCACCGAAAAGGTGATGTCATCGGCGAAGGCGACCGGCGCGCTCATCATCAGGCCAAATATGGCTGCGCTGAAAATACTGAATTTCTTCATGGCGACATAACTCCTCCACTCTCGCGCGGCCATCCCGGCCGCGCCTCTTCCAGAGTGGCGGGAGAATTTCATCCTTCACCGGAGCTGTCTAGACGCATCGTCGGCGCTCGATTGGGCCTGCAACACGCGGTCCCAAAGACAAAGCCGCGCCAGCCTTGTTCCGGCCGGTCGCGGCTTTTGTCATCGAGCTTACCGAGGTATCAGCACCGGGATCCGCTCGCCTTCCCTGTTTGTACGGTTTATTGCACGGCTCGTCCGCCTGCCGTGTCCTTGTTGGCCCAGCCGTCTTGCGCGGCCTTGATTTTCGGGTCCAGCCCTCTGCGCGGCCTTGACCCGAAGCGTCCCTGTTGTGAGGTCAGTACCCCTGTGAAGTCGATGCCGGCGAATTCAGTGCATCGTCATCCATTCGCGGGCTTCGCGCAGCGCCTTGGCGATCTCGACCTTCGACATGGCGGCCGACAATTCAGAGCGCAGTTCCGCGGCGCGGGCCGAGCCCTTGATCGCGGCGATGTTGAACCATTTGTGGGCGGCGACGACATCGGTCTCGCAATCGCGGCCGGTCGCATACATCATGCCCAACTCGAAAAGAATATCGGCCTGGGCAGTTGCCCCCATGGCGCCGAAGCCGGCTTCAAGCATTTCAAAACGTGCCATTTCAAATCCCCTGTTCTGGCTCCCGAGAGCTGTCTCCGTCTGTCCCTCGGTGTCCTTGATTACCTTCGGGGGCGGCCGCTCTTTCGATGCTTTCGAGAATGCCGCGGAGGCTTGAATCCGTCGTTAAATGGCGTGCTTAATTTGAAGAAAACAAAGCTAAAACAAGAGGTAAACGCGAAAATTCGTTAAGGATACAAAGCCAGCAATCGCGCCGGTTTGCACAAAATTTGAAGAAAACTTGCGAGGCGCGGATCAAGACTCCGCTAACCACAGAAGACAAAGACGTGTGCGGCCCGTTTCATTTTTCGCCGGCGCGGCCGTTCGGGAGCGGGCAAAAACCCGCGACCCTTCCGTCGCGGCACCGCTTTTGTTTTTCCGGGAGCTGGACTAGCTTACGTTTGCGTAAGGGGCAGACAGCTTGGAGGGAGCCCGATTGGACTTGCCTGAGGGAGGAAAGACATGTTTCGACAAGTGAGCCTGGCCCTCGCGGCCGCAATAATGATGACCGGCGCGGCGTGGGCCGATCCGATCGAAGGCAATTGGAAAACGCAAGCCGGATCGACTGCCGCCATTTCTGGTGGCGGCGGAGCATTTTCGATTACGCTCAAATCCGGCAAATTTGCCGGCAAGCATATCGGTTCACTGAAGGTGGCCGGCGACAACAAATATGCCGGCACCATAACCGACCCGGAAACCGATAAGACCTATTCGGGCAAGGCTTCGCTTTCCGGCAGTTCGCTCAAGATGAGCGGCTGCGTGCTCGGCGGGCTGATCTGCAAGAGCCAGACCTGGCACAAGCTCTGATCGTGCCCTTCCTGCCGGGGTGAGCGGGGCCAGTCGGCCCCGTTTTCATGTTATCGGTCTCGCAGCAATGGCGTCGCCATAGGTAGCTGCACTCAAGGCGGGCCCTCTCAGAGATCATCAACCATTTTGAACCCCAGATGAACGCCGGGATCAGAGCCGGTTCAGCCAGGGCAAGGCATTGTCATGCGTGTTGAAGGAGACACCGCGCAATGCTTGCCCGCCGCTTCACCATTGTCTGCCTGCTGATGAGCCTGTTCGGCATGTTGTTCGCCGTCCTTGTCGCCCAAGCCGGCCGGCCGGCCCGCGCCTGGGACGTCGCCATTTCCTGCCGGCTCGGTTGCCCGAACCAGCTTCGCCACTGAACCCGTCCAGCGAGACATAGAAAACCACGCCATGACCCGCCTCACCGCCAATGTCGTCAAGACCCTTCGGCTTCTGCCGCGGACGGCGCTCATCCTGATGCTCCTGGCGGCCCCGGTCCTGGCCGTGCCGACGATGCGCGCCGATGCAGGTTCGACCATCGAGGCGCCTGCGCTGAGGAAGTCCGGCGTCGGCTTTGTGCTGCTGGTCAGCTTGCGGCGCGGCTGATGCATGTCGCGCAAAAAGTGTGCAGCGGTTTTGCGACGACGGCATGCATGATAGCAGGAACCTGAAGCGTGTCACATGAGGCCGGACGGGCGCGACGCGCTTTAGGCCACTGGGAAGAAAAACGCCCACAGCGCGTCCTGAAACCGCCTTACCCCCTCCCAACGGCGCACCCAACTCTCTATATTGGGTCATGGAAAAGCGAATCTATCCCCGAGCCATTGAATCTGTCGTTACGCCGGAGCCGTTTAGCCGACAGAGCTTCGACGATGCCAAGAAGGCGGTTGCCGCCTTGCAGGTGCTTTACGACCGCAATACCAAGTTCCTGCGCGATTCATTTACCGCGCTCGCCGCGGGCGGTGACAACAACAAGCGCTACCGGGCCTTCTACCCGGAGATCGGCGTCACCACGAGTTCATTCACACAGATCGACTCGCGGCAGGCCTATGGCCACATGCCGACGCCGGGGCATTTCTCAACCACCATCACCCAGCCTGCTCTTTTCGAAAGCTACCTCACCGAACAGCTTCGCCTGATCATGCGCAACCACGGCGTTCCGGTCACGGTCTCGGAATCGACCACTCCCATCCCGCTGCATTTCGCTTTCCTCGAAGGCACCCATGTCGACGGCACTGCTGCCGAACGCATCAAACGGCCGATCCGTGACCTGTTCGACGTGCCGGACCTCGACGGCACTGATGACCAGATCGCCAACGGCACGTTCGAAGTGGGATTGGGCGAGGCACGGCCGCTGGCACCGTTCACCGCGCAACGCATCGATTATTCGCTGCACCGGATGTCGCACTATACGGCGACCAGCCCCCAGCATTTCCAGAACTTCGTGCTGTTCACCAACTACCAATTCTATATCGACGAATTCGTCGCCCGTGCACGCGAATTGATGGCCAATGGCGGTGACGGATATGTCGAGTTCGTCGAGCCGGGCAACATCGTAACCAAAGTGGGAGGCGGCGCGCCCGGTGAGAGTGCTGCGCCATCTCGCCTGCCGCAGATGCCGGCCTATCATCTGAAGAAGCCGAACCATGGCGGCATCACCATGGTCAATATCGGCGTTGGTCCTTCCAACGCCAAGACGATCACCGACCATATTGCGGTGCTCCGGCCGCATGCCTGGGTGATGCTCGGCCATTGCGCCGGCCTGCGCAACACGCAGGCGCTGGGCGATTATGTGCTGGCGCATGCCTATGTACGGGAAGACCATGTCCTCGACGACGATCTTCCGGTCTGGGTGCCGATCCCGCCGCTAGCCGAAATCCAGGTGGCGCTGCAGGAAGCGGTCGCCGAGGTCACCGGGCTTTCCGGATATGATCTCAAGCGCATCATGCGCACCGGCACCGTCGCCACTATCGACAACCGCAATTGGGAGCTGCGCGACCAGCGCGGGCCGGTGCAGAGGCTGTCGCAGTCGCGCGCGATCGCGCTCGATATGGAATCGGCGACGATCGCCGCCAATGGCTTCCGCTTCCGGGTGCCCTATGGCACGCTGCTTTGCGTATCCGACAAGCCGCTGCATGGCGAATTGAAGTTGCCGGGCATGGCGACCGAGTTCTACAAGCGGCAAGTAGCGCAGCACCTGACCATCGGCATCAGGGCGATGGAGAAGCTGGCTGAAATGCCGATGGAGCGACTGCATTCGCGCAAGCTCAGGAGCTTTTCGGAAACTGCCTTCCAGTAATGCCGAATCGCATGTGTCGGTCCAGGTCAGGACATTTCGTCATCTTGATTGAGCCGCACTTCTGCCGATAGACAAAGCGATGGCACGTGTTCTGGACATGACGGTTGCGCTGGCATTCGTCGCAATGCTTGCACTTTCGGCCGCGCTGGTGGCCGGGTTTCTCGGATCGCTGCATCCGGCCCTCGATTCCTTTGCTCATTTCCGCGTCCATTTTTCCGTGCTGATGGCACTTTGCGCGCTGCCGCTGCTCGCCACCTCGTTTCGCCTGCAGGCCGCGGCCGCATTGCTGTTTGCGGTGGCCGCGTTTGCCACCACGTCGAATGCCTTGCCGCTTTCGCGGCTATGGCAGGTGCTGGCCGCCTACGAAGCCAAACCCGGTGACGAGCCAGTCTACCGCCTGCTGCAGATGAACCTCAGGTTCAACAATCCAACGCCTGAGAAGGTGCTGTCGCTGATCGGCCGGACGCAGCCTGATGTGATCACCCTCGATGAGGTGTCTGAGATGTGGAAGGCAAAGCTTGCGCTGCTGTCCGGCGCCTATCCCTACCGGATCCTGTGCCCGTATCCCAATGGCGTATTCGGCGTTGCGCTGCTGTCCAGACGACCGTTTGCCATAGGCACGGAGCCGCACTGCGACAGCCGCGGCGCGATGGCGATCGCCACGGTCGATTTCGGCGGAACCGACGTTGATGTCGCCGCCATCCACCTCACCTGGCCATGGCCCCACAACCAATCACGGCAGATTGGAGGGTTGTCTGACGAAATCGCTTCGCTTGGTGAGACGTCGATCCTCGCAGGCGACTGCAACGCAGCGCCATGGAGCGCCGCCGTCCGGCGCGTCGCATCGCTTGGCAAGCTGACTGTAATGCCGTCGGTCGGGCCGACCTGGCTCTACAGAAGGCTGCCGGATTTCCTGCGCTTCGCCGGACTGCCGATCGACCAGGTTTTCAGCAAGGGCGCCATCGTTATCCGTTCGGCGTCGACCCTTGAGGACACCGGCTCAGACCATCTGCCGGTGCTGGTGGAGTTTTCGCTACGGTCGGATGAACAAAAGCCGCTCGACGAGCACCAGACGGCGACCGCGCTTGCGGCGCTGCCTGGCGGGACGCGAAGCTGAAAATCCGCAGTCCAATCTCGACCTGGCTTATTACTGGCCCACAAAAGCGCGGATGAGGTGCTCGACAGGGCCGCCGTCGCGATGCTCGTGCGCATCAAAGGCGATCTGCTTTGCCTCGTATTCGGCATAGATGGCATTGATCCGGCGCTTTGCCTCGCGACGTGCCGCGAAACAGTGCGGGTCATCACCGACTGTCAGCCCTCGAACCGACTTTTCGGTGGCCCGCATCATCTGTCTGGCGATGCGGCCATGGGTCTCTTCATGGGCGCGGACGCCAGCGAAGAACCGCTTCCACCGCTTCTGCAGCGCCGGCGACGTGGCTGAGGCTAGTTTGGGATAGGTATAGAAGAGATTGAGCGTCCCGTTGGCCTGGCGCAGGCGGCAGACGCCGTTTTCCGTGTAGGCTTCGAAGGTCCAATCATCGACGCTGTAGCCGGTCTGCGCGATGGCGTGGGTCATGAAGCCGTGCTTCGGCCCACCGCGATCCATGGCCTCGATCAGGGCCGCGCCGGTGGTTCCGGCAATGTTATAAGTTCGTGTCTTGACCAATACTTTAGTGTCGGCCAAGGCTGAAGGGGTGCACAACGCCCCGATCGCCACAGCGCTCGTCAGAACTGCCAGACGCATTTTTCCTTCCTCCCTGTCGCCACAGAAAGGAAACACAGGCAGGCGGTCTATTCAACAATCCTACGGTTGCGCTGCTCCTCATCTTGTTTGGTCCGGAGCAAACCTTGTGACTTACATGTTCTGGTAGACCGGGCCCTCGCCGCCCTGTGGCGGCACCCAATTTATGTTCTGGTTCGGGTCCTTGATATCGCAAGTCTTGCAGTGCACGCAGTTCTGCGCGTTGATGACGAAGCGCACATCCTTAGCCGTAGGATCGGCGGCGGCATTGCCGTCCTTGTCGACCCATTCGTAGACGCTGGCCGGGCAGTAACGCGTCGAGGGCCCGGCATAGACGTCATGCTCGGAGCGCTTCTGCAGGTCCATGTCGGCGACAAGCAGATGCACCGGCTCGTTCTCCTCGTGGTTGGTGTTGGACAGGAACACCGACGACAGCCGGTCGAAGGTCAGCACCCCGTCCGGCTTCGGGTAGGCGATCTTCTGGTGCGCGGCGGCCGGTTCCAGCGTGGCGTGGTCGGCCTTGCCGTGCTTCATCGTGCCGAAGGGCGAAAAGCCGAACAGCGTGTTCAGCCACATGTCGAGGCCGCCAAGGCCGACGCCGACAATGGTGCCGAAGCGCGACCATAGCGGCTTGACGTTGCGCACCTTCTTCAGGTCCTTGCCGATATCGGTGGCGCGCCAGGCGGCCTCGTAGGAGGCCAGCTCGTCATTGGTGCGGCCGGCGGCTATCGCATCACAGACATGCTCGGCCGCCAGCATTCCCGAGAGCACGGCATTGTGCGAGCCCTTGATGCGCGGCACGTTGACGAAGCCGGCCGCGCAGCCGATCAGCGCACCGCCGGGGAAGGACAGTTTCGGCACCGACTGCCAGCCGCCTTCGGTGATGGCGCGGGCACCATAGCCCAGACGCTTGGCACCTTCGAAGGTGCCGCGGATCGCCGGATGGGTCTTGAAGCGCTGGAACTCGTCAAACGGCGACAGATAGGGGTTCTTGTAGTTCAGGTGAACGACGAAGCCGACTGCCACCTGATTGTCCTCGAGATGGTAGAGGAAGGAGCCGCCGCCGGTCTTCATATCGAGCGGCCAGCCGAAGGAATGCTGGACAAGGCCCGGCCGGTGGTTTTCCGGTTTGACCTGCCAGAGTTCCTTGAGGCCGATGCCGTATTTTCCGGGCTCACGGCCGTCGGAAAGGTGGTATTTGGCGATCAGCTGCTTGGCCAGCGAGCCGCGCGCGCCCTCGCCGATCAAGACATATTTGCCCATCAGCGCCATGCCCGGCGCAAAGCCCGGACCGTGCGTGCCGTCCTTCTCGACACCCATGTCGCCGGTGACGACGCCGGTGACCGCACCGGCCTCGTTGTAGAGCAGGCCGACCGCGGCAAAGCCCGGATAGATCTCGACGCCCAGCGCCTCGGCCTTTGTCGCCAGCCAGCGGCAGACATTGCCGAGCGAGACGATATAGTTGCCATGATTGTTCATCAGCGGCGGCATCAGGATATTGGGCAGACGGAACGAACCGGCGGGGCCGAGAACCAGGAAATGGTCATCGGTGACCGGTGTCCTGAAGGGATGACCCTCCTCTTCGCGCCAGCCGGGCAGCAGCCGGTCGATGCCGATCGGATCGACGACGGCGCCGGACAGGATGTGCGCGCCGACTTCGCCGCCCTTTTCCAGCACGACGACGGAAAGCTCGGGGTTGACCTGCTTGAGTCGGATCGCGGCGGCAAGGCCGGCCGGGCCGGCGCCGACGATGACCACGTCGAATTCCATGCTTTCGCGTTCGATATCGCTCATCGACCCCTCACTGGCTCGCCATTTCCGGCATTTTGCTGGCTCACGCGCTGCATAGCGCATCAAATAGCGACGGGAAACCGGCGCGGACGTGACAATACCGATTTCGTCAAAAAGTCGCGTCCTGCCGCACAGACTCGCCGTGGCGAGCATCAATCTTCAATCCTATTCCGTTTGCACAGATATGTCGCACCGATGTTTTTAATTGTTCGACGGCTTGCTTATCGGCCATACTTCCCGCCATGCGCATATTCGGGCCGGCTGGCTTTTCATCGACGCGCTTTTTTTTCACGCCCGGCCGGATTTGCCGTGCGGCGCTCTTGGCGCTTCTGCCGCTGACGGCCCTCGATGCCCATGCCGAGCGGCAACTGGTCTGGGCGACCGGCGCCTATTCCTTTTCCGACGAGCGCGGCGGCTTCCGCATCACCGGGGCTTCCGGCATCGGCACGAAAGAGGATCCGCTGGTCATCACCGAAGAGCTGAATTCAGCGACACCGGTAACGCTGGCCATTCGCACGACCAAGCCGATCCAGCCGTTCGGCAAGGCTGGAGACTTCGCCAACGGTCTGATGTATATGCGCATCGACGTGCTCAACAATAGCGGCCAGGCCTGGGTCGAGTTCCAGTTCGAACTCCAGGAGATCCTCGACCAGCCGAGCGTGTTCGGCGACGGGCTGTCGTTTGACCAGCGCAACAAGACGCCTGAAAATATCTGGTCGACCAGCTACGCCGATTTCGACCGCAATTTCGAACCCTATGACCGCCTGCTGTTCAAGAACGGCAAGATCGACCCGCTGAAGACCGCCAGCTTCTATTTCCTGATCACCGACTATACGCCGCGCTGGACGTTCTATCTGGTGCAGGATCCGCGCATACCGTCGAGCTGAACTTGCAAATTCAAGCGCCGCGGTCGAATGTGAAAACCATGACTGCCGCCCCCCACAATAGCCGAGCCGATCTCGCCGAGCTGCTGGCCTTCTACGCCAGCGCCGGCGTCGACGAAGCACTTGAAGAACAGCCGGTAAACAGGTTTGCAGAAGCCAGGCCACCGGCGCGGGTTCCTGCGGCGGCCGCTATGCCGGCCGGTGAAAATGCGACGCCACAACGCTCGACGAGCGTGTCGCGCGCCGAAATGGGCGAGAGACCCAATACGGCACCGGCAGTGCGAACGTCCCCGGCCATGTCAACGGTGCCCGACGAGGCGCAGGCGGCATTGGCGCGGCAACTGGCGAGATCGGCGGCAAGCCTCGACGAGCTTCGCCAGCACATGGCGGCATTCGACGGCTGCAATCTCAAATTCACCGCCAAGAACCTTGTGTTCGCCGACGGCAATCCGACTGCCGAGGTGATGCTGATCGGCGAAGCGCCGGGGCGCGACGAGGACATAGAGGGCTTACCGTTCGTCGGCCGCTCGGGCCGGCTGCTCGACCGCATGCTGGCCGCGATCGGTCTTGACCGGACATCTGCCTACATCGCCAACGTGATTCCCTGGCGGCCGCCGGGCAACCGCACGCCTACCCCGCACGAGACCGAGATCTGCCGGCCGTTCATCGAGCGGCAGATCGAGCTGGTCAATCCGAAGGTGCTGGTTAATCTCGGCGGCCCGTCGGCAAAGACCCTGCTCAACACCTCCGAAGGCATATTGCGGCTGCGCGGCAACTGGCGCGTCCACACGACCCCGTCTGGCGTCGCCATTCCCGCCATGCCGACCCTGCATCCGGCCTATTTGTTGAGAACGCCGGCGCACAAGAAGCTGGCATGGCGGGATTTCCTCGAAGTGAAGGCGAAGTTGCGGGCGCTTGGGTAATGGTGCAGAGCGCGTCTTCCGTTCTCCCCTTGCGTGGAAGGAAGAGCGGCATCATGACCTCGCAGGTAATTGAAATGCGCCCACTGCCGGCCTAGTCATCCCGTCATGACAGCAGCCCAGATTTCCGCCGGCAGTCTCATTCGCGAATGGCGTACACGCCGGCGCATGAGCCAGCTCGACCTTGCTATGGAGGCCGAGATCTCGCAGCGGCATCTGAGTTTCGTGGAAAGCGGCCGCGCCGCACCCTCGCGTGATATGGTGCTGCATCTGTCGGAGCAGCTCTCGATCCCGCTCAGGCAGCGCAACCAGCTGCTGCTGGCCGCCGGCTTTGCCCCGAGCTTCAGCGAACGACCACTTGACGATGCCTCGATGGCACCGGCGATGGCGGCGGTCGAGACCGTGCTCAAGGCGCACGAGCCGTTCCCGGCGCTTGCCGTTGACCGGCATTGGAACCTGGTGTCGGCGAATGCCGCCATCGGCCCGTTCCTCGCCAATGTCGCCGATGCCTCCCTGCTGAAGCCGCCGGTCAACGTGTTGCGCCTCAGCCTGCATCCCGGCGGCGTCGCGCCGCGCATCGTCAACCTTGCGGAGTGGCGGACGCATCTTCTGGAGCGGCTGAAGCGGCAGAACGACGCTACCGCCGATCCGGTTCTGGTCGAGCTCGAGCGCGAGCTTCGGGCCTATCCGTCCGGCCTTAAAGGCAGCCGGCCGGCGCCGGTCGAACCGAACGCGATTGTCCATCCGCTCAAGCTTTCCCATGGCGACGCGGTGCTGTCGTTCATCAGCACCATCACCGTGTTCGGCACGCCGCTCGACGTGACGCTGTCGGAGCTGGCGATCGAATCTTTTTTCCCCGCCGACGAGCAGACGCGGGCGGTACTGATGCGGCTGGCGAAACAGCGGACCGACGCAGCGAAGGGCTGATCACCCTTCCGGCGCGACGGCCTTGCGGGTGCGGGTGCGTTCGAGACCCAGCTGGCGCTCGCGCCAGATGATGAAAATCCCCGCCGCAACCACGATCATGCCGCCGACCAGCATGTTGATCGTGGCGACGTCGCCAAAGACCAGATAGCCGACGACGACGCCGAGGATCATCGAAGTGTATTCGAAGGGTGCCACGACGGAAGCCTCAGCATGGCGATAGGCCGAGGTCATCAGGATCTGGCCAAGCCCGCCGCAAAAACCGGCGGCAATCAGAAGCCCCGCCTGCACTGGCGTCAGCGCCTGCCAGCCGAACGGCAGCGAAAGCAGCGCCATGACACTCGCGGTCACCGAAAACCACAGCACGATGGTCGCCGTCCGCTCGCTCTGGACGAGGTTACGAACCAGGAGCATGGCGATGGCCGAGATCGCCGCGGCTATGAGGGCGGCGATCACGCCGAGCACCTCCTGATCGCCAAGGGCAGCGCCCGAACTGAGCAGCGTCAGTTCCGGCCATGAGATGATCAGCACCCCGACCAGGCCGACGGCAACCGCACTCCAGCGATAGATGCGGATGGCTTCGCCGAGGAAGATCGAACTGAACACCACGACCAGCAGCGGCTGCGCGTAGTTCAGCGTGATCGCCTCCGGCAGCGGCAGCCGCGTCAGCGCGAAGAAGCCGAGCCCCATGGCACAGACACCGACAACGCCGCGCGCAATGTGGTTGAGAGGGCGCTTTGTCGAAAAGGCGGTGCCGAGTTTTCCCTGGAAGGCGAGGAAGGCGATGATCGGAAAGATGGCAAAGAAGGAGCGGAAGAAGACGATCTGGCCCGCCGGCACGGTGCCTGCCGCCTTGATGCAGGACGACATGCCGACGAAGACCGCCACCGATACGACCTTGAGCACGATCCCGGTCAGCGTGCTGTGCTCGCCGGCAAGGTCGCCAGCAGCAAGCACTGGCAAATCCGGTCTGGCTGTCACGCCCCTTTTGCTTCCTTGATCGCTGCCCAGATGCACGCCCGCGTTGCAGGCATGTCGATATGCCTGATGCCGTAGGTGCGGTAGAGCGCGTCGGTCACCGCATCGAGCGCGGCAGGCGTCGACCCGATCGTACCCGCCTCCCGCGCGCCCTTGATGAAGGCCCTATGCTCGCGACGCAACACAGAGGCGCTCATTCCGAATTTCGGCGTGACGACGGTCATGGAAGCCTCGCGATGATGCTTGGGAAATGATCGCCTGAAATAGACGTCGCTGCAGTTTTGTCGAGGGAGTGTTTCGTGTAAAGAGCGCAGACTTCAAATTATTTGGACCAGCGGACCCACCCACCGCTCCCGGATCGACAGGAAAAATCAAGGAATGCGCACAGATACCGGCCAGGTCTTCAAGCTCGAAGACTATCGCCCCAGTGATTATCTCATTCCGGAAACCAGCCTGACTTTCCGCCTTTCGCCTGAAGCAACGCATGTCACCGCCGTGCTGACGGTCGAACGTCGCGACGGGATTGCGGCGTCGGTGCCACTGGTGCTGGATGGCGACGGGCTGACGCTCCGCAGCATCGCCATCGACGGCCAGGAACCGAGCCCTGCGGATTTTCTCGCCACGCCCGATCAACTGACAATCATCAGCCCCCCTGCGACAAGGCGCTTCCAGCTGAGAACTGAAACCGTGTTGGCGCCGGCGCAGAACGAAGCGCTGATGGGCCTCTATCGCTCCAGCGACGTCTATTGCACGCAATGCGAGGCCGAAGGCTTTCGCCGCATCACTTATTTCCTCGACCGTCCCGACATCCTGTCGGTCTATACGGTACGTATCGAAGCTCAGCGCCGTGAGGCGCCGCTGCTTTTGTCCAACGGCAACCCGGCCGGCAGCGGCGAGCTTGCCGGCGGCTGGCACTATGCGGTCTGGCACGACCCCTTCCCCAAGCCGTCCTATTTGTTTGCGCTGGTGGCGGGCGACCTCGGCAAGATCTCGGACAGTTTCGTTACCCTGTCTGGTCGCAAGGTCGAGCTCGGAATCTATGTCGAACCGGGCAAAGAGAGGCTCGCCGGCTACGCCATGGACGCTTTGAAACGGTCGATGAAATGGGACGAGGAGGCATTCGGCCGCGAATACGACCTCGATGTCTTCAACATCGTCGCCGTGTCCGACTTCAATATGGGCGCAATGGAGAACAAGGGTCTCAACATCTTCAACGACAAATACGTTCTGGCCGACCAGGAAACCGCGACCGACGCCGATTTCGCCAATATCGAGGCCATCATCGCGCATGAGTATTTCCACAATTGGACAGGCAATAGAATCACTTGCCGCGACTGGTTCCAGCTTTGCCTGAAGGAAGGGCTGACGGTTTTCCGCGACCACGAATTCTCGGCCGATCAGCGCTCGCGCGCCGTCAAGCGCATCGCCGAGGTGCGTACGCTGCGCGCCCATCAGTTTCCCGAGGACCAGGGGCCGCTGGCGCATCCGGTGCGGCCGCGCCGCTACCGCGAGATCAACAATTTCTACACGGCGACGGTCTACGAAAAGGGCTCGGAAGTCGTGCGCATGATCCATACCATCCTCGGCGCCGAGACGTTCCGCGCCGGCATGGACCTCTACTTCGAACGTCACGACGGCCAGGCGGCGACGATCGAAGACTTCATCAAGGTGTTCGAAGACGTCTCCGGTCGCGACCTGTCGCAGTTTTCGCTCTGGTATCATCAGGCCGGTACGCCGAACCTGACCGTCAGCTCGGCGTATAATCCTGCGGCGCAGGAATTCACGCTCGAAATCGAGCAGTCGGTGCCGCCAACACCGGCGGAAAGCCGCAAACGGCTGATGCACATTCCGCTCGCATTTGGCCTGGTCGGCGCCGGCGGAGAGGCGACAGCCTATAGCGGCGTCGAAGGGGCGAATGTCGAGGACGGTGTCATCCATATCCGCAAACGCCGCCATGTCGTCAGGTTTTCCGGGATTGCCGCGCGGCCGGCCATGTCGCTCAACCGCGGCTTTTCGGCGCCGGTGACGCTTTCGGTCGAGCAGCGGCCCGACGACCAGTTTTTTCTGGCTGGCCACGACAGCGACGCCTTCTCGCGCTGGCAGGCGTTCAACACGCTTTTGACCGATGCGCTGATTGCAGCCTTTCGCCAGATCCTGGACCACAGGCAACCCGAGTTCGGCGCCCGGCTGACCGGGCTTGCCGGCAAGATAGCCGGCGACGAAGCGCTCGAACCCGCCTATCGGGCACTGGCGCTGGCGTTGCCCGGCGAGACCGATATCGCCCGCGACATCGGCAAGAACATCGACCCCGATGCCATTTTCGCGGCGCGCGAGGCGCTCGCGGTGGCGATCGCCGAGGCCAACAGCGAGATATTCTCCAACCTTTACGATCGGCTCGCCGACAATGGTCCGTTCAGCCCTGACGCGGCCAATGCCGGGCGGCGGGCGCTGCGCAATGTCCTGCTGGACTATCTCTCCTTGCTGCCGGGAGGCGCGGAGCTCGCCGCCCGGCACTTCCAATCGGCGATCAACATGACGGATCGTGCCGCGGCGTTGACCGTGCTTGCGCACCGTCACCACGGCTCACCTGAGGCGACTAAGGCGCTGGCCGATTTCGAGGCGAAATATGCAACCGATCCGCTGGTCATGGACAAATGGTTCCAGATCCAGGCCAGCGTGCCCGGCCCGCAAACCGTCGACGCAGTGCGCACCTTGACCAGCCACCCGGCGTTCTCGATGGCCAACCCGAACCGGGTACGCGCGCTCGTCGGAACGTTTTCCAGCGCCAACCAGACCGGCTTCCATCGCGCCGACGGCGAGGGCTACCGGCTTTTCGTCGAAACGGTGCTGCAGGTCGAAAAACGCAACCCGCAGGTGGCCGCCAGGCTGGCGACGGCGCTCAGGTCGTGGCGCTCGCTCGAACCGGTGCGGCAGGCCAAGGCAAGGGAGGCGTTACTTTCAATCGCCAATACCGAGAAGCTGTCGGCCGATTTGCGAGACATCGTCGAGCGCACACTGGCGTAAGGTGCGTTGATAGACGACGGGTGTCAGCCGGCTTCGCTGAACAATGTCTCGATCAGAGGGCATTCTGGCAGCGTGCCCTCGGCACATTGCGCGACCACGTCCTTCAACACCCGCTCCATCCGCTTCAAATCGGCGATCTTCGCTCGCACGTCGTCGAGGTGGGCGGCGGCGACGGTGCGTGCCTCAGCGCACGGCCGGTCGCGTTCGTCGACGAGAAGCAGCTCACGAATTTCATCGAGGGAGAAGCCGAGCGCGCGCGCCCGCAGCACGAAGCGGAGGCGCCGCTCATGCATGGTGTCGTAGCTGCGGTAGCCGCTCGTCGTACGGGGCGGCTCGGGCAGAAGGCCGACCTTCTCATAGTAACGCACGGTCTCCAGGTTGCAGCCCGTCCGCCGGGCAAGCTCGGCCCGCTGCAGACCCTTCACCACGGCTTGATCGCGCATCGTAAAAACCCTCTTGACCCTGTAGCGACTACAGACAGCATGCTACGTCGCGTTAGGGATTTCGGCAAGCAAAGAGAGGCCGGAGATGGTTGCATCGCAAACAGCAGTCACGCGGCCTGCCACGACCGTGCTCGAGCGGAGCGAGACCGTACGACAGCGCCTGGTCGCGATCGGCGGCATTCTCGGCGCGCTCGCCGCCTCGTCCTGCTGCATCATTCCGCTCGTGCTGTTCAGCCTCGGCGTCGGCGGCGCGTGGATCGGCAATCTGACGGTGCTCGCGCCATACAAGCCGCTCTTCGTCGCCGGAACGGCAGGCCTTCTCGGATATGGCTTCTATCTCGTCTACTGGAAGCCACGGCGGGCCTGCGCCAATGATGCTGCCTGCGCACGTCCGATCCCCAGCCGTCTCGTACAACTCGGGCTCTGGATCGCGACCGTGCTCGTGATCGCCGCCTTCGCCTTCGATTACGTCGCCCCGCTGCTGCTCCGCGTCTGACACCAAGAGGAGACCTGTCCCATGAAGAAGAGCTTGGGCGCTTTCGCCCTGTTCGCGTCGATGCTGATAGCGCCGGCTGCCGTTGCCGCCGAACGCGCCATCACCTTCGCTGTCGACAACATGACCTGCGCCTCCTGTCCCTATATCGTGAAGACGTCGATGGCGGCGGTCCCGGGCGTCACGGCGGTGGCCGTCTCCTTCGAAGCCAAGACCGCGACCGTGACCTTCGACGACGCGAAGACGACACCGGATGCCATCGCGGCCGCCAGTATGAATGCCGGCTATCCCGCCCGCCCGATGCCGCAGCGAGGCAGTTGACATGAATGACCTGATACGCACAGGCGCTGCCGGCGCCGTGATTGCCGCGATCTGCTGCGCCGTGAGACGACGATCCACAAGGAAGGCGTAAAAGCCGTGAACGATTGCTGCGTATCCTCCTCGCCCCTGCACAAAGGCGTCTGCTTCCGCATGCGCGACACTGCCGAGCTATGCCGTGCGGCCGGGCGTGACGTTTCCGGACTGGTCGGTGGTCACGTCGCCGGCGGCCCAGGACGCCCTGCTGGCTATGGTCGGGTCCGACCATGTGCTCAATCGCTGAAGCGGCTATGATCCTGCCACGGACGACATTCGCGTTACGCTGCTTAGGCTCTATGCCGAACTCGGGCGAGCGCCGACCCAAGGCGTCATCGCCAGGCACGTGGGTCTGCGTGAGGCGGCCGTCCCGCGGTTGCTCGAGGAACTCCGCCGTCGCGACCTGGTCGTGCTCGACGGTGCGCGGATCGTCGGCGCCTATCCCTTCACCGATCGAGACACGGGCCACCGGGTCACGCCGGACGGACGCGTTCTCAATGCCATGTGCGCGGTCGATGCGCTCGGCATCTGCGCCATGACCAACCACGACGTCGCGGTTGCATCGCGCTGCCGCCACTGTGGCGCATCGATCCGGATCACCACGCAGGACCACGGCCTGGCATTGGCCCAGATCGAGCCGGGGACGGCGGTCATGTGGCAGAATATTCGCTATGAAGGCGCGTGCGCGGCGACTTCGCTATGCGCCACGACCGCCTTCTTCTGTTCGGATGACCATCTTTCCGCCTGGCGCCGTGAACAGGCTGCGGACGATGACGGATTTCGGCTGTCGATCCCAGAAGGTCTGGAGGCCGGTCGGGCTCTCTTCGGGCCGAGCCTGGCCGGCATTGATGCAGCAGAACACAGCGACGGCAGTATCGGGACTGGCAGCACATCACGACCGGCCGGCCCGGCACCGACGATCAGCCCATTGGCAAACCGCTCCTTCCGCGTGAGCGGTCGCAACGGCGGCGCCTACGACCTTGCCGTCGTCGGCGCCGGCTCGGCCGGCTTTTCGGCCGCGATCACGGCCGCCGATCAGGGGGCGCAGGTAGCCCTTATCGGTAGCGGGACCGTCGGCGGCACCTGCGTCAATATTGGCTGCGTCCCGTCGAAGACCCTGATCCGCGCTGCGGAGACGCTCCACAATGCCCGAGCCGCCGTGCGCTTTGCCGGCATCACGGCCGACGCCGAACTGATCGACTGGCGCGGAACTGTTCGTCAGAAGAACGCTCTCGTTTCCGATCTGCGTCAGGCCAAGTACATCGACCTGCTGCCGGCCTACAATCGTATCGCCTACAGCGAGGGCGCGGCACGACTCGCAAACGGCGGCGTAGACGTGAACGGCGCGCGCATTCCCGCTAGCAAGATCATCGTCGCGACCGGGGCTCGGCCGGCGGTCCCCGCCATTCCGGACATCGAGGCTGTGCCGTACCTGACCAGCACGACTGCGCTCGACCTCGAGGAGCTGCCGAAGTCGCTGCTCGTCATCGGTGGCGGCTACATCGGGGCGGAGCTTGCTCAGATGTTCGCGCGAGCCGGCGTCAAGGTGACGCTCGTGTGCCGGTCCCGCCTGCTGCCGGAGGCCGAGCCCGAGATCGGCGCGGCGCTGACGGGGTACTTCGAAGACGAAGGCATCACCGTGGTCTCCGGCATCGCCTACCGCGCGATCCGAAAGACTGACAAGAGAATTGCGCTCAACGTCGCACGCGATGGCCAGGATGTTGCGATCGACGCCGATCAGGTCCTCCTGGCCACAGGCCGCACGCCCAACATCGAAGGCCTTGGGCTGGCCGAGCGCGGCGTCGCCGTCTCGCCGAGGGGCGGCATCGTCGTCGACGACCGCATGCGTACGACGGAAGCCGGCATTTATGCCGCCGGCGACGTTACCGGCCGCGACCAGTTTGTCTACATGGCCGCCTACGGCGCCAAGCTCGCCGCCAGGAACGCCCTCAACGGCGACAGGCTGCGCTACGACAACAGCGCTATGCCAGCCATCGTATTCACCGATCCGCAGGTAGCGAGCGTCGGGTTGACCGAGGCTGCGGCGCGCGCGGCCGGGTACGCCGTTCGCGCCTCGACGATCGGTCTCGACCAGGTGCCGCGTGCGCTTGCCGCACGCGACACCCGCGGCCTGATCAAGCTCGTCGCCGATGCCGGCAGCGGCCGCTTGCTCGGCGCACATGTCCTCGCGCCCGAAGGCGCCGACAGCATCCAGACCGCGACGCTCGCGATAAAGCAAGGACTCACCGTCGACGACCTCGCCGACACGATCTTTCCGTATCTCACCACTGTCGAGGGCCTGAAGCTCGCGGCGCTGTCGTTTCACAAGGACATCGCCAAGCTGTCTTGTTGTGCCGGCTGAACACCGCCAGATTGCGCCGGTAGCGCCAAAAGCGTCGCCGTGCGGCTAATTTTAGTCGATTTTTAATGTTTTTTCGCCGCGCCTCTGGACAAGGCGAATCACCTTTGATTCTTTAGTGACGATTCGGAAGTGCGGCGTTGCCGGATCGTCAAGCGGGACAGAAAATCGGGGAGTGCCATTTATGGCGAAGGCGGACGCGTGGGGCGCGCCCGGTGGGACGGCGTTTGAGCGTCGCGAGGCGCGAAGCGACGGTCTCGCTGGCAATACGCGGCTCATCGCCGAACCTGCCTACCGACGGCTGCTGGCAGCCGAGCCGCTGTTGCGGCGATCGATACCGGCCCTCATCATCATCTTTCTGTTGATCATCGCAGTACTGCGCTTTCTGTCGCTGATGAACGAGCGCGACGAGATCGAGCGCGACGCCAAGGCGATCCTTGCGCTGGCCGCCGGCCAACTGGCCAGTTCGATCGCCGCCGACGCGACCATGGTTTCCGCGCCCGGCGCGATCCAGGACCTGCTGGAGAGCACCGGTCGTCAGGGCGCGATGGGCCGAAGCCACGTACTGGCGATCACCGACAGTGCCTTCAAGATCATTGCCGTATCGCCGCAGTCGATGCACTGGGAGGGGCGATCGCTCGATGGCGTCGTGCAGGGCGGGCAGCCGCTATTCATGTTCGGCGACCGCGCCGGGGTGATGGAGGTCAGCATCGGCGGACAGGACTGGTACGCGGCAGTGAGCCTGGCGAATGGCCGAAGGGGTGCCGCGGCAGCGTTCGTGCCGCAGGAGGCAGTTTTTGACGCCTGGCGCAAGACCGTCTCGCTCAACGTCACGCTGTTCGTGCTGACGGCTGGTGTGCTGATCGTCATCCTCTACGCCTATTTCGGCCAGGCAGCGCGTGCCCAGGCCGCCGACCGCATCTATCTCGAAGCCCACCAGCGCATCGACATGGCGCTGGTGCGCGGCCGCTGCGGCCTGTGGGACTGGGACATGGTGCGCGGCAAGATGTATTGGTCGCGCTCGATGTACGACATGCTGGGCTACGAGCCTTGCGACACGATGCTGTCGTTCGGCGAAGTCGACGAAATCATTCATCCCGAGGACGGCGATTTGTTCGAACTCGCCAATAGGATCGTCACACGCGAGATCGACCATATCGACCAGGTGTTCCGGATGCGCCATGCCGACGGGCAATGGGTTTGGATGCGGGCAAGAGCACAGGTTATCGACCCGGAAGCGCCGGAGATCCAGCTGATCGGCATCGCCGTCGACGTCACCGAGCAGCGGCATCTGGCGCTGCGCTCCGAAGCCGCGGACCTGCGCCTGAGGACGGCCATCGAAAACATCAACGAATCCTTCGTCTTGTGGGATTCGTCCGAGCGCCTGATCATGTGCAATTCCAAATACCAGCAGGACAACGGCCTGTCGGATCGCGACGTGATGCCGGGCGCCCCGCGCGCCGTGCTGGAAGAACGCATGCTGGCCTTCGCCTCGGAGCGGCGGCTTGCCAACACCAACGGGCCGCAGGGGGGCGTGACCTTCGAGCGCCAGCTTGCCGACGGCCGCTGGCTGCAGGTGAACGAGTTGCGGACAAGGGACGGCGGCACCGTCTCGGTCGGCTCAGACATCACCCAGATCAAGCTGCACCAGGAGAAGCTGGTCGACAGCGAGCGCCGGCTGATGGCGACAATCCACGACCTCAGCCTTGCCCGCCGCGCGGAAGAAGAACGGGCTCGTGAGCTCGTCGAGCTCAATCGCAAATACATGAAGGAAACCGAACGGGCCGAAGCGGCAAACCGGGCCAAATCCGAATTCCTGGCCAACATGTCGCATGAGTTGCGCACCCCGCTCAACGCGATCATCGGCTTCTCGGAACTGATGGAACGGCGGCTGTTCGGGCCGCTGGGTTCGCCGCGCTACGAAGAGTATGCCACCGACATCAACGGCAGCGGCAAATATCTTCTCGGTGTGATCAATGACATCCTCGACATGTCGAAGATCGAGGCCGGCCAGTTCGCGCTGGACCAGGAAGAAATCGATCTCTGCCCGCTTATCAGGGAAACGGTTCGCGTCGTTTCCCTGCAGGCGGCGGAAAAATCGATCACCGTCGAAACCCGCATCGCCGATTCGCTGACGCTGTTCGCCGACCGCAGGGCGATCAAGCAGATCCTCATCAACCTTCTGTCCAATGCAGTGAAGTTCACCGGGCAAGGCGGCCACATCTCGGTCAGAGCCCGCAGCATTTCCAGCGCGCTGATCCTGACGATCGAGGACAATGGCTGCGGCATCCCGAAGGCGGCGCTGAGCAAGCTCGGGAGGCCATTCGAACAGGTGCAGAACCAGTTCTCCAAGAGCCATGCCGGCTCCGGCCTCGGCCTCGCCATCTCGCGCTCGCTGGCCGAGCTTCAGGGCGGCGCGTTGAAGATCCGCTCGACCGAAAGCGTCGGCACGATCGTCTCGGTACGCATTCCGATCAAGAAAGCCGCGCAGGCGGTCAGGGCGGCTGCCTGAACGACAAAATAAGTCTCCGGCGGCGCGTGCCGCCGGAGCGTTTCCAATTTTCACTGCACGCCGTCAGCGCCACCATCGCCCTCGCCGTCCCATTGGCGGTGACGGCCGGGACCCTTCGGCAGTTCGTTTTTCTCGATCTTACCGTCATTGTCGCGGTCGAGCATGGCGAAGACCTTCTTCTGGCGGCTGGTGATGTCGTCGGCGGTCAGCGTGCCGTCGCCCTTGGTGTCGTAACGGGCGATGATGCGCCTGGCCATCTGCTCGAAGCGCGCCTTCTCCAGCGCGTCGGCGAGCTGTGCCACGGTCAGCTTGCCGCCATTGTCAGCGACCATCTTCTTCAGCCGCGCGTTCATGGCGTCGGAGAACTGGTCGAAGGTGATGGTGCCGTCATTGTCCTTCATGACCTTGCCGAGGCGCATCATCATGCCGTCGCGCGGCCCGGCGCCGGAGTGCTCGTCTGCATAGGCTGCCGTGCCGACGGCGCCGGCCAGGGCTGCGAAAACGAGTGCAAGTCTGGTTGTCTTTCTCATGGTCTTCTCCTGTTGCATCGTCACCCCCGATGCTAGAGCGGCGGACCTTCAATCCCCTGCTCTATCTCTTTGATTGAACATCGGAACCTCCCAAAAAAGGTCGCAATTTTGGGTCCGATGCTCTCGCCCGTACGGCTGGTTGCCGTCAGGGTTGTTTCGCACGAAGCAGAAGGTCGAAATCCTTTCTGACCTTCTGCGACGTCTCCTTGAGGTGCGCTTCAAGCACACCGAAATCCGGCAGGTCGGTGACCGCAAGAAGCAGATCGGAAAGTCCTGGCGGAACGTCGTCGCGTTCGAACGCGCCGGTGAGGCAAAGCCGTATCATCTGGGTCAGCGCCAGATAGAGCGAATAGGCATCCACCAGTTCCTGCCTGACCTGGGCGCTGGCGAAATCCGGCGCCAGCCGCGACAGGACCTCAGCCGTGCCGGTGGCCCTGCGGCCGGCTTCGATCTTTCCCGTGATCAGCGCAACCTGGGCAATGAATTCAAGATCGATGAGGCCGCCCGGGATCAGCTTGATGTCCCAGGGATCGCGCGGCGGCTTCTCCTTGCCGATCATGGCGCGCATCTCGGATGCCTCGGCCATCACCTTGGCTGGATCGCGCTGCAGAGCGAGCACTGCGGCAACTTCCCCTTCGACCTCGCGGCAGAGCTCGGCATCCCCGCCGATCGCGCGGGCCCGCGCCAGCGCCATGTGCTCCCACGTCCAGGCGTCCTGGCGCTGATACTTCTTGAAGGCATCGACATGCGTGGCCACCGGCCCCTTGTTGCCGGACGGCCGCAGGCGAAGGTCGACCTCGTAGAGCACGCCCTCGGCGGTCGGCGCGGAAACGGCGGCGATCAGCCGCTGCGTCAGCCGGCTGTAGTAATGCGACGGGGCAAGCGGCTTGTCGCCGTCGGACTCCTCGGCATCGGCGTCGTGATCGTAGAGCAGGATGAGGTCGACGTCGGAACCTGCCGTCAGTTCGCGGCTGCCGAGCTTGCCCATGCCGAGCAGCGCCACCCTGCCGCCGGCAATATAGCCGTGACGCAATGCGAATTCCGCCATTACCGCCTGCAACGCCGCCTCGATGGTCAGGTCGGCGAGATCGGAAAAAGCGCGGCCGGCGCGCGGTGGGTCGATCGACCCGGCAAGCAGTCTGACGCCGATCAGGAATTTTTGCTCCGAAGCAAAGATGCGCAGCCGGTCGAGCACGTCTTCATAGGCCCTATCGCCTTCGAGGAAGGCGGCAAGGCGCGCCGACAGATAGGCGCGGTTGGGCAGTTCGCTCAGCAGCGCCGGATCGAGCAGGCCATCGAAGACATGCGGCCGGCGCGTGATGATGGCGGCTAGCCGCGGTGCCGCGCCCATTATCGTCGCCATCAGCTTCAGCAAGGCCGGATTCGACTGCAGCAGCGAAAACAGCTGGATGCCGGCAGGCAGGCCGGCAAGGAATTCGTCGAAGCGGATCACCGCCTCGTCCGCTCGCCGCGTCTGGCCGAAGGCTTGCAGCAGCGCCGGCGTCAGTTCGGTCAGCCGCTCGCGCGCTTCCGCCGACCGGGTGACGCGGTAGCGGCCGAAGTGCCAGCCGCGGATAACCCGGCAGATGTCGCTCGGCCGCTGGAAGCCGAGCCGCTGCAGGGTCTGCAAGGTATCGGGATCGTCGACGTCGCCGGTAAAGACCAGATTTCCGATGCCGGCCGAAAGCTCCGGCGCGGTTTCGAACAGCGCTGCATAGTGGCGCTCGACCTGGTGGAGTGCGGCGCGGAACGTTTCGGCAAAGCCAGCCGCATCGGCAAAGCCCAGCATGCGGGCGACGCGCTCCAGCCCCTCTTCGTCCTCCGGCAGGATATGCGTCTGCTGGTCGGCAACCATCTGGATGGCGTGTTCGACGCGGCGCAGGAACCAGTATTGCCTGGTGAGCGCATCGCGCGCGTCGGCGGTGATCCAGCCGCGCGTGGCGAGCTCGCCGAGCATCGGCACGGTCTCGCGGCCGCGCAGTTCGGGAAAGCGGCCGCCGGCGATGAGCTGCTGGGTCTGGACGAAGAACTCGATCTCACGGATGCCGCCGCGACCGAGCTTGACGTTGTGGCCTTTGACCGCGACCTCGCCATGGCCCTTGTGGGCGTGGATCTGGCGCTTGATCGAATGGACGTCGGCAATCGCCGCATAGTCCATGTATTTGCGCCAGATATAGGGCTGCAGTTCCTTCAGGAACGCGGCGCCGGCGGCAACATCGCCGGCCACTGGGCGCGCCTTGATCATGGCGGCGCGCTCCCAGTTCTGGCCGCGCGCCTCATAATAGCGCAGCGCCGCCTCGACCGGGATCGCCAGCGGCGTCGAGCCGGGGTCGGGACGAAGCCTGAGATCGGTACGGAAGACGTAACCGTGCTCGGTGCGGTCCTGGAGGATACGGACCAGCCGGCGGGTCAGGCGCGAAAACAGCTCTGTGGCATCGAGCGGATCGACGACGGCAGGCGCATCGGGGTCGAAGAAGACGACGAGGTCGATGTCGGAGGAGAAGTTCAGCTCATGCGCGCCGAGCTTGCCCATGCCGAGCAGAATCCAGCCCGAGCGTCGCGCCGGATTTTTGGGATCTGGCAATCGGAGCTTGCCCTGCTCATGCGCGTCGCGGAGCAGGAAATCGACGGCCGCACGCGTGCAGGCGTCGGCAAGCTCGCTTAGTCGCCGCACCGTCAGCGAGGTCTCGGCCTCGCCGGCGAGATCGGCCAAGGCGATCAGGAAATGCGCCTCCGCCTTGCATTGGCGCAGCTCCATCATCAGGCTGCTTTCGGAGACGGCCTCTGCGCGTGCTGCCTTGTCGACCGCGGCGCCGATCGATGACAGCCGCGCCTCGACCGTCCCGTCGAAAAGCGCATCGAGTATCCGCGGCCGGCGGCGCGCCGTATCGCGCAGGAACGGTGATAGGTCGAACACGGCGGCGAGGAAATCCTGGACGACCCCCTCGCCGGCCAGAAATTTCGCCAGTCGCGGCAGTTCTTTTTGCCGCGCGGCGTCGGCGATCTCCGACAATTCCTGCCTGGCGCGGCTTGCATCCAGCGGAACGAGCTTTAGCGCGGGCTTCAACAGCCAGTCCGCTTCCAGGCGTCGCACTGCCATCCTCGCCACCATCAGCGATCCTCCCGCCCGGGAAAACTCATGACAACCGACAATCCGGGATTGCCGGGCAGAAGCTCAAGCCGTCCATTGTGGAACGTCATGATCGCCTTGGCGAGGCTCAAGCCAAGGCCGGAACCCGGCTGCGAGCGGCTCTTTTCCAGCCGCACGAAACGCTCGGTCACCCTGGCGCGGTCGACATCGTCAGGAATACCCTGGCCGTTGTCGGAAACGGCGAGCCTGATCTCGCCACCGACACGCTCCAGCGTCACGCGAACCGTAGGCCTGGACGTCGAGTCGGTCGAATATTTGATCGCGTTGTCGACGATGTTGGACAGCGCCTGGCCGATCAGCTCGCGATTGCCGTTGACGACGAAAGAACCTTGCACCGAAGATTCGAGCGTCACGCCCGCCTCCTCCGCCACCGGCTCGTAGAGTTCGACAACGTCGTGCACGGCAGCGGCCAGGTCGACCCTGGTGGTGCTTTCGGAGGAATAGCCGGCCTCCAGCCGCGAGATCATCAGGATGGCGTTGAAGGTCTTTATCAGCTGATCGGATTCGGCGATCGTTCCTTCCAGCGCCTGCCGGTAGTCGCTGGCGTTGTGCTTGCCGGAAAGCGTCGCCTCGGCGCGATTGCGCAGCCTGGTCAGCGGCGTTTTCAGGTCGTGGGCGATGTTGTCGGAGACCTGCTTCAGCCCCTCGTTCAGCGTGCCGATCCTGGCCAGCATGGAATTGAGGTTTTCCGACAGCCGGTCGAACTCGTCGCCGGCGCCGGTGACCGGCAGCCGGCCGGAAAGATCGCCACCCATGATGCGGCGGCTCGCCTCCGACACGCTGTCGATGCGCTTCAGCGCCGCGCGCCCGACGAAGAACCAGATCAGCAGCCCGCCGACGCCCATCATGCCGAGCGCCAGCATCAGAGCGCGGCGAATGACGGCGCGGAAGCGCTCCGGCTCGCCGAGGTCGCGGCCGACCAGCATGATCATCTGGTTGGGCAGGCGCAGCACCAGGGCAATGGCGTTATGGCCCTTCTCGCCTTCGGCCTGTACTTCGCTCTGGGCGGGTTCGTTCGGGTCGGAGACCGGGTTGCGCTGCCGCTCGAGCTCGCCCTCGCCGAAGCGGCGGTAGGAGAACGGCTCGGTGGTCCAGCCCTCGGTCTCGATCACGCCCGGCTCCAGGCTCTGCACGTTGCCGGTCAGGATCTGGCCGTTGGCATCGGCAATCAGATAGAGATTGGCGCCGGGCTGGCGGGAGCGCTGCTCGACGACGCGGACCAGCACCGGCAGGCCGCCGCGCTGATAGGCGCGGGCAAGGCCGAGCACCTCGTCGTTGATCGTCTCCTGCGTCTGGGCGGTCAGCATGCGCGCCGACAGCGAGGTCATGTACAAGACCAGCAACACCGCGCACAGCGCAAAAAGCAGAAGATAAAGCGCTGAAAGCCGCGCTGCCGTCGTCCTCATGATGGCCGGCACGGAAAGAGCCATGGGATTCTAGCCGCTTTTCAGCATATAGCCGGCGCCGCGAACCGTGTGCAGGATCGGCTTGTCGAAGCCCTTCTCTATCTTGCCTCGCAGCCGCGAGATATGAACGTCGATGACGTTGGTCTGCGGATCGAAATGGTAGTCCCAGACATTCTCGAGCAGCATGGTGCGCGTCACCACCTGGCCGGCGTGGCGCATCAAATATTCGAGCAGGCGGAACTCGCGCGGCTGCACCGTTATCTCGCGCCCGGCGCGCCGCACCGAGTGCGACAGCCGGTCGAGTTCGAGATCGCCGACCCGGTAGACGGTTTCGGCTTCCCTGGCGCTGGCGCGGCGGTTCAGCACCTCGACGCGGGCGAGCAGTTCGGAAAAGGCGTAGGGTTTGGTCAGATAGTCGTCGCCGCCGGCGCGCAGACCGGTGACCCGGTCGTCGACTTCGCCGAGCGCCGACAGGATCAGCACGGGCGTCGTATTGCCTCTGGACCTGAGCCCGGCGATGACGGACAGGCCGTCGCGGCGCGGCATCATGCGGTCGACGACCATGACGTCATAGTCGCCGGAATCGGCGAGCGCGAAGCCGGTTTCGCCGTCGCCCGCGACATGGGCGGTATGGCCGGCCTCGGCGAACGCCTTCTGCAGATAGTCGGCTGCCTCGCGATCGTCTTCTATGACGAGAATCTTCATAGAACCGTTATACGCGATTTCGCTGGAAGATTGAGTGGCCGGCATATGCATCGTGGCCTTCTCCATGGCGTATCGCGAACAAAGTGATTCAGGGATACGCGGTAAGTCTTTGTTTTAGCATGTCGTAGCCTAAAACCGCTTCACGCCTTGAGCGGCATGTTCGAGCGGCAGCGGGCGATGGGAAGCCCGCTGCCGCTGGGGCGGAACACGATGACTGACTAACGCATTCAGGCCCCGTGCTTTCCCGTGCGGCGGCTCGGGGGTGTTGAAAACCGCCGCTCCGGAAAAGTCGAACCGGTCGTCAGCCCTTGGCGACAGGCAGCGCGACGAAGCGGTTGCTGTCGTCGCGGGTGATCTGCATCAGCACCGCCTTGCGGCCGGACTTCACCGCGTCGGCCATCGCCTTGTCGACGTCGCCGGTGCCGGTCACTTCCGTCGAATTGACGGAGGTGATGACGTCGCCGGGCTGGATGCCGCGATCGGCGGCATCGCTGTCGGGGTCGACGTCGGTCACCACAAGGCCCTTGCCATTGTCGGACTTGGTGACGGTCAGGCCGAGATCGGCGAGCGTGTCGGTCTTCGGCGCGGGGGCAGGCTGCTGGTCGGCCGAGGCCTGCTTGTCGCTCGACGGCAGCTTGCCGAGATCGACCTTGACCGCCTCGCTCTTGCCGTTGCGCCACACTGTGACATCGACCGATTTGCCGGGCGGGTAAGCGCCGATCAGACGGGCGAGTTCCTTCGGCGAAGCAACGTCCTTGCCGTCCACCTGGGTGATCACGTCACCGGCGGTGATGCCGGCCTTCTTGCCGGGACCATTGTCCTGCGCGCTGGCAACGAGCGCGCCCTTGCCGGACCCAAGGCCAAGCGACTCGGCGATTTCGGGGGTGACCGGCTGGATCTCGACGCCGAGCCAGCCGCGCTGCACGGTGCCGTTCTTCATCAGATCCTGCACGACCTGCTTGGCGGTCGAAGCGGGAATGTCGAAGGCAATGCCGACGCTGCCGCCCGACGGCGAGAAGATCGCGGTGTTGATGCCGACGACCTGGCCGTTGAGGTTGAAGGTCGGGCCGCCCGAATTGCCGCGGTTTACCGAGGCGTCGATCTGGATGAAGTCGTCATAGGGGCCGGCGCCGATATCGCGGCCGCGGGCCGAAACGATGCCTGCGGTAACCGTGCCGCCGAGGCCGAACGGATTGCCGACAGCCACCACCCAGTCGCCGACGCGAACCTTGGAATCATCGGCGAAGTCGACATAGGTAAACTTGCTGCCGTCATCGACCTTGAGCACGGCAAGATCGGTGCGCGGATCGGTGCCGATCAACTTGGCGTCGAGTTCCTTGCCGTCATTGGTCACCACGGTGAAGGCGGTGCCCTCCTCGACAACATGGTTGTTGGTGACGAGATAGCCGTCATCGGAGATGAAGAAGCCGGACCCTTGCGCCACCGGCCGCGGCTGGTCGTTGTTGCGGTCACGGTGTCCAAAACGGCGCATTCCGTTCGGGCCCTGATCGCCGCCCTGATCGCCAAAGCCGCGGAATTCGCGGAAGAACCGGCGCAGCTGCGGGTTGTCGGGAAGATTGCCTAGGCCGTCCTCGTCGTCCATCTGGCCGGAACCGTCATCGGCCGTCGACTGGATCTTGGCCTTGACGCGCACGCTGACGACCGCCGGAGAAACGCGCTCGACCACATCGGCGAAGCTTGGGACCTGCGGTGCCTCGACACGCACGGCGTCGGCCAGCACCGGGGCTGTCCCGGTGGCAACAGCACCAAAGCCGATCGCGCCGGCAATGGCCAGGGATGCGGCTGCGGCCAGCAGGCGTTTGCGGGTGCGAAGATATGAATTGGGGGCAACATTCATGGTTCTCGTATCCTCTTTTCAAGGGACGCCCCTTGATTGGCATCCTCGACAAAGGAAATAGCGAGCCGCACATTACGGCGCCATTTCCGGTACATGAAACTTTCGTAATGTATCACCGACAAAGGCGCATAAATCTCTGGTCGTGCCCGTCCGGTGCCCTATCAATTCAGCACAAGGCTTTCACTGTGACAGCAAACGCCACCATGACGATTCGGGTTTCGTCCGAAACCAAGCTGAAGCTTGAGCAGATCGCCGCTGTCACTCGGCGCAGTAAATCCGTCCTCGCGGCCGAGGCGGTTTCGGCCTATGTCGATCGCGAGCTTGAGATCATCGAAGGTATCAAAGGCGGCATGGCCGACGCGGCAGCCGGCCGCGTCATGTCCCACGACGAAGCCATGGTGGAAATCGACGCCATCATCGAAGCGGTGGAAGCCAGGCGCGCGGACAAGGCGTGAAGCGGTCGTCGCCCGGTCGCGCGAAGCACTGGACGACGTTAAACAGCAAGTCGCCTTCGTCGCACGAGAGAGCCCGGCCGCCAGACACGTCGCGCGACTGGCCGCCGGAGGAATGGCCGGATTAGCGGACTAGCTATCCAGCATCTTGTCCAGCGCCGCCTGTTCCTCGGCAGTTAACGCAGCCGTCGCCGTCGAGCGGCGCGAGCGGGCGGCCAGCAGGATGAACGTCCCGCCAACGAGCAGCAGAAGAACTGGCGTCCCCCAGAGCAAGACATTGCGCAGATTGAAGCGTGGCTTCAGCAGCACGAACTCGCCGTAGCGCGAAACGACATAGTCCATCACCTGCTGGTCGGTATCGCCAGCGACCAGGCGCTGCCGCACAAGGATGCGCAGGTCGCGGGCGAGGTCGGCATCGGACTCGTCGATCGACTGGTTCTGGCAGACCATGCAGCGCAGGCCTTCCGACAAAGCGCGCGCCCGCGCCTCGAGCGCCGGGTCGGCGAGCACTTCGTCGGGCTTGACCGCCTGCGCGGCGCCGGCGAACAACAGCGCCAGCAGCAGGATCAGCGAGGCCAGTGTGACCCTTCTCATTGTGGGCTCGCCGATGGCACGGCGGCCGCGGCCTTGCGGCGCGACGGTGCGCCGACGCGCAGGCGGCGGTCGAGCAGCGACATCGCCGCCCCCGCCATCATCACCAGTCCGCCGCCCCAGATCAGCGTCACCAGCGGCTTCCACCACAGACGAACGACGACGGAGCCATCGCTGGCCTCGTCGCCAAGCGAGAGATAAAGCTGGCTGAAGCCGATCGTCTTGATGCCGGATTCGGTCGTGGTCATCTGGCGCACCGGATATGAGCGCTTGGCCGAAATGATCTCGCCGGTGACGCTGCCGTCGGCGCCAAGCAGGGCGAAGCGGCCGCGATCCTCACTGTAGTTAGGCCCCTGGGCCGGGTAGAGCCCCTCGAAGCGCAGCTTGTGGCCGGACAGTTCGACGGTCTCGCCGGCATGCATCGCCAAGATTTTTTCGGTGCCGAAGCAAAGCGTGCCGACAATGCCGAGCGTCGTCAGGCCGAGGCCGAGATGCGCAAGCGCTGTGCCGAAGACCGAGCGCGGCAGGCCGGCGAAGCGCCTGAGCATGGCGGCGGGCGCGACGGTGCCGAAGCCGGATTTGACGGCAAGGTCGGTGAGCGCGCCGCAGATCAGCCAGAAGGCAAGGCCGACACCGAGTGCCGCCAACACCGAAGCGCCATCGATGAACAGGGCCGTCACCAGCACGGCGAGCAGCGCCGCCGCGAAAGCCGCCATCAGACGCTGGGCGACCGCGAAAACGTCGCCGCGCTTCCAGGCGAGCAATGGCCCGAACGGCACGACGACTAGCAGCGGCACCATCAGCGGGCCGAATGTCAGGTTGAAGAACGGCGCGCCTACCGAGATCTTGTCGGCAGACAGGGCTTCGACGGCGAGCGGGTAGAGCGTGCCGACCAGCACGGTGGCGGTGGCGGTGGTCAGGAACAGATTGTTCAGCACCAGCGCGCCTTCGCGCGAGATCGGGTGAAACAGGCCGCCGGCCGTCAGCCGGGAGGCGCGCAAGGCAAACAGCGCCAGCGAGCCGCCGATGAACAGCGTCAGGATGCAGAGGATGAACACGCCACGCGTCGGATCGGTGGCGAATGCGTGCACCGAGGTCAGCACGCCGGATCGCACCAGGAAGGTGCCGAGCAGCGACAGCGAGAACGTCAGGATCGCCAGAAGCAGCGTCCAGATCTTCAGCGCCGAGCGCTTTTCCATGACGATCGCCGAATGCAGCAGCGCCGTGCCCGCCAGCCACGGCATGAAGGATGCGTTCTCGACCGGATCCCAGAACCAGAAGCCGCCCCAGCCGAGCTCGTAATAGGCCCAGTAGGAGCCCATGGCGATGCCGCCGGTGAGGAACATCCAGGCAACCAATGTCCACGGCCTTACCCAGCGCGCCCACGAAGCGTCGATGCGGCCCTCGATGAGGGCGGCGACCGAGAAGGAAAAGCAGATCGAGAAACCGACATAGCCGAGATAGAGCAGCGGCGGATGGATGGCGAGGCCGAGGTCCTGCAGGATCGGGTTGAGATCGCGGCCTTCGATAGGCGCCGGATTGAGCCTGACGAACGGGTTCGACGTCGTTAGGATGAACAGGAAGAAAGTGGCGCCGATCGCTCCCTGCACGGCAAGCACATTGGCCCGGAGCGTCGCCGGAAGATTGCCGCCGAAGACGGCGACAAGCGCGCCGAAGAAGGTCAGGATCAGCACCCAAAGCAGCATCGAACCTTCGTGATTGCCCCAGGTTCCGGTGATCTTGTAGATCAGCGGCTGCAGCGAATGCGAGTTCTCCCAGACGCTCTCGACGGAAAAATCGGAGCCTGCATAGGCGGTTGCCAGCGCCACGAAAGACAGCGCCGTCAAGGCAAAGCCGGTCAGCGCGGCCGGTGCCCCGACGGCCATCATCTTGTGGTTGCCGGTGCGCGCACCGAACAGCGGCACCATCGTCTGCACCAGGGCCAGCGCAAACGCCAGGACCAGGGCGAAATGTCCGGTTTCAACCATTGTCGCCGCGCTCGCTAGATCTTGCCGCAGGTTCTTGCCGCAAAACCGTGGACACCCTCGGGCCAAGCTCGAGGGCAGGCTTTTGCGGAACCTTTCTACTCACTCTTGCTCTCCTGCCATACGCCCTTGGCCTTGAGGCCGTCGGCCACTTCCTTGGGCATATAGGTCTCATCATGCTTGGCCAGCACGCTGTCGGCGACAAAGATCCCGTCAGGGCCAAACGAGCCTTCGGTGATCACGCCTTGCCCTTCCCGGAAGAGGTCGGGAAGAATGCCGGTATAGGTAACCTTGACGTCCTTCTGGTTGTCGGTCACCGAAAAGGCGACGGTGGCGCCTTGGCTACGCTCGACGGTGCCTTTTTCGACGAGACCGCCGAGCCTGATACGCTGGCCCGGCTGAAGACTGGCGGTGGCCAGATCGGCCGGCATGTAGAAATAGGAGGCCTTCTGGCCAAGCGCATAGAAGGTCAGCCCGGTTGCAACACCGAGAAACGCCAGCCCCGCGGCGATCACCGACAGTCGTTTCTGCTTGCGCGTCATCGTCTACTCCGTCGCCGTCACGCCGAGCGAGGCAGCAAAGGCGGTGAATTTCCTGGCCTGGTCACTGTCGGCGCCAAAGACGGCGATACCGCGATTGAGCGCGTCACGCGCCTGATCTGTCTTGCCCAGTACGACATAGGAACGAACGAGCTGCATCCACCCTTCCTCGTCGCGCGGATTTTGCCGAAGCTTTTCGTCGAGGCCGGCAACCATGGTGCTGATCATGGCTTGCCGGTCCTGCGGCGACATCGAGGAAGCAGCATCGATATCCTCGGCGCTCGGCCCTTTCGCAGGCGTTTCCGAAGCTACGCTGCGGGCGGCGGATTCGGCCAGCGCCTGCTCGACGGCACCGCGCCACGGCGAGCCCTGCGGCAAGGCGGCAAGCATCCTTTGCCAGGCCGCCGTGGCTTCAGCTATGCGGCCTTCCTGTGCCATGCCCATGGCGAGATAGAACGAGGCCTTGGGGTTGGCCGGATCGAGCTTCAACGCCGCCTCGAACGCCGCCTGCGCATCGGCTGAGACAATGCCGCCGGCCGCATTGGCGATCGCCTCGCCAAGACCCGCTTGGCGGGCGGCGCTGTCGCCGTCGAGGCGGATGGCGTTGCGATAGGCAGTCACCGCATCGGCGTATCGTTGCATGCGCAGATAGACCGGCGCCAGCACGTCCCAGCCGCGGCCGTCGGATGGGTTGGCCGCCAGGTGCGCCTCGGCGCGGGCTATCAGCTCGTCGACCGAGCTGTCGGCGGGGTTCTTGGCCAGGCGTTCGCTGAGCGGCTGCGACGGCAGGTCAGGTGAGCCGAGCTGGCCATAGAGGCCCCAGCTGACCAGTGGAACAACCAGCACGGCAGCCGTCGCCACCAGCCTTGTCGACCGCGACGGCGGCGTCGCCGTCGCGTCGGCCTGGCCGGCATTGCTCAGGCGAAGGATACGACGGGCGATTTCGGCGCGGGCCTCTTCGGCCTCCATTGGCTGGATCAGGCCACGCGCCATATCGCGGTCGAGCTCGGCCAGCTGGTCGCGATAGACTTCAAGGTCGTGATCGCCGGCAGCGGACGCGTTATTCGAACCGCCGGCCAACGGCAGCAGCACCGCCAGGCTTGCGCCCAGCGTCAGGATTGCGGCTATGACCCAGAACAGCATGGCTCTTCCAATAGAACGAGACCCTTGCCCTGCCAACACAAGCGTGCTGCGACGCTTTGGCGGGACCGCTCCGATCGATAATGCATGTCGCGAAAAGTGTGCAGCGGTATTGCGATAACGACCATGCATCAAACAAGAACCTAAAGCGCATCGCACGAGGCCGGTCGAACGCGCCGCGCTTTAGTGCCGGACCGGAATCGGCGGATCGACGGCCGGACCAGCTACGTCAGCGGCGTCCAGCTGCCGTCGGCATTGCGGCAGGCGGTTCCGCGCGCTGTGGCGCCGGCGGTACCGGCAAACACCGTATGGGTGTATTGCCGGCAGTCCTGCGAGCCGACGCGATAGGGCTGGGCGGCAACCACTTCGCCGCGATGGGCCGAACTGTCGCTCTTCCAAGCCACTTTCTGGCCGCTCGCCGTGTATTCAAGCGCCTTGTATTCCGCCTCGAGCGCGCTGCGTTTCTCGGTCTCGCTCAGGCCGGCGCCGATCGAGCCGCCGACGAGGCCGCCGCCCATGGCGGAGATGATCGTCGTCGCCACCTTGGCGCCGCTGGGGGGCGTCGCGGCCGGCGTCACCGTAACGGCCGGGCCGCCCTTGCCGAGCGTCGTGCAGCCGGAGACGGCGAGCAGGGCGGAAACGAGCGCGACGCGAATCTTCATGCCAATACCGGCTTTCTTGAGCTGGACCGCCGCGCTGTCAGCAGGCTGACGCGGCCATAATGTCGATGTTTGTCGGAAATTTGGCCGCAGCCGGCCACCTGGAAAAGCAATCTGGAAAAGCATTACTGAAGGCTCCGCAATCGAACCATCGCCTTCAATCCACCCATGACGGATCGTTCCAGCGCCAGAACGCCTCCATACTCGTTGACAAGGTCGGCGACAATGGCAAGTCCGAGCCCGCTTCCCGGTTTTGTCTCGTCGAGACGCCGTCCGCGCTGCAACACCTCGCGCGCCTTGTCGTCGGGAATGCCGGGGCCGTCATCCTCGATGCTAATCTCGAACAGATTGGCGGCACCTTCCTTGCCGGCGCCACCCTTGCTGGAGATCGGCTTGACCGAAACGGCGACGGCGCTCCTTGCCCATTTCATCGCATTGTCGAGCAGATTGCCGAGCAGTTCCTCCAGGTCCTCGCGCTCGCCGGCGAAGACGATTTCGGTGGCCGGCAGTGAGAGCGACAGCGCCGTCTGCGGGTTGAGCTTCTGCAGCACCCGCACCATGCGCTGGACCAGCGGCGTCACTGGCGTCCGGTAGACGACGCTGTCGCGCTGCGCGGCGACGCGGGCACGTTGCAGATAGTGGTCCACTTGCTTTTGCATGGAGGCAGCCTGCTCAGCGATCAGCTGCCCCTTGGCGCCACCCAGCGCCCGCCCCTCGTTGAGCAGCACGGCAAGCGGCGTCTTCAGCGAGTGCGCCAGGTTGCCGACCTGCGTGCGCGACCGCTCGACGATACGCCTGTTGTTCTCGATCAGTGCATTGGTCTCGTTGGCGAGCGGCTCGATCTCGGCCGGGAAACGGCCGTCGAGGCGTTGCGCGGTTCCTTCGCGCACCATGGCAAGCGCATTCCTGACCCGGCGCAGCGGCTGCAGGCCGAGCAGGATGGCAATCGCGTTGATGGCGATCATGCCGACGCCGAACAGCGACAGATAGGTCAAAAGGCGCCGCTGGAAGGTGGCGATTTCCTGCTCGAGCTCGGTCTGGTTGCCCATGACGCGGAAGCGCGCGGCGCGGTTTTTCGCATCGAGGACGAACTCGCTCTCGAACACCTCCAGTTGTTCGCCTTCGATGCCGTCCGCTGAATAGCTGCGCTGGAAGCTGGCATTGAAGGGCACCTCGGCGACGCTTGGCGACGGGATCGCCTTGGTCATCGACGACGAATGGAGATCGCCGTGCACACCTTCCGAGGCGGGCTCGACCGACCAGTACCAACCGGAATTCGGCTCCGAGAACCTCAAATCGCCAAGGTCGGGGGCGCCCGTCAACTGGCCGCTTTCGGAAACGCCGACCGAGCCGATCAGGTTGAACAGATGCGCCGAAAGCAGGCTGTCGAAACCGCGCTCGCTGGCCTGGCGATAAAGCGTGGTGATCAAGGTGAAGATGACGACCAGAGTGAGGATCGCCCAGACCGTGGAAAAGGCGATGACGCGAAACGCCACCGAACGCGGCCATGACCGCAGCGACGGCGTGTTCGAGACGGCGGGTTTTGTAGGCAGCGGTTCCGCGTTACGCCTCCGGCTTACGCATGCGGTAGCCCATGCCGCGAACAGTTTCGATCATGTCGATGCCCATCTTCTTGCGAAGCCGTCCGACAAAGACCTCGATCGTGTTGGAATCGCGGTCGAAATCCTGGTCGTAGAGATGCTCGACCAGCTCGGTCCGGGACACCACCTCGCCCATGTGGTGCATCAAATAGGCAAGCAGGCGGAATTCGTGCGAGGTCAGCTTCAGCGGCACGCCGTCGACGTCGGCCTTGGAGGCCTTGGTGTCGAGACGCAGCGGCCCGCAGGTCAGCTCGGATGAAGCGTGCCCGGCAGCACGCCGGATCAGGGCGCGCACCCTGGCCAGGATTTCCTCGATGTGGAAAGGTTTGGTGACGTAGTCGTCGGCGCCGGCGTCGATGCCGGCCACCTTGTCGCTCCAGCGGTCGCGTGCCGTCAGGATCAGCACCGGCATCTTGCGGCCGCCGCGCCGCCAGCGCTCGACCACGCTGATGCCGTCCATCTGCGGTAGGCCGATGTCGAGCACCACGGCATCGTAGGGCTCGGTGTCGCCGAGAAAGTGCCCTTCCTCGCCGTCGAAAGCGCGGTCGACGACATAGCCGGCATCGACCAGCGCGTCGCCGATCTGCCGGTTGAGATCCTTGTCATCTTCGACGACGAGTACGCGCATGCGGAAGGCCTGTTGAAGCTGTTCAGATATAGGCCGATTCCGGCGGACTGGGAAACGGCACGGTTCAGTTCAGCGGAACGACGATCTCCGAGCGACGGGGACGCTGCCCGTCCTTGCCCGGAACGAGCACGACGATGACGCAGACCGGCTGGCCGCCGCGTGTCGACTGCGAGGCCTTGGCCAAGGTGCCGCCATTCTGCTCCGCCACCTGCTGGCCGATCGCGTAGCAGTCGGACGCGGCGAGGACGACTGGCTGAGTCCACTCGGGCGCGACAGCGGGGATCGCCATCGCTTGCGACGCAAGCAGGCCGGCGGCTAAGAGCGCCAGTACCGCGGTCAAGAAGTGGAAGCGAAGGGTTTTCATGACCAGCGTTCTAACGCGCCGGTGCTGAACGTGATATGAACGGTGAACGCTCGAATGCATGCCCGCCACACCCCTGAAGCGCGAGATTATCGGATTGCCATTTCGCCGCCCGGCCCCGCGAAATCGCCAATGTGTAACCTAGCCCTGCAATCCTTCGCCGACAACCGGCATCATCAGGCGGGCAGGACCATTTGGGAGGACGAAGCATCCGGCCCAAGACACCGATGGCAGTTCAGGCGAACCGAACCTGAAACAAAAAACCCGCCTCTGCGGCGGGTCATGGCGCCATCAGCACCATAGTTGAATTAGTAGCATAGCTGCCAGCACAAAGCAAGAACAAAATTGCCCGATTTGCGAAAAGGTGCCCGGTGGTCAGCCCTCGTCCTTGATCACGGCGCGGAAGCGCAGCAGCCCGTGATGGGCCGAAAGGTCCTCGTCGTAGCGGGCTTCAGCGAATTCGAGCTTGAGGTGGGCGCGGCGATGTCCGCCAAGCGAGAGTGCCGTATCGCGCAGGCGGGTGCTGACTAGGTCCATGATGTCATTGGTTTCCTTGCTGGCCTCTGATTTCGACCAGACATGCAACGTCAGCAACTGTTCTGTGTCGTTCTCCATCCCCGTTGCCCAATCGTAGACGCTGGTGCGGCCGAAGGTCATGTGGGGGAACGCAACATTTTCCGGCGCATGGTCGAACAGTCTTGCATCGCCCAGTGCCGCCGACAGGTCGGGATCGCCGTTCACTGCCTCGAATATGGCCCTCTGCAATTCGACGGCCGGCGCGGTCATCGTCTTTCCCTTCGCCCGTCGCGTCGACCTCCCGGCTGCGTAGCTGCGTTGCATGAAGGCATCCCGGCAAAGCGCGAATCAGCGCGTCTCGTGCGGATTATGAACCTTCCTGCTCTCGGCAATAAGCCCTGCTCCTGGAATGCGCGACGCCGGGCCCTCCGCGCCAACCTGCGCGAATTCATTTGGCATGCAGGAGATCGAAAAAATGATGCTATGACGATGTCTGGTTTTTCCAAACATTCGAGGTCGTTTTTCGTGCGCGAGCCATCGCTGCTGCCTGTTTTCGGAAAGCTTGGGGCCAAGGCGCCGCCGGTCGCGATTGCGGCGTCGACCATGTCGACGACCGTCAAGAGTCTGGTCAACCGCACGCGGGAGGTGCTCTCGGCGCACGGTAGCCTGGCCCTGAAGCTGTCCGTCGTTTTGTGGACGCTGCTTGTCCTGGCGGCAGTATTCTTCATCGCCCAGGCCTGACCGAGCGACACTCATCGATCGGGCGGAAACTAAAGGACGCCAAGATGGCAAACCGCTACGCGCTGCGTATGGAACGTCCTCACAGTTGGACCGTCTTCGACGTCTTCACCGGCCAGCGGGTCGAGCTCAAGCAGCAACCCATGGTCGGCATTAACACGCGCGATGCGGGCGCGATGGTCGATCGGCTGAACAGTCGTGACATCGCGGCGGGCGAAGGCGGACCGGAAGCCCCGAGAAAGCGTCTTGTGGACGGATCGCGACGGATCTAGCGAAAATCGGCCGCAGTCAGCACATATATGCTCCTGCGGGTGCGGGCATAGGCATTCCTGGCGACATCGTGGATCGAGCTGGAAGCCGTGTCGAAGGCCGCCAGATAGGTAGCTTCCGAGGCCGCCGTTCCCGGCTGCACTTTGGAGATGGCATCGGTTGCGACAGAGAAGGAGATCTGGAACATGCCGTCATGGCCGACGAAGCGGATGCGTTTGCTTGCCTCGTCGTAGCTGCGGCTGGGATTGGGAAATGTCAGGCTCATGATTTGGCCTCCGTCGATGCAGATACGGCATGCTTGACTGTCCGCGCCGCCCGCTTCTTCTTTGGGGCGACCGGATTCAGAGCTGCCGCCGCGCGATCCGCCTCTTCCTTGGCCAGTCGCAATTCCCTCAGCTTCGCCGTCTTGATCATCCTGGCCTTCGCCTCCGAGAGATATTCGGCAGTTGCTTTGTTCCGCTCCGCTGTTTTCTTTTGATTTTCCATGAAGCGAGCCTGAGCTTTTTCCATGATGTTCTGATTGCCTTCGGCCATCGGTAAATCTCCCTTGCAGCGAAAGTCGTGAATGTGAGCTTCACCGTAAAATAGGTGTTCAAGGACAGAAATTCAATTTCATTAATATTCGGCAAGGCCCCGAACACCGGGGGATGGCCAAGCAAAATAATACATTCAATATTTGACATGCCCTATGAATATTTTTTGGCACTCCTATCAATCGAGTGCCAGAGCGCCTATAGAGAGGGGCGGCCGCCTAAGCCGGCCCCAGAAAGAGTCCCCATGAAATTCCGGCCACTCCACGATCGCGTCGTCATTCGGCGCGCCGAAAGCGACACCAAATCCAAGGGCGGCATCATCATCCCCGACAATGCCAAGGAGAAACCGCAGGAAGGCGAAGTGATCGCCGTCGGGCCGGGCGCGCGGGACGAAAGCGGCGTGCTGATGGCGCTCGACGTCAAGGCCGGCGACCTCATCCTGTTCGGCAAATGGTCCGGCACCGAGCTCAAGATAGACGGCGAGGACCTTCTGATCATGAAGGAGGCCGACATCATGGGCATCATCGACAAGAGCGAGATGGGCATCATCGACAAGAGCGAGACGGGCATCATTGCCAAGAGCGTGGCTGCCAAGAAGGCCGCCTGATTGGAATGCCGCGCGCCCAACCGGGCGCGCAAAGGATGCTCCAAGCTTTGATTCAGGCGCGCTGCAAGCGTCTTGCCACGACCAACCGAACTGGAAAAAATCATGTCTGCCAAGGAAATCAAATTCTCCACCGACGCGCGTGACCGCATGCTGCGCGGTGTCGAAATCCTCAACAACGCCGTCAAGGTGACGCTCGGCCCCAAAGGCCGCAACGTCATCATCGACAAGGCCTATGGCGCGCCGCGCATCACCAAGGACGGGGTGACGGTGGCCAAGGAAATCGAACTTTCCGACAAGTTCGAGAACATGGGCGCACAGATGGTGCGCGAAGTGGCCTCGAAGACCAACGACCTCGCCGGCGACGGCACCACCACCGCCACAGTGCTTGCCGCTTCCATCCTGCGCGAGGGCGCCAAATTCGTCGCCGCCGGCATGAACCCGATGGACCTTAAGCGCGGCATCGACCTTGCCGTCAGCGCTGTCGTCAAGGAAATCCAGGCGCGCGCCAAGAAGGTCAAGTCCTCAGGCGAGATCGCGCAGGTCGGCACCATTGCCGCCAATGGCGACACCAGCGTCGGTGCCATGATCGCCAAGGCGATGGACAAGGTCGGCAATGACGGCGTCATCACGGTTGAGGAGGCCAAGACCGCCGAAACCGAACTCGACGTCGTCGAAGGCATGCAGTTCGATCGCGGCTATCTCTCGCCCTATTTCGTCACCAATGCCGAAAAAATGCGGGCCGAGCTGGAAGAGCCCTACGTGCTCATCCACGAAAAGAAGCTCGGCAATCTGCAGGCGCTGCTGCCCATCCTCGAAGCCGTGGTGCAAAGCGGCAGGCCGCTGTTGATCATCTCCGAGGACGTCGAGGGCGAAGCGCTGGCGACGCTGGTCGTCAACAAGCTGCGCGGCGGCCTCAAGGTCGCGGCCGTCAAGGCGCCTGGCTTCGGTGACCGCCGCAAGGCGATGCTGGAAGACATCGCCGTGCTCACCGCCGGACAGATGATTTCCGAGGATCTCGGCATCAAGCTGGAGAACATCACCATAGACATGCTCGGCCGCGCCAAGCGCGTGCTGATCGAGAAGGACACCACCACGATCATCGACGGCGCCGGCGAGAAGACCACCATCCAGGCGCGCGTCCAGCAGATCAAGGGGCAGATCGAGGAAACCACTTCCGACTATGACAAGGAGAAGCTGCAGGAACGTCTCGCCAAGCTGGCGGGCGGCGTTGCCGTCATCCGCGTCGGCGGCGCCACCGAATCCGAGGTCAAGGAAAAGAAGGACCGCATCGACGATGCACTGAACGCCACGCGCGCGGCCGTGGAAGAAGGCATCGTTCCCGGCGGCGGCGTCGCGTTGCTGCGCGCCAAGGCTGTGCTGAACGGGCTGACCGGAGCCAATGCCGATGTGACGGCGGGCATTTCGATCGTGTCGAGAGCGCTCGAAGCGCCAATCCGGCAGATCGCCGAGAATTCCGGCGTCGAAGGTTCGATCGTCGTCGGCAAGCTCGCCGGCAGCAAGGACCACAATCAGGGCTTCGATGCCCAGAACGAGGTCTATGTCGACATGATCAAGGCCGGCATCGTCGACCCCGCTAAGGTGGTGCGGACGGCGCTGCAGGACGCGGGCTCCATTGCCGCGCTCCTGATCACTGCTGAAGCCATGATCACCGACGTTTCAGCCAAGGAAGCCGCTGCTTCGACCGGCGGCATGGGCTATTGACCAGCCGCTGCCGGAAACAAGCCTGAAAGACAGCCGCCGGGGTATCTTCCCCGGCGTGCACCATCGGCAAGGAGATCGATCCATGATCGCATTCGTCCCGAAGCCAAATGCGGCGGCGAAGACCAAAGTGGCCGAGGAAAGCCGCTTCGATCGCATTCGCAGGCTTGCCGACAAGTACAGGAAAGCCGACGCCGGCACGATAGGCCGCGACCCGAAAAAGATCGCGGACAAGCGTCCCATGTGACCCGCGAGATCAGCGTCAGATCATGAGACCGGCGGCCAAAAGTCTACAAGCATCCGTTTCCAGCGCCGACGGTTGTCAAGTCAACGGCTTGTTACCTCGGCGTCCCGCAAACTCGACCTGACGCTGCGGACGAGGACGAGCATGGTTTCCACCGCCTCTTCGTCAGAGAGGCCCTGGTTCTCGACAAGCGACAGCCAGGTCGTGAAGTCCAGCGCATGTCCTATCGTGGCAACGAGCAACCTTGCAGTTCCGCCATCCGGGTCGAGGTAGCCTTGTGAAAGGATCGCGACGCCTTTTGCGAGAACCTCTCGCCTGCGGGCCAGTGCCGCGGCAACCACCGGCATTTCGGCATCGCGATACAGATTTGCGAGGAGTTGCCGCTTGCGCCTGTAATAGCCGTAGAGCTGGAAAAGCGCTGTCCGGAGCCGGACTTCCGGTTCGACGATCGATCGCCAGGCTTCAGGGTTGGGTGGCGGGTCCTGGCCGAACGAATATGCCGAGCAAGCATTGAAGACCGCTTCCTCGTCGGGAAAATGACGGTAGACGGTTAGCCGTTGCACCCCCGCTTTCTCAGCGATGGCGCTCACCGTCGTTCGCGATGGGCCCACCGAACAGTGCAGATCGAATGCTGCGCGGGCGAGCGCAAGATGGGTCTCGGCCTGCTTGATCGCGCGTCGCTGCAACCGGTATGAGCGCCGCTGGCCTTCTTTCAGTGAACTCATATGATCACCGATATTGACTTGGGTTCGAATGGCGCGTAGAAATGGGTGATCGGCAGCGTACACCCATTTTCAGGAGGATGATATGGAACACGCAGTGCCTGATCCAAGCCTCCAACGTACGACGGCTTACTCGCCTCACAGCCATTCATCTGATCCCATCACAATTCTGCCTGGAGCCGGTGACCGCTTTGATCTGGGCGGTTTCGGCATCCACTGGAAGATAGACGGATTCCACACCGGGGAGCGCTTCTCCATCGTGCACCATCCGCTCGCCCCTCGTGCGCTGGCCGCGCCCTTGCACCGGCATCACCGTGAAGACGAATATTCATATGTGCTGAGCGGCAGTTTGGGCGCGTTGCTTGGAGAGAACGTTGTTACCGCTGGGCCGGGCACATGGCTGTTCAAGCCGCGAGGCGAATGGCATACGTTCTGGAACGCGGGCGACACGCAGTGCGAAATCATCGAAGTGATTTCGCCTGCCGGCTTCGAGAATTATTTCCGCGAACTGGCCGTCATCTGGCCAGACAGAACAAAGTCCGGCGAGCTTTTGCGGAAGTACGAACTGGATATGGACTTCGATAGTGTTCCAGGCCTCTGCACCCGATTTGGACTGACATCCGCACGCACCGCCGCTGCAACGGCTGAACCGCTCGCGATATCTTCATCGCCCTCATCTTCATCGCCCTTGTAGGCAGCGCCAAAATGGACGAATAGTCATAGTGGTGCGCCGCCGTGAAATTGCCGGCATGCGGTTTCTCAGTTGGCGGCATCGCCGCAGCCGGATCCTGGAATGGCCAGTCCTTTGGAACCACGCAAGAGAAGAGGTCCGATCGCTGCAAGGCTGTTGGCGGTGGATGCGTGGATCGATTCCTCGGTCTACGAAATCGGCTTCAGGGCGCGCCAGTTCTGGGAAGCGGCGACCATCTTCTCGCGGCGTTTCCGCGTCGGCGGCTGGCGCCGCGGCCTGATCGAACTGTTGAGTGAAGGTTTTACGCTGGGTGCCGGCGGCATCGTCGTGCTTTTGGCGCTGGCCTTGCCGGCCTTCCAGATAACCGCCGGCGACTGGCGCACGCAGGGCGACTTCGCCGTCACCTTCCTCGACCGCTACGGCAACGAGATCGGCCAGCGCGGCATCATCCAGCGCGATTCGGTGCCGGTCGACGAGATGCCCGACCATGTCATCAAGGCGGTGCTGGCCACCGAGGACCGCCGTTTCTTCGACCATTACGGCATCGATGTGCTCGGCCTGTCGCGGGCGATATTCGAGAATGTGCGGGCCAATTCCGTGGTCCAGGGCGGCTCGAGCATCACCCAGCAGCTGGCCAAGAACCTGTTCTTGACCAATGAACGGACGTTCGAGCGCAAGATCAAGGAAGCCTTCCTGTCGCTGTGGCTCGAAGCCAATCTGTCGAAGAAGGAAATCCTGCAGCTTTACCTCGACCGCGCCTATATGGGCGGCGGCACTTTCGGCATCGAGGCCGCAGCCGATTTCTATTTCGGCAAGAGCGTCAAGGACCTGAACCTTGCCGAGGCAGCGATGCTGGCCGGCCTGTTCAAGGCGCCGACCAAATATGCGCCGCACATAAACCTGCCCGCCGCCCGGGCGCGGGCCAATGTGGTGCTGTCCAATCTGGTCGATTCCGGCTTCATGACCGAAGGCCAGGTGCTGCAGGCAAGGCTGCACCCGGCCGAAATCGTCGACCGCGGCGAGCAGAAGAGCCCCGACTATTACCTCGACTGGGCCTTCGACGAGGTCAAGAAGATCGCCGCCAAAGGCGGCCCGCACTCGCTTGTCGCGCACACCACCTTCGACGCCAACATCCAGAAGGCGGCCGAAGAATCGATGGAGTTCCACCTCCGCCAGTTCGGCAAGGAATACAACGTCACCGAGGGCGCCATCGTCGTCATCGAGACAAATGGCGCGGTCAGGGCGATCGTCGGCGGCCGCGACTACGGCGCCAGCCAGTTCAACCGCGCCACCAAGGCACTTCGCCAGACCGGCTCCTCGTTCAAGCCCTATGTCTATGCGACGGCGATGGAGCATGGCTTCACGCCGGATTCGGTGGTTTCCGGCGGGCCGATCTCGTGGGGCAGCTGGTCGCCGCACAATTACAATGGCGGGTCGGCCGGCAACGTCACGCTGATCACAGCGATGGCCAAATCGATCAACACCGTGCCAGTGCGGCTGGCCAAGGACTATCTCGGCATCAAGCCGATCAAGGCGATGGCCGAGGCGATGGGCGTCGAGTCGCCGCTGGAATCGCACAAGACCATGGTGCTCGGCACGTCGGGCATGACCGTGATGGACCAGGCGACGGGCTACAGCGTATTCGCCCAGAACGGCTTTGCCGGAACCCGGCACGGCGTCAGCCAACTCTTCACCCGTACCGGCGAGGTCGTCTACGACTTCGCCAAGGATGCGCCGCCGCCGCATCGGGTGCTGTCGGAACAAGCGCTCAAATACATGAACACCATGCTGGCGGCGGTGCCGGTGATCGGCACTGCCCGGCGCGCGGCCCTTCCAAACATCGTCGTCGCCGGCAAGACCGGCACGACCCAGTCCTACCGCGATGCCTGGTTTGTCGGCTTTACCGGCAACTACACGGCCGCCGTCTGGCTCGGCAATGACGACTTCACCGCGACCAACAAGATGACCGGCGGCACGCTGCCGGCCATGGTGTGGCAGCGCCTGATGCTCTATGCGCACCAGAATATCGACCTCAGACCGATCCCCGGCCTCGATCACCCCTTCGTCGATGCCGAAATCGCCGCCAAGGCCGAGGAAGCGGAAAAGAAGAACGCCGAACAGGCAGCTGCCGACGCCGCCGCCGAGCGTCCGCCGGTGCTGTCCAGCCGGACCACCCAGACACTGAAGGAACTGACCAAGCTGTTCCAGGCGGCACCCGTGCTCGACGCGCCCGCTGCACCGGAGACCCTCTCGGCGCTGTGACGGCCAATTCCACGCGGCCGCTTGCCACAAGGCCCTGCGCCGCGATATCCCCGAGCGGCAATCTTTCAGTCCCGGCCTTCGGTTCCCTGCCTCCTCATGCTCAAGAACGCCTTCCTGACACTGCTTTCGCTTGCCATCGCCGTCGTCGGCGGTGGCGGCAGCGTCTGGTATGCACTGAAGCTGCAGGACGGCGTCGGCGCCATCAGGATCGGCCAATGGACCGCCTTCCCCGATATCGGCACGCCGACGGCTGATCCCTATTCGAAGGCCCGCGTGGCTCGCGAAGGCGTGCTGGCGCTCGGACAGGCGGAAGGACTGTCCTTCATAGCCGAGCGCGATTCCGGCGGCGAACAGCTCAAGCGGCAATGTGCCTACAAGATTGCGGGCGGCTTTCCCACCGCCCGGTTCTGGACGCTTTATGCCGCCGACCAGTCGCTTGGCGTGGTCGAGACCGGCAAGCTGAGGCCGGCTGCGCTACAGTCCTATCAAGTGCTGCGCCAGGCCGACAATTCGGTGGTCATTTCCGTCGGCAGCCGCCCTGCGCCCGGCAATTGGCTGCTGACCAGCGGCGCCGGCAAGATGTACTTGGTGCTTACGTTCTACGACACGCCGATCGCCAGCAGCACCGGTCTCTCGGACGTCACGCTGCCGCAGATCCAGAAGGTCGGCTGCAATGCGTAGCCTGCTGCATGCCGTGCTGCTCGGTCTGCTCGGCGCCGGCATCGTGCACATCGTCGTGCTGCTGCTCGTCCCCGAGTTTTCCGAACGCGACGCCTGGTCGCGATTGGCCATGGCTTCGGATCTCTACAAGATGACCAGGCTCGACGCGGAAGCCGGCGGCGCGCCGGTGGTGAAATCGGTCGATCCGCTGTTTTATGCGGCGGCATGCCGCTTCGACCTTGCCGAGGGGATGGTGCGGGTCAAGGCGCCGGGAAAGGTGCCGTTCTGGTCGATATCGGTCTATGACCGCGGCGGCCACAACATCTACTCGTTCAACGACCACAGCGCGACCGCAGGCGTGCTCGACACCGTTGTGCTGACGCCGGCCCAGATGATCGAGGTCCGCAAGGATCTTCCCGAGGAACTGCAAGGGGCCATCTTCGTCGAGGCGCCGATAGAGGAAGGCGTCTTCGTCATCCGTTCGTTCGTGCCCGACGACAGCTGGAAGCCGATCGTCTCGCGGTTTCTCGAACAGAGTTCCTGCGAACTCCAGGATTTTTAAGCCCGGGTCCGACGCTCAGTGATGCGGTACCGGCAATGTTCCCGAAGGCCCCGGCTTGTCGGGGCCGGCCGGCCGCGTTTCGCCCGTCAGCGGCCGCTGCTCGTAGCGCACCCCGGGAAAGATGATCACTGCCGCCGGCGCGGTTTGTTGTGCTCGATTGGTTGCCGCCGTTCGCGGCACGAAAGACAGTACCATGCCCATGGTTCGCGTATTCCTCTCGGTTGCCCCGGAGCACAACGCAACGCCTCCATAGTCGATTAAGAAGGCAGTAGGTTAACGGAGCGCTAACGGATCGCCGCTAAATTGATCTTTGTTCTTGGGAAACGCGAAACCGGTACAGCCCGGCAGAGCGCCCTCCAGATCGTGTCGAGTGTCAGGCGTATCCTTCGTGTCAGCTTCGGATTTCAGGCAAATCGCAGCAGGAGCTGAATCGGGAAAGGCCGAAAGGCTGTTTCGCGCCGCGGTATCGGCGTTCTGCTCGCTCACCCGCCCTTCGCGCCGGGAGATCGCGCAACTCGAAGACCTGACGCTGCCGCTTTTCGACAATGTCTCGGTCGAATCGCGCCGCTACGTCGCGGCAGCCCTTTCCGAATGCGAATATGCACCCGCCGCGCTGGTGCGGCGACTTTGCCAGGAGCGGGTCGACATCGCCGCTCCGCTGCTCATCCGCTCGCGTGCCCTCAGCGACGTCGACCTCATCGCGCTGATCGGGCGTCACGGCCTGCCGCATGCCCGTGCCATTGCCCGCCGCAAGGATCTCAATCAAACGATCGCGGATCTCATCAAAGTGCTCGAAAGGCCGACGCTGGTGCGGTCGCAGCAGCAGCCGGAAACAACGGCCAAAGCCGCGTCCGAAAACGCCGAAGTGGTTGCGGGCGAGGCCAACAGGCAAGAGGCTTCCGATGCCGCCGAAACTGTACGCCGCCGGTTGCGATCCATGATGCGCGCCGAGAGCGGCACTGCCATCGGTCCGTTCGTCGAGCCACAAACCTACGTCAAGCTGCGCGAGACCGCGCTGACCGGTAATGCGGCATTCTTCCAGACAGCGCTCGCCGATGCGCTCGAAATCGATTTTTCAACGGCGCGGACGCTTACCGCGAGCCACAATTACGCACCGCTGCTGACCGCCTTGCGCGCGCTCGACCTTAGCGAAGACAAGGCGTTCCTGATCACGGCCGCCATCTATCCGACCGCGTTTCCGCACCCGCAGGCGATCCGCATCTTCCTCGACCGCTACCGCCTGCTGCACCGCGAAGCGGCGTTGGACGGGCTCCGCGCCTGGAAGGCCGACACCGTGTCGAAAATCGTTCGCAAGCCCGGGCGCGTCGCCGCAAATGCCGACCTGCGCAAGCAGAACGGCGCCGATATGACCGCCACCCCAAAGGCTCATCGCGTTTGAAGGCTTGCCGTTACGACGCCTTGACCGAGATAAGCTCCTCGACGGGAACGGCGCCCGCCTCGATCTCAATCACCCAGATATCCGGATCGAATTTCTTCTCGCGCTCCAGCCGCGCGTCGAAGATGGCGGCATCGTCGCCTTCGCCGAGCAGGCTGAAAAAGCGGTCGTCCGGCCTGGCCGAATCGTAGCTCGTCTGCGGCGCCGGCCCGAACAGCGCCATCTCCCCCAGCCTGCCCCGCGTCAGCACGAAAACCGCACCGGCTTCCGTCGCGCCGCGCTTGACCACGGCGGCAAAGCCGCCGGCGCTGAAAACCCGGCGCAACAGCGCCGACACCCACAGATCGGTGGTTACGCGCATAGAAAATTCCTGGACATGCGGCGGTCCTTACAGCATCGGCCGGAAGACCGTAAACGGTCTTTGCCGAGCCGACCGCCAAGCGGCCGTCACGACCCTCAGTTGGTCAAGCCGATCTCGCGCATCTTGACGTAGACGATCTCGTCGGGTTCACCGGTCTCGGGCAGGCCGAACAGTGCCTGGAATTCCTTGATCGCGGCCTTGGTGCGCGCGCCGACGACGCCATCCAATTGCATGTCGTCATTGCCGAAGGCCTTCAGTCCGGCCTGGATCTTGACGATGCGCGCATCAGGCGTTTGCGCTGCCGCATTCGCCGGTGCGGATACCGGAATGGCGGCCGGAGCAGCGGCCGTTTCGACCGGCCGCGGCACCGGATGCGGAACCACGGCCGCGGTCTTTGGCGTGGCGCCCAGTTGATCCAGCAGGACGCCGTCGATCTCGCCGGAGGCATTCAATCCGACCTTCTGCTGATAGGCCTGGATGGCCTTGCGCGTATTCGGTCCGGGGATACCGTCGACGGTGCCGGAATAGAAATCGAGATCCTTCAATATGCCCTGGACCTGTTCGACGACCGGGTCGCTCTTGATCGGCGCTGAAGCCGGACGCACGATGTTGATAGTGGTTTCGGGCTCGTCGCTGTCCGCCCGCGGAAAGCGCTCGATGCTTCTGGTGGCGAAAAACGCGCCGGCATGCGGAAAGGGCTGATACCAAAGAGCGTTCGCCGAGACGTAGAACAGCGTCACCAGGAACGCGGTAGAGCCGCCGACCACAACAGGATTGCGCGAGATCAGGCTGCCCAGGGCCATCGCTCCGTGCTCGAAGGCATTGCCGCGGCGTTTGACCGCCTTAGGCTGTTTTGCGGAGCGACCCATTGCTCTCCCCTTTGCCACCGTCCGCTCTGAGTTTGGCCGCGGACATCGGCACCACGCCGGTCTTTTCCCCCGAGCGGCCCGTCGGGCCGCTCACGGGAAGGCTGATCGTCACCGTGGTGCCCTCGCCCGGCATGCTTTCGATCGACATGGTGCCTTGGTGCAGCGCCACCAGCCCCTTCACCAGCGAAAGCCCGAGCCCGGTGCCTTCGAAACGGCGGGTATAGTCGTTCTGGATCTGCATGAACGGCTTGCCGAGATTGGCGAAATCTTCCTCGGCGATGCCGATGCCGGTGTCCCGGACCCAGAAATGCAGCCGCGAGCCGATCCGCTTGGCGCCGATGACGACATTGCCGCCTTCGGGCGTGAATTTGATCGCGTTGGAGACGAGATTGATCAGGATCTGCTGCACGGCGCGCCGGTCGGCATTTATTTCGCCTGCGTCCGGCGCGATCTGGGCCTGCAGATCGATGGCCTTTGCCTCGGCTTGCAGGCGCATCATCGACTGGCACATCTCGACCGCTTCGCGGAAGCGGAACGGTTCCGGTTCCGTCGCGTAGGCGCCCGATTCGATCCGCGATACGTCGAGTATCGAGGTGACGACGGCAAGCAGGTGCTGGCCCGAATCCCTGACCAGCCCGACATATTCCTTCTGGCGCGGATCCTTGAAGCTGCCGAACATCTCGTGCAGCAGCATGTCGGAAAAGCCGATGATGGCATTGAGCGGGGTGCGCAACTCATGGCTGACGACGGCAAGGAAGCGTCCTTTCGCCACCTCGGCGGAGGCAGCCGCCTCATTGGCGGCGGCAAGCTCCAGGCGCAGTCCGGCCAGTTCATCGTTCTCGCGCAGAAGAAGCGTGAAGACAGTCCCCTGCCCCGGCGCGCGCATCATCTCGAGCGAGAACGGCCGGTAATTGTCGGCTGTCACGCCGCCGCTCTGCGGCAGCCGGACGCGAAGGTCGAGCCGGCGCGACAGGGCGCCATCGCGCATATCGGCCAGCGCACTGAGATACGGGACGCGGTCGGACAGATGGATGCGATCGAAAAGTCCGGTGCCGAAAAGCAGCTCCGGTGGCAGCCTCAGCATGGTGCGTGCCTTAGCCGAGACGTCCAGAACCTCGCCATGCGCAGCGATTCGCAGCACGACGGCGTCGATGAGGTCTTCGAGCCGGTCGCTGCCGGCCGGATCGAGCTGTGCGCTGGCGGCGCCGCGAAGCGGAGCGATACGCGGAATGAGCGTGAGTGCCCAGGCCAGTGGTACCAGCCAGTGCCATGCGGCGATTTCGGTCTGGTCGAGCGGCAAGACGGAACCGGCTAAAGGCTGCAGCAAGACTGCGACAAGGGCCGATATGGCGCCCCAGATCACGGCACGGCGCGACTGGCCGATCCACCAGGCTTCAAACGGCAGCGCCACCGCGAGCAGGGCAACCGGCGATGCCACACCGCCGGCAGCAGCGATAAGGGCACCGAGCGCAACATTGCCGACGATCAAGGCGAGTTGGCCGGCCAGGGTCATCTTGCCCGATGCAGCCACCAGCAGGGCGGCGAACCAGCAAAGGCCGAACGCCGCAAAGATCGCAGCCACAGTCACAGCCGCACCCATGCCCGATGTGACCAGCGTCACCGCTGCACCCGCGCTGAAGAAAGGGGTCGCCAGCATGACGCCAATGAACCGGCTGTGGCGGCGACGATCGCTCTGGCCGAGCACGGACGGATGAACCATCCGTTCGCAACCGGCGGCTATCGCGCCCGGCAACTCGGCGTATCTGGCCTTGATCGCACTCAACTCAACGCACCCGGTCGTGAACGGCCCTGCTTTGCAGGCGGCTTTTGTCGATCCGAAACTCGCATCCAGCGTTTAAGGAATGGATAAGGCTGGGCCGATCGTCCCCCGGCAGGCTGCAAATATCGGGATACCGGCGGGGAAAAACCGGGGCAATTGCCGCCATAGTAAACGGAGCGTTATCCACACCGCCTGCGCCTGGCGTTGCGGCCGATGGCATCAAACTGTCACCAATGCAAAAATTAACGAGGAAAAACAAGTGGTTGAACGGTTATCATTTGCTGAATAAAATTTGAGCCTTTCGAGGCTAATGAACTTCAAAACGCTTCGTTTCGAATCTGCCTAAAATTTGAGGAAAACTGTTGCTTTCGGGACAAGCCGTCCTTTGCGCGTCTGTGCCAATGTCGCGGTACAAGGGGTTGTGCGGTTCGGAGGCATGACCGTCATAGAGGACAGACAGATGGGCTTTCTGATAAGAGCTGCTTTCTGGTTTTCGCTGGTGCTTCTGGCGCTCCCGCTGGGTGTCGGCGCCGATGATGCCGGCCGCGAAAGCGTCGGGCCGCTCCAGGCGCTGTTTGCGGCGCGCGAGGCCGTCGGCGACATCGCCGGCATCTGCGAGCGCAAGCCGGACGTGTGCGAGACCGGCAAATCGGCAATGCACACCATCACCGCCCGGGCGAAGGAGACCGCCAAGATCGCGGCCGCCATGCTGGACGACAAGGCCGCTGAACCCGATACGGTGACGACTACCGGCAGCGTGCCCGAGGAAATCATCTTGCCAGCGAAAGTCGATTTGCCGGCGAAACTGCACTTGCCGGCGAAGAACTGAGACGGTTTCGGCCGAATCCATCGCCAGACCGCAAGGCTACCCGCTTTCGGCGCCTGCGGCGTTTCTCCTCTTTTTCCGTGACGTGGCAGCGCCGGATGACTATATCCGGGGAATGACGACGACGATCCAGACCATCCGCGAGGACTTTTCCCTGCTCGACGAGTGGGAAGACCGCTATCGCTATGTGATTGAACTGGGTGAAGCGCTGCCGCCGTTTCCCGACGAGCAACGTATACCGGCCAACAAGGTGCCCGGCTGCGTCAGCCAGGTCTGGTTGACCACCGAACAGGGCGAAGGTGCCGACCCCGTTGTCACCTTCAAGGGCGATTCCGACGCCCATATCGTGCGCGGCCTGGTCGCCATCATGCTGGCGCTGTTTTCGGGACGGCCGGCCAGCGAAATCCAGAGGACCGACGCAGAGGCAACGCTAAAGGCACTCGGACTTGACGAGCACCTGTCGCCGCAGCGCGCCAATGGTCTTCGCTCTATGGTCAAGCGCATCAAGCGTGATGCCGAAGCAGCGTTGAAGCAGACCGCCTGACCGGACGGCAGTTGCCGGCACCATAGCGGGTTCGACCTTGACCCATAATACGAAACGGCGCCCGCAGGCGCCGTTTGAGTGTCAAACCGGAAGAGCCGCTTGTCAGCGTCCCTTGCGCTTGCGGCCGAGACCCATCTTCTTGGCGAGCTGCGAACGGGCGGCCGCATAATTGGGCGCTACCATCGGATAGCTCGGGTCCAGGTTCCACTTTTCACGATACTGGTCGGGCGTCAGATCATAGTGGGTCATCAAGTGACGCTTGAGCGACTTGAACTTCTTGCCGTCTTCGAGACAGATGATGTAGTCGTCATGCACCGACCGCTTCGGATTTACCGCCGGCTTCTGCTTGTCGGCAGGCGGCTGCTCGGCGGCCCCGCCGACGCGCCCGAGAGCGGCATGGACATCGGCGATAAGGTTCGGCAGTTCGCCGACCGGTACGGGATTGTTGCTGACATAGGCGGCCACCACGTCGGCGGTGAGCTCGATCAGCGCGTCACTGTTTCTGGAAGGTGTTTCGGTAATATCCATGGCGTTCAGGCCCCAACGAGAATTGTTTCTGTTTGCGCCCGTTTCGATAGTTGGGCATCGCGCGAACTTGTGCAGGAAAAAGCCTCCGCGATTCGCGTCGCGGCATCTTAATGGGCCGGACCGCCAAGTAAGTCAATTCGCTTCTTTCGGTCTATTCAGCGACACAAGTCAAATCTTCCATATTCAGCTTCACTCTTTCGTGCAAAGTGTAACTTTGCCGTTTTTTCTGGTCAGACCAGCATCGACTGACGCCGCGGCAAACAGCCATTACACAAACGGCAGCAGGTAAATAGAGTTCGATGCTTGACCCTGCCGGCGGCATTACAGCCTGAATGATCGGCGGATTCAGTAAAATCATAGGTTGCGAAGCGTTACTGTTGCTCGCGAGCCGTCGCCGGTGCGGTGCGCTGTGTCATTGAAATGGGGTAATGTATTTCCGTAGACCCAGCCATATCGGCCACTTGCCAAGCCGCGAAGGCAGTTGCATGAGATTGACCGGCACTGGCAGGGGTCATCGCAGCGACGGCGAGAACCGCGGCAGTCCGAGAAGAAATATTCGTTATCCGCTCCTCCAGCCCGTCCTCTCGAGCCACCACAACAATAGATCATAGCCCTTGAACCCGCGCTGCTCGGCGTGTTCATTCGCCATTCAAGTAGCTTCCACAGCGAGACGCAATGACCAAAACCCCAGTGTTTCCGACCGCCACGTTTCCGACCGCCACCCCGCCGCAGCCGGAGAAGCGGCCGATCTTCGACACACATCACGGCATGAGGCGGACGGACGACTATGCGTGGCTGAGGGCCACCAATTGGCAAGAGATGTTCAGGGATCCGTCCCTGCTCGACGGCCAAATCCGCGCCCACCTCGAAGCCGAGAATGCTTACCAGGCGGCGCTGATGGCCGATACGGTCCAACTGCAGAAGCAGCTTTTCGCGGAAATGAAGGGACGCATCAAGGAAGACGATTCTTCCGTGCCGATGAAGGACGGGCCTTACGCCTACGGCTCCTCCTTCAAGCTTGGCGGCCAGCAGCCGCGTTATTTCCGCACGACGCGCGACGGCGGCGACAAGCAGATCTTGCTCGACGGCGATGCCGAGGCCGAGGGCAAGCCATATTTCCGCCTGGGCGGCGTCGATCATTCGGACGACCACAGCAAGCTGCTCTGGGCCTTCGACGACAAGGGTTCCGAATTCTACACGCTGCGCGTCCGCGATCTGGCCGGCGGCAACGATCTGGCGGACAGGGTCCCGGACACCGGCGGCGGCGGTGTGTGGGATGCCGGCAATGACGGTTTTTTCTACACCCGCCTCGACCCCAACCACCGTCCTTCCAAAGTGCTGTTCCATGCGCTTGGCGACAGTCCTGAAAACGACCGGCTGATCTACGAGGAGACCGACCCCGGCTTCTTCATGGATGTCGGCGGCACGCGCTCCAACGAGTGGATCATGATCGGCATCAACGACCATGAGACCTCGGAATACCGCATCATGAGCGCCAACGATCCGTTCGCCGAGCCGAAGCTGGTTGCGGCGCGCCAGACCGGCCTGCAGTACGAGCTCGATGAAGGCGGCGACATTTTCTTCATCCTCACCAATGCCGACGGCGCCAAGGACTTCAAGATCATGACGGCGCCGGCCCAAGATCCGGTGCGCGCCAACTGGCAGGAACTGGTGCCGCACGAAGCGGGACGGCTGATCCTTTCGGTGATCGGCTTCAAGGACCACATGGTCCGGCTCGAGCGCAGGGAAGGCCTGCCGCGCATCGTGGTGCGCGACCGCAAGAGCGGCGAGGAGCACCTGATCTCCTTCGACGAGGAAGCCTTCTCGCTCGGCCTGTCCGGCTCCTACGAATACGACACCGAGATCATACGCTTTTCCTATTCGTCGATGACGACCCCGGCGCAGGTCTTCGATTACAACATGCACACCCGCGAGCGGGTGCTGCTCAAGACCCAGGAAGTGCCGTCCGGCCATGACCCGGAACACTACGTCACACGCCGGCTGATGGCACCCGCCGCCGACGGCGAACTGGTGCCGATCTCGCTCCTCCATCACCGCGACACGCCGCTCGACGGGTCGGCGCCTTGCCTGCTTTACGGCTACGGCTCGTATGGCATCACCGTGCCGGCCGCGTTCAACACCAATCTGTTTTCGCTGGTCGACCGCGGCTTTGTCTACGCGATAGCCCATGTTCGCGGCGGCAAGGACAAGGGCTATGGCTGGTACGACGACGGCAAGCGAGCGAACAAGATGAACACGTTCACCGATTTCATCGCGGTCGCCCAGCACCTCGTCGTTGAACGCTACACCGCGCATGATCGCATCGTCGCGCAGGGCGGTTCAGCCGGCGGCATGCTGATGGGCGCTGTCGCCAACATGGCGCCGCAATGCTTCGGCGGCATCGTCGCCGAGGTTCCCTTCGTCGACGTGCTCACCACCATGCTCGACGCCAGCCTGCCGCTGACACCGCCGGAATGGCCGGAATGGGGCAATCCGATCGCCTCGGCGGAGGATTACCGGACCATCGCCGCCTATTCACCCTACGACAATGTCGCCGCACTCGACTATCCGCCGATCCTGGCGCTGGCCGGCCTGACCGACCCGCGCGTCACCTATTGGGAGCCGGCCAAATGGGTGGCACGGGTGCGCGACCGCAAGACAGGTGAGAATCCGGTGCTGTTCAAGATCAACATGGATTCAGGCCATGCCGGCGCCTCCGGCCGGTTCTCCCGGCTGGAGGAAATCGCCTTCACCTACGCCTTCGCGCTCAAGGTGACAGGCAAGGCCGAGCTTGCCGCGTGAACACCCGGGGGTGAGCGGTCATTGCCTTCCGTTCCGAGACGTGGCTTTCATTCGCGGTCAGAGTTGCGGAGACGCCACCAATGATCGATCTCACCACACTGATTGCGTATGTCGCGGTCGTGCTTGGCTTTGTCTTCATCCCGGGTCCTGCCACCCTTTTGACCGTGGCGCGGGCTACCAGTTCTGGAACCAGGGTTGGCATCGCGACCGGCGCGGGGATCGCGGCCGGCGACGTGGTTCACACCTTCATGGCGATCGTCGGCATTTCGGCGATCATTGCCACGTCGGCGGCGCTTTTCAGCATCGTGAAGTACATCGGCGCAGCCTACCTCATTTATCTCGGCATTCGTGCGATCATCGAGAAAACGCCTGCCTATCCGGCCGCCGGCGCACTTGCGATTCCCGCCGCCAAAGCATTTCGGCAGGCTGTTTTGACCGAGGTTCTCAACCCCAAGACCGCGCTTTTCTTCCTTGCATTTCTTCCGCAGTTCGTGCGGCCTGAAAACGGATCGGTGATGCTTCAACTGGCGACATTGGGCGTGATTTTTGTTCTGTTGGGCCTCGTCAGCACGGTGGTTTTCGCCGTGGGTGCGGGCGGCCTCGGCACTTTCCTGCGCCGAAACCCGACGGTGCTGAGATGGCAAGGCAAGGCTGTCGGCGGCATCTATTGCGCCTTGGGCATTCGGTTGGCGCTGCAACAGCGCTAGGGTCTCGACAGGCGACGCTGTATGAAGCTTCGGAAACTGAGCAGGCACAGCTGATTTTCCGCTCGCAATTGCAAAGGTCGCGCGCTACCCAGTGCGCGGCCTTTTCACGGTCGCCGCCAACACTCAATCACCCAGGGATCTGCTATGTTGCTCGTCGATGTCTATCTCGACAAATCGCCCATCCAGGGCATCGGCGTCTTTGCCAAAAACCACATTCCCCGCGGCACGCTGGTCTGGAAGCTCGACCCGAAATACGACCGCCGCATCGAGGTAGCAGCCTACGAGCGGGAAACCGGGCCGGTGAAAACCTATCTCGACCGCTACGCCTACCCGGACCGGCGCGACCCGAACTACATCGTCTTCGAGGCCGACGATGCGCGCTACATGAACCATGCCGACGACCCGAATTGCGACGTCTCGCAGCCGGAGGAGACCTATGCCTTGCGCGATATTGCGCCCGGCGAGGAAATGACCTGCGACTACAATCACTTCTTCGAAACCGGCTTCGACTTTCTCGGCGACCGCTAGACCGGACAGCCGCTAGCTCGCCGGCTTCTTGCGCGCCGGATAGCCGTTGGGATGCGGCGGCACGGCTTTCAGATAGGCGGCGATCGCCGTGCGGTCCTCCGGGGTCAGCACGGCCATGTTTCGTTGCACGTCGACCATCGCGCCGCCGACCGTATCGAAATCCGGCGTGAAGCCGGTTTCGAGATAGTTGGCGATGTCGGCTTCGGACCAGTCGGCGATGCCGCCCTCGCCCGACGTGATGTTGGGCACGATGCCGCTGCCTTCGGCGGCGGCGGCACCTGCCAGCCACTGGCTCTTCCTGGTGCCGCCGGTAACGTCCCGCGGCGTGTGGCATTCGCCGCAATGGCCGGGGCCTTCGACCAGATAGCGGCCTGTCAACACCGGATCCGATGTGCCGTCGGGAAAGGAAACGACCGGCTGATCACTCAAATAGAGCAGCTTCCACAGACCAAGGCCGCGTCGGACGTTGAAAGGAAATGCCAGCGAATTGGCGGGCGCCTTGCCGGCGACCGCGGGCAACGTCTTGAGGAATGCATAGAGATCGGCAATGTCGGCCGGCTTCATGGCCGCGTAGGAAGTATAGGGAAATGCCGGATAGAGATGCTCGCCCGACGGTGACACGCCCTTCAGCATGGCGTTGGCAAAGTCCTCGACCGACCAGGCGCCGATGCCGTCCCTGGTATCTTGCGAGATGTTCGGCGGCACGAAGGTGCCGAATGGCGTCTTGAGTTCAAGGCCGCCGACCAGCTGAAGGCGGGCGTCGCCTTGCGAGCCGGGCTTGGCATGACAGGATGTGCAGCCGCCGGCGTAGAAGATGCGCTTGCCCCTGGCGGCGTCGCCAGGACCAAGCTCAGCCAGCGTTGCGGCATCGAGCCTGACCGGAGCCGACAGGAACCAGCCGGCAATCGCGGCCGCGCCGCCCAGAACGAGGGCGGTGCCGACAAGTTTCTTCAGCAAGCGCATTGCCCGCTATCAGCCTTTTTTCACCCTGTAGTTTTGATGACAGTTGCCGCAGCCGCCGCCGATGGTGTTGAACTGCGCCTTCAACGCGTCGGCATCCGCAGGTGCTGCGGCGACCGCCGCCTTGACGTCGGCGAGGTACTTGCCTTCAGCCGTCTTGAAGCCGGCCATGTCCTGCCAGATTTTTGGGGACGCCGTGGTGTCGCCGGTGTCGCTGCCCGCCGGGAAAAGCGTGTCGACGCCGGCATGGAATTTCTCGGCATTGGCCTGCAGTGCCTGCAACGCCGTCAGTACCGAAGCTGCGTCGTAGGGCGTCTCGCCCTTGACCACTTTCGACAAGCCGGCGGCGATCTTGCCACGTTCCTTCATCAGGGCCTGCCGGTCGGCGACCGGGTCGGCAAATGCCGCCGAACCGGCGAAGGCGAGCATCGAGATGGCGAGGATAAGCTTTCTCATTCACTTGGCTCCATGTTGAAGGCAATTCAGGATGCGGTCCCACCCCGATAACAAACGGCAAGGATGGCTTAAAAATTCCGACGCTTCGCCTCACGCTTGCGTGAAATTTTTGCAGCTGTCGTTCTGATGCTGAAAAAGAAAAGCCCCGGTTCTGCCGGGGCTTTTCTGGAACGGATCAGGCCTTTTCGTAGAGTTCGAGCACATAGTCCCAGTTGATGAGACTGTCGACGAAGGCTTCGAGATATTTCGGCCGGGCGTTGCGATAATCGATGTAGTAGGAATGTTCCCAGACATCGACGCCGAGGATCGGCGTCGCGCCATGGACGAGCGGGTTCTCGCCGTTCGGCGTCTTCGAGATCGCCAGCTTGCCGTCCTTGACCGAGACCCAAGCCCAGCCCGAGCCGAACTGGGTGGTGCCGGCGGCGATGAAGTCGGCCTTGAACTTGTCGTAGCCGCCAAGATCGCTGTCGACCGCCTTTTGCAATGCACCCGGCAGCTTGTTGCCGCCGCCGCCCTTCTTCATCCATTTCCAGAAATGGATATGATTGTAGTGCTGGGCGGCATTGTTGAAGAGCCCCGCATTCTTGCCGAAGGACTGTTTGACGGCCTCTTCGACCGACAAATCGCCCATGCCCGCCTCGGCGGCCAGCTTGTTGCCGTTGTCGACATAGGCCTTGTGGTGCTTGTCGTGGTGATATTCCAGCGTTTCCTTGGACATGTAAGGCTGCAAAGCCTCGTAATCATAGGGCAAGGCGGGCAATTCAAAAGCCATCGGTCGTACTCCCTCGTGGAAAAATCCGGTGTCGATACCGGACTAACATAGGACTGGATTGGTCTGGAACAACTCCGGAAACGAAGCGCCGGCCGCTTTTTAGCGGGTCAGCCGGGCGAAGTCGAATGCGCCCATTCCCAATAGAGTTCGCGCGCCTTCTTGGCCACCGGTCCGGGCTGCAGATTGCGATCCTCGATACGGGTGACCGGCACGACTTTCGAGTGGTTTCCGGTCGAAAAGATTTCGTCTGCCTCCAGGAAATCGCGGATCGACAGCGTCTTTTCCGTCGTCGTGAACCCGTATTCGCCCAGCAGGGCCATGGTGCGCGCGCGGGTGATGCCGGACAGGAAGGTGCCGTTCGGCGCCGGCGTCAGGACATGGCCGTCCTTCACCAGGAAAATATTCGAGGTGCCGGTCTCGGCGACATTGCCCAGCATGTCGAGCACGAGCGCATTGTCGAAGCCGCGCATCTTGGCTTCGAGAATGGCCCGGCCGTTGTTGGGATAAAGGCAGCCGGCCTTGGCGTTGGTCGGCATGGTTTCGATGGTCGGGCGCCGGAACGGCGACACCGTCACCGAAAACCCAGCCGGCGAGATCATCGGCGATTCGTAGAGGCAAAGGCAGAAACGAGTCGAGGCCGGGTCGGCCGGCACGCCCATATAGCCGCCATGCTCGGCCCAATACATCGGCCTGATGTAGACCGCCGTCTTGCCGTCGAACTTCTTCAGCCCGTCCCAGGTCAGGCCGACGATCTTGTCGGTGCTCATCGTCGGTTTCAGGCCGAGCGCGATCGCCGAGGCATTTACCCGCGCTGCATGGCGATCGAGATCGGGAGCGACGCCCTCGAACCAGCGGGCGCCGTCGAACACGCTGGTGCCGAGCCACATGGCGTGGCTGCGCGGCCCTAGAATGGCAACGTTGCCCTCGTACCAGTCGCCGTCGACGAAGGTCCATGTCGCGGATTGCGCCGCAGTCGCCAGTGTCATTGCCAGGTTCCGTCCAATGCTTGTTGCGGCGCATTGGAAGATGCTTTGGCGGCCGCCGTCAACCGGCTTGGCTGAGATTTGTTGAGGCCAGCGGGCTGGCGGACTGCAATCAGCGCTTGCGCCTTGCCTTACGCGGCCTCAAAACTGTCGGATGCAGTTCGCGGCTTACGTTTTCGACGCCTATGGCACGCTGTTCGACGTGCATGCGGCCGTGCGCCGTCACGCCGACCAGATCGGGCCGGACGGCCAGTTGCTGTCCGATATCTGGCGCGCCAAGCAGCTGGAATATTCCTGGGTCAGGACGCTGATGGGGGCCTATGCCGACTTCTGGCAGCTCACCGAGCAGGCCCTCGACTTCGCCCTGCGCAAGGTTCCATCCGCGGATGCCGGGCTGAGGGCGAAGCTGCTCGAGGCGTATTGGCGGCTGGACTGCTATCCGGAGGTGCCGGCCGTGCTCAAGGCGCTCAAGGCTTCGGGGGCAAGGCTGGCGATCCTGTCCAACGGTTCGCCTGAAATGCTGGAGGCGGCCGTCAAGTCCGCCGCGCTCGACCAGGTCCTGGACGACGTCTTTTCCGTCGACAGCGTCAGGCGCTTCAAGACCGATCCGTCGGTCTACGACATGGTCACCACGGGCTGGCGCCTCTATCCAGGCGCTGTCTCTTTCCAGTCATCCAACCGCTGGGACGTCGCCGGCGCCACCAAATTCGGCTTCAGGACGGTGTGGATCAACCGCGCCAATCAGCCAGAGGAATACCGGGATTTTCCACCGGCCCTGATCTTGCCGTCCCTTGAAGGTCTGGTCGCCGGGGGGTGACACCGGAAATGTTGCCTCGACGCAACAGTGACGGTCCAGTCACAGCTTTGCCTTTGTTTGTCCACCCTGCGGCCAGAATTGGAACCGCCTATCGCGCCGGGCATTGCTCGAGCACCCTGCGTGACCGGGCGCGCAACCGGATGCATTTATGCTTTGTTGCGATTTGAGACTTAAAAAAGGCAATCATGTTCACACTCCCGTCGTCCTCTCTGCGCCTTAGCCGTCGCGGTTTCCTCAACGCAGCCGCCCTTGGCGCCGCCTCGGTCGCGGCCTCCAGTTGCACAACGCTGTCGCAACAGCCGGTCGAGCCACCGCCCCCGACCTATGTCGAGCCGGCGCTCGGCGACTATGTGACGATGTATGGGCCGATGTCGGATGGCGGCTTCGAGCTGCCGGCCATACCGGTCGACAAGATCGACCCGCAGTTCCTGCGCCAGATCGTTGACGATCCGACCGGGCAGCAGCCGGGCACCATCGTCGTCGACACGACTAATCACTTCCTCTACCTGGTGCGCCCGGGCGGCCAGGCGATCCGCTATGGCGTTGGGCTCGGCCGCGCCGGCTTCGAATGGTCGGGCGATGCCGTGGTCCAATGGAAGCAGAAATGGCCGAAATGGACGCCGCCGGACGAAATGATAGCGCGGCAGCCGGAGTTGAAACCCTACAGCGCCGATAATGGCGGCATGCCCGGCGGGCTCAAGAACCCGCTTGGCGCGCGGGCGCTCTATCTCTTCCAGGGCAACCAGGACACGCTCTACCGCCTGCACGGTTCGCCGGAATGGCGGTCGATCGGCAAGTCGGTGTCGTCGGGCTGTGTGCGCCTGATGAACCAGGACATAATCGATCTCTACGATCGTGTGCCGAACAAGACCCCGGTCGTGGTGACGGCCGATATCGGCCAGCCGATGGTGGCGACAGCAAACCGCAAAGCCATCCCGATCGACGCCGGCGTGCCGGAAGGATCGATCCTGCTCGGCCCGATAAAATCGATCACAAATTCGATCTTCTGAGTTGATCGAAAGCGCGGGCGGGATCTTCCTCGCTCCTGGTGGTTCCGGTTAGATAGCTGCCTGAGCCATCGGATTTGCGCTATGGCAATCTACCACCCGAACGCGGCTCCGCGGTCAGCGTGCCAACGGCAGATCTGCGCCCAAGTCTGCCCCAGGGGACCGCATTTGGGATTCCTGAGAACAGACGTCGTCTGCAGCTTCAGTGGAGGTCAAGCAGGCAGCTATTGGCAATAATCCCGGAAGAGCGCAGGATCGTCCAAAGAGCCTTCGTTTGCGACAGAGCATTTGGGCGATGAGTCAACTTAGTAGTGAACCGACTCGTGTTCCTGCGGACCTCGGCTTCGACAAGGCGCGGCTGGCGCGACTGAAGCGATGGATGCAGCGATATGCCGACACCGGCCGCTGGCCGGGCGGTGCGGTGCTCATTGCGCGTCATGGAGAACTCGCCTTTTTCGATTGCGCCGGGCACGCCGACGTCGAAGCCAAGCGGCCTTGGCACCGCGACCTCATCGCCCGGATCTACTCGATGACCAAGCCTGTCACCGCAGTCGCGCTGATGATGCTGTACGAGGAGGCGCGCCTGCATCTCGACGATCCGGTCGAAGCTTACCTGCCGGAATTCAAAAACGGGCAACTTCTGATACCGGGCGCAACCTCGCTGGACCAAACAGTGCCCACCAAAACGAAGATAACGATCCACCATCTGCTGACCCACACATCTGGCCTAAGCCTTTTTACGAACCCCCGACTGCTCGGTGAAGCTTATGCAAAAGAAAAACTTGGCCTCGCCCTTGCTTACGGTGGGCTCGACAAGATGGTGCGCAGGATCGCCGAGCTGCCATTGGAATGGGAGCCGGGCACGAAGTGGCAATACAGCACCGGCTCCGATGTCATCGGCCGCATCGTGGAAGTCGTTTCCGGAATGACGCTCGACAAGTACTTCGCGACTCGCATCTTCGAGCCTCTCGGCATGACCGACACCGGCTTCTCTGTGCCGGAGTCTGAGATCAGCCGTTTTCCCCCGCTTTATGAGGCTACGGCTGGCGGCATGGCATTGCACGAAGCGCCGCAGGTTTCCGAATGGCGGCAAGGCAAGGTTGATACGTTCTGCGGCGGAGGCGGGCTCGTCGGAACCATCGACGATTATTGGCGGTTCACCGAAATGCTGCGGGCTGGAGGGGAACTCAACGGCGAACGCATTCTCAGTCCCCGCACTTTGAAATTGGCGGCGCGCAATCACCTACCGGGAGATCTTGCCTCCATGGCAACCGAAGTTTGGGCCGAAACCCAGTTTGAAGGCGTCGGGTTCGGTCTGTTGGGCTCAGTCGTCCTCGATCCGGCTAAGGCACAAATTTCGGCGCAAGTGGGCGACTATGGCTGGGGCGGGGCGGCAGGCACCTTCTTCTGGGTGAGTCCGGTCGACGACCTGGTTGTCATTCTCTTCACGCAACTGCTGCCTTCGAGCGCCATTCCGGTGCGCAAAGAGCTGCGCGCACTCGTCCATGGCGCATTGACGGGGGCCTGAGACAGGTCAACAGAAAGTGCGCGGAGCAACTTCGCGCCGGCAGGCTGGGCCGTGGTCGAGACGGTGCCGCGCAACCTGAATGTCCGCTCTTCAGGAACCGCAGCCTGAACTGCCTGTCCGCTCACGGCCCATTTCGATCGTTCACTAATATGCATCGCGACGGGTTCATGGCGCGAATCCGACCTTCGCCCTGCCTCACCGCCCCCTGGCCAAACTCCCCAGAATACCCCGCACGATCGCCCGTCCGATCGACGAGCCGACCGAGCGCACGACTGATTTGATCGCCGCCTCCGCCACCGTCTGGCGGTTGGAGGGCCGCGGCGCGCGGCGGCCGCCGGTCGGCTGGGGATCGTCATTGCCGAAGCCGGGAATGGTCCAGCGCGAACGGCCGCTCTCCTGCTGCTGGGCTTGCGCCTCCTGGGCGTCCTTGGCCTTTTTCTGCAGCATCTCGAAAGCAGATTCGCGGTCGATGGTCTGGTCGTACTGTCCCGCAACCGGGCTCTCGGCGATCAGCTTGCGGCGCTCTTCGGGCGTGATCGGGCCAAGGCGCGACGACGGCGGGCGGATCAGCGTCCGCTGCACCATGGACGGCACGCCCTTGGCTTCCAGCGTCGAGACCAGCGCCTCGCCGGTGCCGAGCTGCGTGATCACGGTTGCGCAGTCGAAATCGGGATTGGGCCTGAACGTCTCGGCCGCCGTCTTGACGGCCTTCTGTTCGCGCGGGGTGTAGGCACGAAGTGCGTGCTGCACGCGGTTGCCGAGCTGGGCCAGCACCGTTTCAGGAATATCCAGCGGATTTTGCGTGACGAAATAAACGCCGACGCCTTTCGAGCGGATCAGCCGGACCACCTGTTCGACGCGGTCGATCAGCACTTTCGGCGCGTCGTCGAACAGAAGGTGTGCCTCGTCGAAGAAAAAGACCAGCTTCGGCTTGTCCGGGTCGCCGACCTCCGGCAGTTCCTCGAACAGTTCCGACATCAGCCACAGCAGGAACGTCGCATAGAGCCGCGGATTCATCATCAGCTTGTCGGCGGCGAGCACGCTGATGGCGCCGCGTCCATCGCGCGTGGTGCGCATGATATCGGCGATCCGCAATGCCGGCTCGCCGAAGAAATTGGCAGCGCCCTGCTGCTCCAGGACCAGCAGCGTGCGTTGGATGGCACCGACCGAAGGTTTCGTCACGTTGCCGTAGCGGGCGCCGATCTCTTCGGCGCGATCGGCGATGTTGGCCAGCAGTGACTGCAGGTCCTTCAGGTCGAGCAGCAGAAGGCCTTCCTCGTCGGCGATGCGGAAGGCGATATTCATGATGCCTTCCTGTGCTTCGGAAAGGTTCATCAACCGCGACAGAAGCAGCGGCCCCATCTCCGAGATGGTGGCGCGGATCGGGTGGCCCTGCTCGCCGAACAGATCCCAGAAGATGACCGGGAATTCCTGGAATTCATAGGGATCGAGCTTGACCTGCTCGGCCCGCTTGACCAGGAAATCCTGCGCTGTGCCCATCATGGCGATACCCGACAGGTCGCCCTTGATGTCGGCGCAGAATACCGGCACGCCGGCATTGGAGAAACCCTCGGCCAATATCTGCAGGGTCACCGTCTTGCCGGTGCCGGTCGCGCCGGTGACCAGGCCGTGACGATTGCCATACTGCAGCAAAAGCTGTTCGGGCCGCTGATAGCTGTCGTCCGGCTTGCGGCTGGCTCCCATGAAGATACTGGTATCGTCGGCCATTTGTCCGGTCTCCGCAAACCTATAGGGTTGAATGCCCTGATCCCTTGAAGAAAAGGGAGCCCCGCCGCAGGTATAGTGAGGCCATTGCGCAGCGACAATGGGCGTCGTTGAAAATGGCTTTTGGAGCTTGCGGAACCTGCCCATGTTTGGCAATCGATTGACGGTCGCCGTCACGAAAGGCGTGTTGCACGGCATGTGTGCTGCATTGTGATATCGGGCCGGGGACCGTAGACTGACATGGTCGGCCGCTGCGGCCGCTAGAACGAGGAGAACGGATGGTCGCCGGTGCCTTGACCCAGGATGCCGAACTTCCGAACGTCGACCGGCAACGATGGCTGGCGCTGGCGGAGAAGGCGCTGGCCGGCGGGTCCTTCGAGGAAAAGCTCGTCTCGCATACGGACGACGCCATCCGCGTCGAGCCGCTCTACGAGCGTTCGGTAACCGCCGAGCCTGTCGTGCGCGCCAACCCGGGATCACCGTGGATCGTCAGCCAGCGCATCGACGATCCCGACATAGCCCGAGCCAGTGCGCAGGCGCTGGAAGACATCGCGCAGGGTGCTACCGGACTGTCGCTTGTCTTCGAAGGCGCGCCGAACGCCTTCGGCTACGGCTTGCCGAGGACGGCGGAGGCGCTGGAGGGCGTGCTCGACGGCGTGCCGCTCAACCGCATCCAGATCCGCATCGACGCCCATCCCTGGAGCCGAGCCGTGGCCGACTGGCTGGTGGCGTTTTTGACCAAGCGCCGCTCCGACCCGGCAAAGCTCAACCTCTCCTTCGGCATCGATCCGGCGGCGATCTTTGCCGGGACCGGCAAGCTACGCATGTCGATCGAGGCTTTGCAGGCTTCGATGCCGCAGTCGCTGGCGCATTTCTTTTCGATGGGCGTGCCCGGCGTGCTGCTGGAAGCCGACGGGCGGGTGTTCCACAATGCCGGCGCCACCGAGGCGCAGGAGCTTGGCACCATGCTCGCGTCGGCCGTCTCCTATCTGAGGCTGTTCGAGAAGGCGCGCCAGCCGCTTGTCTATGCGGCGCCGCATATCGGTTTTGCGCTGAGCGTCGACCAGGACCAGTTCGTTTCGACGGCCAAGGTCAGGGCATTGCGCAGGCTGTGGGCGCGTGTCCAGGAGGCCTGCTCGATACCGCCCTCCACCGCCAGCATCCATGCTGAAACCTCCTTCAGGATGATGACGGCGGCCGACCCTGAAACCAACATCCTGCGCACCACCATCGCCGCTTTTGCGGCTGCCGCCGGCGGCGCGGATTCGATCGCCATCCTGCCGCACACCATCGCGCACGGCCTGCCCGCGGGTTTTGCCCGCCGCGTTGCCCGCAACGCGCAATTGATCATGGCCAATGAAAGCCACATCGACCACGTCGCCGATCCGGCTTGCGGTTCGGGCGCCGTCGAAGCCCTGACTGCGGAGCTCTGCACGGCGGCCTGGCAAGAGTTCCAGCAGATCGAGGCGGAAGGTGGCGTGCTGTCCAGCCTTGAGCAAGGCGATATCCAGAAACGCGTCCAGGCAGCTTCCGCCCGCCGCAACGCTGCCTACCAGGCGGGCGAACGGGCGATCGTCGGCACGACGCTGCACCCACCGAAAACCGAGCGTCCTGTCGAGACGCTGGCGGCGGAGAGGCGGCCTGCCTTCACCGAAGGCGTTGCGGTGTGCGAGCCGCTGTTTCCGATCCGCATCGATCAGTCGATCGGAGCCGCACCATGATCCCGGATTTCAGCCAGATCGGCTGGTCGCCGCCACGGCGGGTTCCGGTCGAGGTCAAAGGTCAGCGGATGACGCCGGAAGGCATCGCCGTCAAGCATCTCTACAACCAGAGCGATCTCAAGGGCTTGCCGCACCTCGATACCTATCCGGGCCTGCCGCCTTTCGTGCGCGGCCCCTATCCGACGATGTATGTCCAGCAACCCTGGACGATCCGGCAATATGCCGGCTTCTCGACGGCCGAAGAGTCCAACGCCTTCTACCGGCGCAACCTTGCCGCCGGCCAGAAAGGCCTGTCGGTCGCCTTCGATCTCGCCACGCATCGCGGCTACGACAGCGACCATCCGCGCGTCGCCGGTGATGTCGGCATGGCCGGCGTCGCCATCGATTCCATTCTCGACATGCGCCAGCTGTTCGACGGCATCCCGCTTAACGAGATGACGGTATCGATGACGATGAACGGCGCGGTGCTGCCGATCATGGCGCTCTATATCGTGGCGGCGGAGGAACAGGGCGTCGCGCAGAAGGATCTCGCCGGGACCATTCAGAACGACATCCTGAAAGAGTTCATGGTGCGCAACACCTACATCTATCCGCCGAAACCTTCGATGCGGATCGTGTCGGACATTTTTTCCTACACCTCCAAGCACATGCCGAAGTTCAATTCGATCTCGATCTCCGGCTACCACATGCAGGAGGCAGGTGCGACGGCGGATCTCGAGCTCGCCTACACGATTGCCGACGGTATCGAATATGCGCGCGCCGGCGTCGCGGCCGGCCTCGACATCGACCGTTTCGCGCCGCGCCTTTCCTTCTTCTGGGCGATCGGCATGAACTTCTTCATGGAAGTCGCCAAGCTGAGAGCAGCCCGCCTTTTGTGGGCCAGCCTGATGCTGAAGAACTTTTCGCCTAAGGACGAGCGCTCGCTGTCGCTGCGCACCCATTGCCAGACTTCCGGTTGGTCGCTGACGGCGCAGGATCCCTACAACAACATCATCCGCACCATGATCGAGGCGATGGCGGCGACTCAAGGGCATACGCAGTCGCTGCACACCAATTCCTTCGACGAGGCAATGGCGCTGCCGACCGACCATTCGGCCCGCATCGCCCGCAACACACAGCTCATCCTGCAGAAGGAATCCGGCACGACGCGCATCATCGACCCGTGGGGCGGCTCCGCCCATCTCGAACGGCTGACGCATGATCTGGCGGCGCGTGCGCTTGCGCATGTCGAGGAGGTCGAGACCCTCGGCGGCATGGCCGCGGCGATCGAAAAGGGCCTACCGAAGCTGCGCATCGAAGAGGCTGCCGCGCGCACCCAGGCGCGCATCGATTCCGGCGAACAGATCGTGGTCGGCGTCAATGCCCACCAGCCCGGGACGGACATCGATGTCGACGTGCTGAAGATCGATAACGCCGAGGTCAGGGCACGGCAATTGTCGAAGCTGCAACGGCTGAAAGGCACGCGTGACGTCGCCGCCGTCGAGAGCGCGCTCGATGCGCTGACCCGTGCTGCCGGGAGTAACGGAAACCTGCTGGAATTCGCCATCCGGGCCGCACGCGCCAACGCCACGGTCGGCGAGATTTCGCTGGCGCTGGAAAAAGTCTTCGGCCGCCATGTCGCCTCGGTGCAGACGATCTCCGGCGTCTATCGCAACGCGCTCGGCGACAATCCAGTGGTCGACCGGCTGCAGGACAAGATCGTAGCGTTCGAGGAGAAGTCCGGCGGCAAGCCGCGCATTCTGGTCGCCAAAATGGGGCAAGACGGCCATGATCGCGGCCAGAAAGTAATCGCCACCGCCTTTACCGACCTCGGCTTCGACGTCACCGTCGGGCCGATGTTCCAGACGCCGGACGAGATCGCCAGGCTGGCGGTCGAGCATGACGTGCACATCGTCGGCGCCTCGTCGCTGGCGGCAGGCCATTTGACGCTTATTCCCGAACTCAAACAGGCGCTGAAGAAGCTCGGCCGCGACGACATGCTGATCGTCGCCGGCGGCGTCATCCCGCCGCAGGATTACGACGCGGTCCGGCAGGCAGGCGCCACTGAAATCTTCCCGCCCGGCACGGTCATCCCGGAAGCGGCGGACCGGCTGATGGACCGGCTGCTGCAGGCCGGCTGACGCGTTGTTATAATGTCTGTTGCAACGAAAACAGGCTGAGTTATAATCAGCGTTGCAACAGGATGTCTCACCATGAACACGACCATTCGCAAGATCGGCAATTCCGAAGGCGTGATCCTGCCGAAGGAAATTCTCGACCGCATGAACCTGAAGGCGGGCGACAGCATCGTCATCGTCCAGGAAGGCGATGAGCTTCGTCTGCGCCGCACCGAGGACACTGCTGAAGAATTCGAGCGCAAGATGAAGATCGCGCGCGAGCGGATGAAGAAGTATGAGGTTGCCTACCGCGCGCTCGCAAAATGACCGAGCATCATTTGCGGGAATTCGTGGAGGCGCTTCACGCCGAGCAGCTGCGCCTCCACGGCGGCGCAGCGGGCATCCGCGAGGAAGGAATGCTGGAGTCGGCGCTCTACAGGCCGCAGCAGAGGGAAATCTATGGCGAGCCCGATCTCTGTGAGCTGGCGTCCGCTTATCTTTTCGGTATCGCCAAAAACCATCCATTCGTCGACGGAAACAAGCGTACTGCTTTCGCGGCGGCCGACCTGTTCCTTTATTTCAATGGCTTGAGCATCGAAGCCGAGCAGGCGGACATTATTCAACTGGTCATGATGGTCGCCGCCGGCGAAATCGACGAGGCCGGCGCCGCGGCGTTCTTCCGCGATCATGTCGTCAAGCTCGAAGACTAATTGTCGGAGAGCTTGACGATCTCCCATTCCTTGCCATTGACCACGGCAACTTCGCCGACCTTCTTGCCGAACAGCGCCATCGCCATCGGCGACATATGGGAAATTGTCCCCTTGGCGGGATTTGCCTCATCCTCGCCGACGATCTTCCAGTGCACCTTCTTGCCGTCGTCGCTTTCCAGGGTGACGCCCATACCGAAGCGAACCATGTCGCTGCCCGGTTCCGGCACCGAAAGCTCGGCGCTTTCCCGCCGCGCCGTCCAATAGCGGAGGTCACGCGACACCAGCGCGATGCGCTCGCGGTCGGCCCTCTTTTCGGCTCTGCCCAGTTCGTCGCGCAGAGCGGCCACCTCCGCATCGATCAGCGCCAGGCCGCGTTCCGTCACCAGATTGCGGTGATGACTGATCGGCCGCTCGCCGATGCCGGCGATGGCGTTTTCGCTGTCTTCTTCGCGGGTGAAGGCCCTGCTCATCTATCGAACTTATGCCTGACGCGACGACTCCACAAGCCGTAGCCGGCGAACCGACGTCGGGGCCGATCCGGGCCGATCCTGTCTGGCACGAATCCTGCGGCGCGACCGTTGAACGCAAGGAATCTGTGCCGATGTTGAACAGACGAACGCTGCTTGCGCAGACCGCCGGCTTTGCCGTCATGGGGCTTTCGCTCGGCAAGGCCGCGGCGAAAAACCTGCCCGGCATCGAGAAAGCCGCGATACGTGGCGCCATCAACGCGACCGAGCTCGGCGTTCGGCCCGGCGCGCTTGACGACCAGAGCAAGGCTTTCACCAAGCTGCTGCGCGACGCGCACGACCACGACATGCCGGTGTTCCTGCCGCCGGGGATCTATATCGTTTCCAACCTGTCGCTGCCCGGCCGGGTACGCCTGTCTGGCGTGCCGGGCGCGTCGCGGATCGTCTACGGCGGCAACGGCCATCTCATCATGGCCGAACAGGCCGAGCATATCGAACTCAGCGGGCTGGTGTTCGACGGCAGCAACCGCTGGATGGGGGACTACACGCAAGGCCTGCTCGATCTGCGCCGCATCGCCCATCTGGTCGTCGACAACTGCCAGATGACCGGCAGCGGCAAGAACGGTCTGGCGCTCGAGCATGCCTCGGGCCGCATCGAGCGCTCGGAGATATCCGGTGCAGCCGATGCCGGCATCTATTCGGTTGAGGCCGATGGCCTGGAAATATCAGGCAATAGCGTCTGCGACTGCGCCAATGGCGGCATTCTCGTGCACCGCTGGCAGGCGGCGGAAGACGGCACGATCGTCAGCGGCAACCGCATCGAACGCATCCAGGCGCGCAGCGGCGGAACCGGCCAGAACGGCAACGGCATCAATGCCTTCCGCGCCGGCAACGTCATCATCTCCGGCAATATTGTTTCGGACTGCGCGTTTTCGGCGATCCGCGCCAACAGTGCCAGCAATTTGCAGATAGCCGGCAATACCTGCTCGCGCGCGGGCGAAACGGCCGTGTATTCCGAATTCTCATTCGAAGGAGCGGTCATCGGCAACAACATCGTCGATGGCGCCGCGAACGGCATTTCGATCGTCAATTTCAACGAGGGCGGCCGCATGGGCGTCTGCTCCGGCAACATTGTCCGCAATCTGTCGACCAGCGGCCCCTACCCTGCCGACGCGCCCGGCTTCGGCGTCGGCATCAGCGTCGAGGCAGACACCACCGTTGCCGGCAATGTCGTCGAGAATGCGCCGCTCTACGGCATGCAGATCGGCTGGGGACCGTTCATGCGCAATGTAGTCGCCACGGGAAATGTCATCCGCAAGGCGGGGACCGGCATCGTCGTCACCGTGGTCGAAGGTGCCGGAACGGCAATCATTTCCGACAATGTCATCGACGGGGTCCAGAACGGCGCGATCGTCGGCCAGCGCTGGGCCGAGCCGGTAACCGGCGACCTCGCCGCCTCAGGCAATGCCGGCTATGCGCATTTGACCGTCGAGCGCAATCACGTCAGTTGAGGGCGGCGGTGTGCCGGAGGGCGCCGACTTTGGCGCCGATCCGGCTTTCGATGGGCGGATTTGCCTGTTCGATCAGTTTCGCCGCCAGCGCGTGGTCGGCGTGCAAAAGCTTTGCCAGCACAGCCGCGACCATCACTTCAGCGGCGCGGCCGGCGCCATCGTCACATTTCAGCGCGATGCCAAGGCCAAGCTCCGGAACGGCGGCGCAAAAAACGCCTTCGGCGCCTCCCTTGACGAAAATCCGGCCCGGCGCTGCCTCCATCATCGCGACATCGGACCTGCCCGTGCCGGCGACGAAAAACGGCTCGGCCATGCAGGCGGAAAGCAGCCGCTCCGCCGCCCGGGCGCGCACCGGCTCGAAGCCGGCACCTGTCGCCATGCGGGCAAAGCCAAGGGCAAAGCTGCGCAGCGGCACGGCATAGGTCGGAATCGAGCAGCCGTCGGTGCCGCGGTGATCGGCGCCATGGGCAGCACCGGTCACCGCCTGCATCGCTTCGCGCACCATTTCCTGCGAGGCATGGCCAGCCTTGACGTAACCACGATGGGCGATGCCGCTGTGAACGCAGGTGCATAGGAAGCCTGAGTGCTTGCCGGAACAATTGTTGTGCAGCGCGTTCGGTACGCTGCCGGCGCGGGCAAGCGCCAGCGTCGCCCCATGGTTCGACGGCCAATGCGCGCCGCATTCGAGTGCCGTCTCGTCGAGGCCGGCCTTCGCCAGCATGGCCCTCGCGAGCTCGACATGTGGCGGCTCGCCGGAATGCGAGGCGCAGGCCAGCGCCAGCTCCCGATCACCGAAGCCGTAGGCATCGGCAGCGCCGCTCTCGACCAGCGGCAACGCCTGGATCGCCTTGACCGCCGAACGCGGGAACACCGGCTGTGCCGTGTCGCCGATCTCCCAGACAGGCTTGCCGTCGGCGTCGAATACGGAAACAGCGCCGCGATGCGCGCTCTCGACGATTGCGCCGCGCAAGACTTCGACCAGAACCGGATTTGTCATGTCACCTCCCGCAATGCGGGCGGGTTTATCTGATCCGGTCGAGAATGGAAACGTAGTTGGCGACCGCAGCACCACCCATGTTGAAGATGCCGCCGAGCTTCGCTCCCTGCACCTGGATGCCGCCCGCCTCGCCGACGAGCTGCATGGCGCTCAGCACATGCATCGATACGCCGGTGGCACCGATCGGATGGCCCTTGGCCTTCAGCCCGCCCGACGGATTGACCGGCAGCCTTCCATCTTTCGCCGTCTCGCCATCCAGGACCAGCTTGGCGCCCTCGCCCGGCTTTGCCAGGCCCATCGCCTCATACTCGATCAGTTCGGCGATGGTGAAACAGTCATGCGTCTCGACGAAGGACAGGTCGCCGAGCGTCACGCCCGCCTGCTTCAGCGCCTGGTTCCAGGCCTGCTCACAGCCTTCGAAGGCGAGAATGTCGCGCTTCGACATCGGCAGGAAATCCTGCACATGCTGATTGGCGCGGAAGGCGACGGCGCGGCGCATCTTCAGCGCTGTGGCCGTGTCGGCAAGGACAAGTGCGGCGGCTCCGTCCGACACCAGCGAGCAGTCTGTGCGCTTCAGCGGACCGGCGACGAACGGGTTCTTCTCGCTTTCCTGCCGGCAGAACTCGTAGCCGAAATCCTTGCGTATCTGCGCGTAGGGATTGTCGACGCCGTTCTTGTGGTTCTTGGCGGCGATCATCGCCAGCGCATCCGACTGGTCGCCGTAGCGCTGGAAATAGGCTTGGGCGATCTTGCCGAAGACGCCGGCGAAGCCTGCCGGCGTGTCACCGTCCTCCGGCAGATACGAGGCCTTGAGCAGGTTCTTTCCGATCTCGGGACCGGGCGTCGTCGTCATCTGCTCGGCGCCGACCACCAACACGATACGGGCGGCATTGGCGTCGATGGCGCGGATGCCTTGCCTGACCGCCGCCGAGCCGGTGGCGCAGGCGTTCTCGACGCGGGTCGCCGGCTTGAAGCGCAGCCGGTCGTCGGCCTGGAGGACCAGGCTCGCGGTGAAATCCTGGGCGGAAAACCCGGCGTTGAAGTGGCCGAGCACGATCTCGTCGACGTCATCCGGACCGATGCCGGCATGATCGAGCGCCTCGACTGCCACCTTGGTGATCAGGCCCTCCAACGTCTCGCCTTCGAGCTTGCCGAAGCGCGAATGCGCCCAACCGACGATGCATGCTGTCATGGCGATCTCCATCCTGTGGACCTGGGCCACGCGATACTGCGGCGCGCTCAGCATTGTTCAAGCATGAACCGTTCCGCCGGCTTCGTGAAGGGGCCAGAACCGCACAATCGCTTGATCTTGATCATCTGGTCATAGTGCCTGGCTTTTGCCAGCAAATCAGGCTGGATTTTTGTTGATTGATGCGTCAATAAAAAATAATCTTGCCCCAAAAGGCCGGAGCAGGAATGCCGAAACTCGGAATGGAGCCGTTGCGCCGCAGGGCGCTCATCGACGCAACGATCTCGGCGATCGGCGAGCGCGGCTCGCTTGATGTGACGATGTCGGAAATCGCCGGGCGTGCCGGCGTGTCCTCGGCGCTTGCCCACCATTATTTCGGTGCCAAGGACGAGTTGCTGTTGGCGACGATGCGGCACATCCTGAGCGAGCTCACCGCCGACACGCGCCGCGCGCTTCGCGCAGCCGGCTCGGCGCGCCAGCGCGTCTCGGCAGTGGTCGCGGTCAATTTCTCCGACATCCAGTTCCAGCCCGAAACGATCGCCGCATGGCTCGCCTTCTATGTCGAGGCGCAGAAATCGGCAGCACTTCGCCGGCTGCTCAGGGTCTATGCGCGGCGGCTGCATTCCAATCTGCTCAGCGGGCTGACCGGCATCCTGCCGAGAAGCGAGGCCGACCGGATCGCCGAAGCGACGGCGGCGCTGATCGACGGGCTCTATATCAGGCGCGCGCTGAAGGACGGCGTCCCCGATGCCGCGACCGCGATTGCACTGGTCGAGGACTATCTCGAAACGAAGCTCAGCGGACGGCAGAAGCAGTGACATCCAAGCGACCCAACATCCTGATCGTGATGGTCGATCAGCTCAACGGAACGCTGTTTCCGGATGGGCCGGCGGACTTCCTGCACGCGCCGCATCTGAAGGCGCTGGCCGCACGTTCGGCTCGTTTTTGTAACAATTACACCGCCTCGCCGCTCTGCGCGCCGGGCCGCGCCGCATTCATGAGCGGCCAGTTGCCGTCACGCACAGGGGTCTATGACAACGCCGCCGAATTCGTGTCTTCGATCCCGACCTTTGCTCATCATCTGCGCGCTGCCGGCTATCACACCTGCCTCTCCGGCAAGATGCATTTCGTCGGCCCGGACCAATTGCACGGTTTCGAAGAGCGGCTGACCACCGACATCTATCCGGCCGACTTCGGTTGGACGCCGGACTATCGCAAGCCCGGCGAGCGGATCGACTGGTGGTATCACAATCTCGGCTCGGTGAGCGGCGCCGGTACTGCCGAGATCACCAACCAGCTGGAATATGACGACGAGGTCGCCTTCCATGCGGTGCAGAAGCTTTATGATTTTGCCCGCGTCTCCGACGACGCCGCACATCGCCCCTGGTGCTTGACTGTTTCCTTCACCCATCCGCACGATCCCTACGTCGCACGGCGGCGCTACTGGGACCACTACGAGGATTGCCCGGCGCTCGAGCCGGAGGTCGGCTTCATTCCTTATGACAGGCAGGACCCGCATTCGCAGCGGCTCTACCGCGCCAGCGACTATGACAGGTTCGACATCACCACGGAGCAGATCCGCCGCGCGCGGCGCGGCTATTTCGCCAACATCTCATATCTCGACGACAAGCTCGGCGAATTGCTGTCCGTGCTCGAGCTTACGCGCATGCTCGACGACACAATCATCCTGTTCTGCTCGGACCATGGCGACATGCTCGGCGAGCGCGGCCTGTGGTTCAAGATGTGCTTCTTCGAAGGTTCGGCGCGGGTGCCTCTGATGATCGCCGGCAACGGCATCGCCGCCGGCCTTATCGAGACGCCGGTCTCCAACCTCGACGTGACGCCGACGCTTTGCGACCTCGCCGGCATCGACATCAGCGCGATTGCGCCGTGGACCGACGGCCAATCGCTGCTGCCGCTGCTGAACGGAAAGAAACGCTCCGCGCCGGTGCTGATGGAATATGCTGCCGAAGGCTCCAACGCCCCGATCGTGGCGATGCGCGAGGGCCGCTACAAATTCATCCATTGCGAGATCGACCCGCCGCAACTGTTTGATCTTGAATCGGATCCGCGGGAATTGACCAACCTCGCCGCCGATCCGGCCAATGCGGCTTTGGTGGCCGCTTTCACCGACAAGGTGCGGGCGCGCTGGGACATGGCTGCGTTCGACGCGGCGGTGCGTGCCAGCCAGGCACGCCGCTGGGTGGTCTACCCGGCGCTGCGCAACGGCACCCATTACCCCTGGGAATTCCAGCCGCTCCAGAAGGCATCGGAGCGCTACATGCGCAACCATATGAACCTCGACCTGCTCGAAGAGCAGAAGCGCTTTCCGCGAGGCGAATGATGACAGATAGTCTCCTCCCCTCGCTCGACCATCTCAGGCAGGCCTATGCCGTCACCTCGAAGGCGACGCAGATCACGCCGCTGCTGGAATCGGCGGCACTCGCCCGCGAGACCGGCGCCGCCCGCGTCTTCGTCAAGGCCGAGTCGCTGCAATGGGCTGGATCGTTCAAGGTGCGCGGCGCCTATTGGCGGCTGAAGCGGCTGTCGCCCGATGAAGCCAAAAATGGCGTCGTCGCCTACTCCTCCGGCAATTTCGCGCAAGGGCTGGCGGCGGCGGGCCAGGCGCTTGGCATTCCCGTCACCATCGTCATGCCGATCGACGCGCCTGCCGCCAAACGCGATGCCACGTCGGGCTATGGCGCCCGCGTCGTGCTGACCGACCATGGCGAGCGCGCGCGTGAGGAAGTCGCTGCCGCCAAGGCGCGCGAGATCGCCGCGAGCGAAGGCCTGGCGCGGCTGCACCCGTTCGACGATCCGGAGATCGTCGCCGGCCAGGCCGGTGCCGGGCTGGAGGCACTCGACCAGCTCGCCGCCAGGCAGGTCGAGGCCGATCTCTTGTTCTGCTCGGTCGGCGGCGGCGGCCTGATCGGCGGTGTTTCGCTGGCCTTCCACTACCTGTCGCCAACCACGAAGATCATCGGCGTGGAGCCGGAAGGTTTTGACGGCATGGGCTCGTCGTTGGCGCATGGCGCCATCGAAACCATGCCGATCGGGCCGAAATCGATCTGCGATGGGCTGATGTCGCGGCGGCCCGGCGACGCGCCGTTCGCAGCGGTGAAGGCCGCCGGCGTTCGCGGCGTCACCGTCGACGATGCTTCGGTGCGGCGCGCCATGCAAATCGCCTTCGAGCGGCTGAAGTTGGTGCTCGAACCTTCGGGCGCTGCTTCGCTCGCGGCACTGCTGGGCGGCAAGGTCGACGTGACCGCCAAGACCGTTCTCGTAATGGCAACCGGCGGCAACGTCTCGCTGGCCGATTTCATTGCGCATATGAACCATGGGCGCGCATGAACCATGCTTGAAGCGGATTTCGTCATTATCGGCTCCGGCTCGGCCGGTTCGGCCATGGCCTACCGGCTGTCGGAGGACGGCAAGCATTCGGTGATCGTCATCGAATATGGCGGCAGCGATATCGGGCCGCTGATCCAGATGCCGTCGGCGCTGTCGATCCCGCTCAATATGAGCCTCTACGACTGGGGCTTTGCCAGCGAGCCGGAGCCGCATCTCGGCGGCCGCGTGCTGGCGACGCCGCGCGGCAAGGTGATCGGCGGCTCGTCGTCGATCAACGGCATGGTCTATGTGCGCGGCCATGCCCGCGACTTCGACCACTGGGCCGAACAGGGCGCGGCCGGCTGGGGCTTTGCCGACGTGCTCCCCTATTTCAAGCGCATGGAGGACAGCGCAGGCGGCGAGGATGGCTGGCGCGGCCATGGCGGGCCGCTGACTGTGCAGCGCGGCTCGAGAACGAACCCACTCTATGGCGCCTTCGTCGAGGCAGGCCGTCAGGCCGGCTTCGAGCTGACCGACGACTATAACGGCGCGAAGCAGGAAGGCTTTGGGCCGATGGAGCAGACCATTCGCCGCGGCCGTCGCTGGTCAGCGGCGAGCGCTTATCTGAGGCCGGCGCTGAGGCGGAAAAATGTCAGCCTGGTCAAGGGTTTCGCCCGGCGGGTAATCATCGAGAATCAACGCGCCACCGGCGTCGAGATCGAAGTGCGCAAACGGATTCAGGTGGTCAGAGCGCGGCGCGAGGTGATCGTTGCCGCGTCCTCGATCAACTCGCCCAAGATCCTGATGCTGTCCGGCATCGGCCCCGGCCAGCACCTTAGGGAGAACGGCATCCCGGTGATCGCCGACCGGCCCGGCGTCGGCCGCAATCTGCAGGACCATATGGAACTCTACATCCAGCAGGAATCGACAAAGCCGATCACGCTGAACTCGGTGCTGAACCCGTTTTCGAAGGCGCTGATCGGGGCACAATGGCTGTTCTTCAAGTCCGGCCTCGGCGCCACCAATCATTTCGAGGCGGCCGCCTTCGTGCGCTCGCGCGCCGGCGTCGATTATCCCGATATCCAGTATCACTTCATCCCGGCCGCCGTCCGCTATGACGGCAAGGCGGCGGCGAAGGCGCATGGTTTCCAGGCGCATGTCGGGCCGATGCGGTCGAAGTCGCGCGGTTCGGTCACGCTGCGCTCGCCCGATCCCAGATCGAAGCCGGTGATCCGCTTCAACTACATGTCGCATCCGGACGACTGGACGGAGTTCCGTCACTGCATCCGGCTGACCCGCGAGATCTTCGGGCAAGCAGCCTTCGATCCCTACCGCGGCAAGGAACTGTCGCCGGGTTCACATGTACAATCGGATGAGGAGCTCGACGCCTTCATCCGCGACCACGCCGAAAGCGCCTACCACCCTTGCGGCACCTGCAAGATGGGCCGTGCCGACGATGCGATGAGCGTCGTCGATCCGGAATGCCGCGTCATCGGCGTCGAAGGGCTGCGGGTCGCCGATTCCTCGATCTTTCCACGCGTCACCAACGGCAACCTCAACGCGCCGTCGATCATGACCGGCGAGAAGGCCGCCGACCACATTCTCGGGCGTACGCCGCTGCCACCGTCCAAGCAGGAACCATGGATCAATCCGCGCTGGCAGGCGTCGGACAGATAGGCCATGATCCGGCGGACGCATATTCTGCATGCCGCGAAAAGACGATTTGGAGAACAGTCATGCGCGCCCAGCCAACGGCATCGCATTATGTCAACGGCCGCTATATCGACGACGAGCGCGGCGCGCCCCTGCCGGTCATCTATCCGGCAACCGGCGAGACCATCGCCATGCTGCGCTCGGCGACACCGAACGTGCTGGAGCTCGCGATCGAGGCGGCGCGTGCGGCACAACCGGCCTGGGCGCGGCTGAAGCCGGTCGAACGCGGCCGCATCCTGCGCCGCGCCGCCGACATTTTGCGGGCGCGCAATGCCGATCTGGCGCGCATCGAGACGCTGGATACCGGTAAGCCGATCCAGGAGACGCTGGTTGCCGACGCCCCGTCGGCGGCGGATTGCCTGGAATATTTCGGCGGCGCCGTCGCCGCCTTTAATGGCGAGGCTGTCGATCTCGGCGGACCCTTTGCCTATACCAGGCGCGAGGCGCTCGGCGTCTGCGTCGGCATCGGCGCCTGGAACTACCCGATCCAGATCGCCGGCTGGAAATCCGCACCCGCCCTCGCCATGGGCAATGCGATGGTGTTCAAACCGTCGGAGAACACGCCGCTTTCAGCGCTGGCGCTCGCCGAGATCTACACCGAGGCCGGTCTGCCCGACGGGTTGTTCAACGTCGTGCAAGGCTTTGGCGATGTCGGCGCCGGCCTTGTCGGACATGATGTCGTCGCCAAGGTCTCGGTGACTGGCTCGGTGCCGACCGGCCGCAAGGTGCTGTCGCACGCCGGCTCAAAGATGAAGCACGCGACGATGGAGCTCGGCGGCAAGTCGCCGCTGATCGTCTTCGATGACGCCAACCTCGAAAATGCCATCGGCGGCGCCATGCTCGGCAATTTCTATTCGACCGGCCAGATCTGCTCCAACGGCACGCGGGTGTTCGTGCAGAGCAGCATCCATGACCGTTTCGTCGAGAGGCTGACCGAACGGACGAAGAAAATCCGCATTGGCGATCCGCTCGATCCGGACACGCAGATGGGGCCGCTGGTCTCGAAGGCGCAGCACGACAAGGTGGTCTCTTACATCGAGGCCGGCAAGCAGGATGGCGCGGTGCTCGCCTGCGGCGGCAATGTGCCTTCGCTGCAGGGCTTCCAGGGTGGGTTCTTCGTCGAGCCGACGGTGTTCACCGGTGTCACGGACACAATGCGCATCGCCCGCGAGGAGATTTTCGGGCCAGTTATGAGCGTGCTGAAATTCGACAGCGAGGACGAGGTGATCGATCGCGCCAACGACACCGAATTCGGCCTCGCCGCCGGCGTGTTCACACGCGACCTGCAGCGCGCCCACCGCGTCATCGCCGAATTGCAGGCCGGCACCTGCTGGATCAACGCCTACAATCTGACGCCGGTCGAAATCCCCTTCGGCGGCTTCAAGCAGTCCGGCATCGGCCGCGAGAATTCGCTCGCGGCACTGGCGCTCTATTCGCAGCTGAAGTCGGTCTATGTCGAGACGGGGGATGTCGCCAGCCCGTACTGATCCTTGCGGGCCGTGCCGTCGAGATACTGGGTCAGCGCGCAGACCAGATGATAGAAGATGCTGGCCGGCACCTCGCTTGCCAGCGAGCGGCCACGCTCGTCGATGCGGTCGATCCACAGGCCGAGCGGTGCCGGATTGATGTGCCAGCGGAACAGCCGGCCGACACGCGCCTCGATTTCCGGCTTCAGGTCGGGACCGCCCGAACCGTCCAGCGCGATCGCCGCCTTGATCGCTTCGGCCTGCGGCCAGCTGCGCGAGACGCGGTCGAGCGGCAGTCCTTGCCGGGAAACCGCGCCGTAGGCGAGGCCTGTAGCGCGGTTCAGGCCATTGGCAATCGCCGACGCATAAAGTTTCCGGGCGAGCCCGGTCAAGCCGCTCTGGCCGCTGCGCCCGGCGAAGTCGACCAGCAGCGAGGCCCATTCGAAATGATGGCCAGGTTCGGTCCACGTGCCCTTCTCGCCAGGGGCCGGCCGCCATTCATGGTCGAAATACTCACCCAGCGTCCAGCTTTCCGGGTCGAAGAAATGGCTGCGGAACAGATCGACGATGCGCGCGGCGCGGCGAAGGTAGGCGCGTTCGCCGGTCGCCTGATGCCAGGCCAGGAATGCCTCGAGCAGATGCATATGCGGGTTGGAGCGGCGCTCGCCCTCGCTGCTCGAGGTCTCGCGGAAGCCTGTCAGGCGCTCGTCCTCGAGATGCGCGTCGATGAACGCAAAGGTCTCCTCGCCAAGCCGCAAGGCATCGGGATTGCCGCACATATGGGCATGCGCCAGCGCCAGGAGCACGCAGGAATGGTCATAGGCATCCTCGGCGGCGTCGGCGACGGTGCCGTCGATGTTGAGCGTGCGTACCCAGCCGCCATTGTCGGTACGTCCGTGCCTGGCCATGAATTCGAGGCCGTGGCTGATCAGCCGATCGGCCGGGCCGTTCCAGCCGCGCGCCTTGGCGACGGCGAAGGCGTAGATCTGCCTGGCCTGCGTGCGCATGCGTTTGGGTTTCATCAGCGGGGAGGCATCGAAGCCGAGCGCCTCGTGGAACCCGCCATGGCGCTCATCGACGCCGACCGTCGACCACAACGGCACCGTCTCCTCGAACAGCCAATGGTGCACGCGACGCTGCCAGGCGCCGCTTTCGATGACGCGGTCGTCGGCGGGCGTGAACCTGGTCTCGAGGCGGCCGCTTTTTTCGAGCTGCTCGACGATCTTCTTGACGTTCTGGCTGTGGCTGACCGGCGCGACGAAAGTGGCGTCGGCGGTCGACACGATGGCGACGTCCTTCAGGCCTATGGCCGACAGCAGGCGGCCGTCGCTGCGGATATAGGAGTTTTCGCAATCGATGGCGACGACATCGCCGACAATGACATTGCCCTGAGTGTCGGAGGGGCCGACGTCGAGCAGCGATTGCCAGGAGCCGAGATCGTTCCAGCGAAAGCCGGCCGGCACCATGGCGATGCCGCTGGCGCGCTCCATGATCGCATAGTCGATCGATGTCGATGGGATGGCGGCATAGAGCTCCAGAGGCATGTAGAGGCCGGAAAGGTCCGATGTCGCAGCCTGGTAGGCAGCCTCGGTGGCGCTCCAGATGTCGGGCTGGAAGGCCATGAACGCATCGCGCATGGCACTGGCGCGAAACAGGAAGATGCCGGTGTTCCAGTAGAAATTGCCGGCCTCGAGATAGCTCTGCGCCGTGGCGAGATCGGGTTTTTCGACGAAACGCGAGACATCGCAGATGCCATCGCGCTCGCCGGCCACCTCGATGTAGCCATAACCGGTCTCGGGTTGGGCGGGCTTGATGCCGAACACCACCAGCCTGCCTTGGCGCGCGGCCGCCGTGCCGGCCTCGACGCTGCGCCAGAATTGCTGCGCGGTCGCGATCTCATGGTCGGACGGCACCACCAGCACCAAGCTGTCGCCGAATTCCGACAGCGTGCGCAGGCTTGCCAAAGCGACGGCCGCGGCAGTGTTGCGTCCGGTCGGCTCGAACAGCGGGCCGCCGCCGGAAAGCTCGTGACCGGCAATGTCGGCATGAACGCGGTCGGCGTGCCTTTCCGAGGCAATCAGGAAAACCGGCGTTTCGCCCTCCGGCCGCGCGGTCAGCCGGCGCAGCGTCTTGGCCAGCATCGAGCCGTCGCCGGAGAAATCATGAAACTGCTTGGGATTGTCCTCGCGCGACAGCGGCCACAGCCGCGAGCCGACGCCGCCGCTCATCACAAAACTGACGATCCGTTCGGTCATGAAAACAAGCCTCGTGCTCAAAAGGTCTGATTGTAGGCGCCGACTTCGGAGCTGCGGCGCAGCACCGCATCGACGGCTTCGAACATCTGCCGGCGCCGCTCGGACGATACCGGGCTCTCCACCACCACCACAAGCTCCGGCTTGTTCGATGATGCGCGCACCAACCCCCAGGTACCATCCTCCGCCACGACCCTGACGCCGTTGACGGTGATCAGTTCGGCGATCTTCTGGCCGGCGAAGACCGCGCCCTCGTCCTTCATCTTGCGAAAGTCGCCAACGACGCGCTCGACGACGCCGTATTTGAGCTCGTCGGCGCAGTGTGGCGACATGGTCGGCGTGCCGAAGGTCAGCGGCAGATCGCGGTAGAGGTCGGCCATGCTGCTTTGCGGGCTGCGATCCAGCATCTGGCATATGGCGATGGCCGTTACCAGGCCATCGTCATAGCCGCGGCCGATCGGCGGATTGAAGAAGAAATGGCCCGATTTCTCGAAACCGGCGGCAGCGCCGAGTTCGGCGACGCGCCGCTTGATATAGGAGTGACCGGTTTTCCAATAGTCGGTGACGGCGCCATTTTCCCGCAACACCTTGTCAGTCATGAACAATCCGGTCGACTTGACGTCGACGACGAAAGTCGAGCCGGGATAGAGGTGCGAAATGTCGCGCGCCAGCATGACGCCGACCTTGTCGGCGAAGATCTCGTTGCCTTCATTGTCGACCACGCCGCAGCGATCGCCGTCGCCGTCGAAACCGAGCCCGACATCGGCGCCCGTTTCCAGCACCTTGTCGCGAATGGCGTGCAGCATCTGCATGTCTTCGGGGTTGGGATTGTAATTGGGAAACGTATGATCGAGCTCGACGTCGAGCGGGATCACCTCGCAGCCGATCCTTTCCAGTGCCTCGGGAGCGAAAGCCCCGGCGGTGCCGTTGCCGCAAGCGGCCACCACCTTGAGCTTCCTGGAGATACGCTTTCCCGCTGTCAGATCGTCGAGGTAGGTTTTGCGGAAATCCGCAACGAAGTCATAGGAGCCACCACCGACAAGGTCGAAATCGCCTGAGAGCACGATAGCCTTCAGCGCGCTCATCTCCTCCGGACCAAAAGTCAGCGGGCGCGCCGCGCCCATCTTGACGCCGGTCCAGCCATTCTCGTTGTGCGAGGCAGTGACCATGGCGACGGATGGCGTGTCGAGCGCAAACTGGGCGAAATAAGCCATCGGCGACAGGGCCAGCCCGACATCCTTGACCCGTGCGCCGGCCGCCATCAGCCCGGAAACCAGCGCCAGCTTTATAGCTAGCGAATAGGAGCGGAAATCGTGACCGGTGACGATGTCGGGTCCGGCACCCAGGCGACGGATCAGCGTGCCGAGCCCCATGCCGAGCGCCTGGACGCCGATCAGATTGAGTTCCGGCATTTCGTTCGAGCCGGGATGGCCGAACCACCAGCGCGCATCATATTCGCGAAACCCGGACGGCTTGATCAACGCCGAGGTTTCAAACTCAAAAGTGTTTGGTCTGACATCGCTAACGATCTTCATCGACAAGGCTGCAAACTCCAGGCGGCTGAATCAGGTGCTTCGAGGCAAGTGGACGGTCACCCACAAGCCCTTTAAGCCGTGTTTGTGCGACAGGAAACTGAAACCTGTATGACGTGGCGGCTAAAGCGAAAGAAATGCGACAGAAGCGCTGCCATTGGCGCTTGCAGTAACCAAACGCGGCGGCTATAAGCCCGCGGTCTGGTCACGGAGTGTAGCGCAGCCTGGTAGCGCACATCGTTCGGGACGATGGGGTCGCAGGTTCAAATCCTGCCACTCCGACCAGAAAAAACAGCGGCTTAGCTGTTTTTGTTCCCGAAACAACCGCAGTTCTGACCAATCGCGCTATGCGCTCAGGCGAAATCGCGTCACATCAATGGCCGCGGCCATCAGTGTCTGCGTGTAGGTTGCCTGCGGATTGCTGAAAATCGCCTCGGCCGGTCCCTCCTCGACGATCTTGCCCTGTTTCATGACGATGATGTAGTCGGCCATGGCGCGCACGACGGCGAGATCGTGGCTGATGAATAGATAGGACAGTTCGTGGTCGGCCTGCAGCTTGCGCAGCAATTCGACGATCTGCTTCTGCACGGAGCGGTCCAGCGCCGAGGTCGGCTCGTCCAGCACCACCACCTTCGGCTTGAGGATCATGGCGCGCGCAATGGCGATGCGCTGCCGCTGGCCGCCGGAGAATTCGTGCGGATAGCGGTTGCGCGTGTTCGGGTCGAGCCCGACTTCGAGCAAGGCGTCGACCGCGCGGAGATCGCGCTGCCTGCCCGACAGATTGGGCTCGTGGACCAAGAGCCCCTCGGTGATGATCTGGCCGACGGTCATGCGTGGCGACAGCGAGCCGAACGGATCCTGGAAAACCAGCTGCAATTCGCGCCGCAGCGGCCGCATCGCCTGGCGGTCGGCGTGGGAAATGTCGCGGTCGCCAAGCCGGATGATGCCGTCGCTGGGCAGGAGCCGCAGCAAGGCGCGGCCGAGCGTCGATTTTCCCGAGCCGGATTCGCCGACGATGCCGATCGTCTGGTTGCGCTTCAGCCGTATCGAAATGCGATCGACGGCGCGCAGCAGCAGCGGCTCGCCGCCAAGAAATCCGCCGCCGATCCTAAAGGTCACCTCGACGTTCCTGCCTTCAAGCAGGACAGGGGCATTCGGAGGCGGCGGCGCCTTGGTGCCGGTCGGTTCGGCGGCGAGTAGCATCTTGGTGTAGGCGTGCTGCGGGTTGGCGAAGATCGCTTCCGCCTCGCCCTCCTCGACCACCTCGCCATAGCGCATCACATAGACCCGATCGGCAAAGCGCCTGACGATGCCGAGATCGTGGGTGATGAAGACGATCGCCATGCCGAGCTTGCGCTGCAGTTCGGCGAGCAGCATGAGTATCTGCGCCTGGATGGTCACGTCGAGCGCGGTCGTCGGCTCATCGGCGATCAGTATGTCGGGGTCGTTGGCCAGCGCCATGGCAATCATGACGCGCTGGCGCTGGCCGCCCGACAACTCGTGCGGATAGGATTTCATCCGCCGCTCCGGATCGGGAATATGGACCAGCCGCAGCAACTTGAGCGCCTCCTCGCGCGCCGCGGCGGCGCCAAGTCCGCGATGCTTGCGGATCGGCTCGATCAGCTGGTTGCCAATCGAATAGAGCGGGTCGAGCGACGTCATCGGCTCCTGGAAGATCATGCTGATCTTGCGGCCGCGGATCTTGTTGAGCTCTGGCTTGCTCAAAGTCAAAAGATTACGGCCGCGATAATCGACTGTGCCGGTGGCTTCGCCGTTCGAGGCGAGCAGGCTCATCGCCGCCATCATCGTCTGGCTCTTGCCGGAACCGGATTCGCCGACGACGGCGACGGTTTCGCCTGATTTGACGTGGATGTTGATACCCTTCACCGCCTCCACCACACCGTCGAGGGTGCGGAAGCGGACGCGAAGGTCCTTGACGCTGAGGATGGTTTCGGAAGCAGCCATCTCAACGATCCTTCGGGTCGAGCGCGTCGCGTAGCCCATCGCCGACGAAATTCAGCGCGAACAGCGTGGAGACGAGAAAGAAGGCCGGGAACAAAAGCAGCCAGTTGGCCGAGCCGATGTTCTGGGCGCCAACCGAAATCAGCACGCCCCAGCTGGTCATCGGCTCCTGGACGCCGAGCCCGAGGAACGACAAAAAACTCTCCAGGATGATGACCTGCGGCACCAGCAGCGTCATATAGATCACCACCGGTCCGAGCAAATTGGGGATCACATGGCGCAGCAGAATGCCGCGCTGGCCGACGCCCATCGCCTCAGCCGCCTGGACATATTCCTGCCGGCGGATCGACAGCGCCTGTCCGCGCACGATGCGCGCCATGTCGAGCCACAGCACCGCGCCGACGGCCAGGAACATCAGCACGAAGTTCCTGCCGAAGAACACCACCAGCATGATGACGAAGAAGATGAACGGCAAAGAATAAAGCACGTCGACGACACGCATCATCACCTCGTCGACCCTGCCGCCGGCAAGGCCGGCGGTGGCGCCGTAGAGCACGCCGATGACCACGGCCACGATGCCGGCAAGCAGGCCGATGGCCAGCGATATGCGCCCGGCCATCAGCGTTCGGGATAGGAGATCGCGGCCGGTATTGTCGGTGCCGAACACGAAATATTGCTGCTTGATCGAGGCACTCATCACCATTTCGAGACCGTCCGGCGATTTGCTCTCGATCTTTGTGTCATCAAAGGTATCGGAACGATCAAGGTAGCGAATGTTGCGGTCGTCGATCGGCTTGGACGATTTGACGGTGACGAACACACGGCTGCCCTCCTGCCGCCACTCCTTGATGTCGACGCGCATACGCCTGATCGCCTCATCGAGAGCGCCTTCGATCATGTCGGCCTTCGGATAGGCGGAGAAGCTCGGCGGCGTCCGGACATAGTCGGCGTAGATGGTGGTGTATTGGTGCGGCACGAAATAGGGCCCAAACACGCTGATGACGGCGATGAAGGCAAGATAATAGAGGCTGAACATGGCCGCGCGATTGGCCTTGAGGCGCGCCCAGGCGTCACCCCACAGGGATCGGCCGACGACCGGTGCGGCAACTGCGATATCAGTCATAGCGCACCCTCGGATCGACGACCCCATAGAGGACGTCGACGATCAGGTTGAAGACAATGGTGAAGAGCGCGATGACCACCACCGTTCCCATCACCAGTGTGTAGTCGCGGTTGAGCGCGGCAACGACGAAATGGCGACCGATGCCCGGGATAGAGAAGATGGTCTCGACGATGATCGAGCCGGTGAGAAGGGCTGCAGCTGCCGGACCGGTGAAGGAGACGATCGGCAGGATGGCGCCGCGCAGTGCATGCTTGACGACGACTGACCAGTCGGACAGGCCGAGAGCGCGCGCGGTGCGGATGTGATGCGAGTGCAGCGATTCGATCATCGAGCCGCGCATCAGGCGGGCAACGATGGCGATCTGCGGCAGAGCGAGCGTCAGCACCGGGCCGACCTTGTTGATGAGGGCTCCATCGCCCCAGCCACCGATCGGCAGCAGCTTCCAGGTCAATCCGAACACAAGCTGGATTACCGGGGCGATGACAAAGGTTGGTATGGTGCTGCCGGCGGTCGCCAGTGCGATCACCGAATAGTCGGCAAGCTTGTTCTGGTTGAGCGCGGCAACAGTGCCGAGCACGCTGCCGAGGAGCAGCGCCAGAACGAGCGCCGAAGCGCCGAGTTGGATCGAGATCGGCAGACCTTCCCTGAACAGTTCGCCGACGGTGAAATCCGGCATGTTGTAGCTGGGACCGAAATTGCCGCGCAGCAGATTGCCTAGATAATGGAGGTACTGCAGCCAGAGCGGGTCGTTGAGACCGAACTGGGCCTCAAGATTGGCTCTGATCTCCGGGCTCAGGCCCCGCTCCTGGTTGAACGGGCCGCCCGGCGCGACGCGTATCAGGAAGAACGCTATGGTCACGATGACGAACAGCGTCGGGATGGCGGTCAGCAGCCGCCGGAAAACGAATCGCAGCATCGATGCCCCGCTTGATCCAGAGCAGCGCGCGTCCGGCTGGACGATTGCGCTCTAGCCTTCAAATCTTCGCACCGACATTGTCGAAAATCGAATCCGGTTCCCGGGCCGATGCGATGGCAAACCGGCGCCGCCGCGCGTTGAGTTGCGCGGCGGCCTGGCTAAGGGATCAGTCCTTGCTGATGAAGCGGGACGGATGGATGTCCATCACATTGTCGTCGAAGCCGTGCAGCTTCGAGGAAACGATGTCGTGGTAGCTGTAGTAGAGAAGCGGTATCTCGCCGACGTCGTCGACGAGGATGCGCTCGGCCTCGGCGAGTTCCTTCATGCGCTGTTCGGGCTTGCCGCCGGCGGCGGCGGCCTTATCCATTGCCGCTTCGAATTTCGGGCTGTCGTAGCTCGAATAATTATTGCCGCTGGCCTTGCGGGATATGCCGAGGAAAGTTTCCGGGTCCTTGTAATCGGCGATCCAGGCGGCACGCGCCACGTCATAGTCGCCCTTCTGCTCGAGGAAGGAGTAGTGCGTCTTGGTGTCGGTGTTGAGCAGGCTGACCTCGACGCCAAGCGGCTTCAGCTGTTCCTGGATAGCGACAGCGGTGTTCTTGTGGTTTTCCGAGGTGTTGTAGCGGATCTGCATCTTCAACGGATGCTCGGGTGTATAGCCGAGTTTCTCGAGGATCTTCTTCGCAGCGTCCTCGCGGTCGATCTGCGACATGTCGGCGTATTTGGCCAGTGCCGGCGTGTAGCCCTCGATGCCTGGAGGCACCATCGAATAGCCGGGCAGCATCGAATTCTGCCAGACTTTTTCAGCAAGGAAGTCGCGATCGATCGCCATCGAGATGGCGTTGCGCAGTTCGACATTGTCCCACGGCGCCTTGTCGGTCTTGATCGCGTAATAGTAGATGCCGAGATATGGCCCGACACGGACCTGGTCGCCGAATTTGGCCCTGAGGTCGGCGAGCTGTTCGGTCGGCAGGTCACCGTAACTGTCGAATTCGCCGGCCTCGAAGCGCTTCATCGCCGACGAGCGATCCTCGGTCGGGATGTAGTTGACCACGTCGAACTTGACGCTGGCGGCGTCCCAGAATTTCGGATTCTTAACCAGCTTCAGATGGTCGTTGGGAATCCACTCTGCCGCTGTAAAGGCCCCGTTGGAGACCAGCTTGCCTGCCTTGATCCAGTCGGCGCCAAGCTTTTCGATAGACGCCTTGTTGACCGGATAGGTCGCCTGATGGGTCAGCATCTCCAGGAAGTAAGGCGTTGGCGCCTTGAGCGTGACTTCGAGGGTATTTGCGTCAATCGCCTTGACGCCCATATCCTCCGGCTTGCCCTTCTTGGTATTGACTTCCTCGGCACCCTTCACAGGATAAAGCATGGAAGCGTATTCGGCTGCGGTGGCCGGATCTTCCAGCCGACGGAACGAATAAACGAAGTCGTCCGCCGTTACCGGGCTGCCATCCGACCAGAGGCCATCCTTGCGCAGCTTGAAGGTGTAGACAGTGCCGTCGTCGGACACCGTCCAGCTTTCGGCGGCGCCCGGAATGAGATTCGTCTTCTGGTCATGCATGACGAGGCCCTGGAACAGGTCGCGTATGATATCGGCTTCGTAGACCGTCGAGGTCTTGTGCGGGTCGAGCGTCTCCGCTTCGGCGGCGGCTCCGCGGTTGTAGACGGTTTCGGCGAAAGCCGGCGTGTAGAACGCACCGGCGGCCAAGACCATGGTCGTGGCGAGTACCGTCGCCTTCAGCGCATGTTTCAGCATGGAGTTCTCCCTAATGACGTCGCCCTTCAGCCACGTCTCTAAGTGTTGACGCCCCGAAACCGATTGGTTGGTTCCTTTCGAGCGCGCAGCCGGTTCCCTTTCCGGCAGCTGGTGGCCAAACAGTAACGTGGAGATTTTTTATTTCAACAGACTCTCGGGGTCACCCAAAGTAAGGGGGCCGGGGCAGTCGTTTTGCGGGCGGCCAATCAATGGTCGGAACCATGAGTTTGACTGGGTTTCCTGGCCAGAACACCGATTTGGGAAATAATCTGGCCGATCATTTCAGTTTACCAGAATGTATTAATTGGTTCTTAGGCAACCAAGGGTTACAATCTTCGATGGGATCGGCACATCGACCTTGGGTTCCGACGGGCAAGGGCAATGAACAAGATAGACAGTAATACTGTCACATTGAAGCGTAAAATATTGCGCCAAATACGGATGAATCTACGCAAAATTGGAGAAGAGTCCGGAACTTCCGCGGTCGAGTTCGCCCTGCTTTCCCCGATCTTTATCCTTCTTTTGCTCGGAATGGTTGCATACGGTATCTATTTTGGTGCAAGCAACTCCTTGCAGCAAATCGCCGCCGATGCCGCCCGCACCGCAATTGCCGGATTGAATCAGACCGAGCGCCAGGCGCTGGTGGCGAGTTTCGTCAAAAACAATGCCAGTGGATACCCGTTCGTCGATTCCGGCAAGCTGACCTACCAGGCGACGGACAGCACGGCCGACGGAAATCAGTTCGTCGTGTCGATCCAGTACGATGCCAGCAACCTGCCGATCTGGAACCTGTTGCCCAGCCTTGCGATGCCGCAAACCACGATCTCACGCAGGTCGACCATCCGGATTGGAGGCATTTGAAATGTCGCAGTTCTTGCTGAGGGGCATCGGGGGGATCGCTCGCTCGATGGTTGGCGACAAGAAGGCGAACTTTGCCGTCATGACGGCGCTGATAGCGCCATTCGCGTTGGGGCTGGCGGCCTTTGCTGTCGACGAAGGTTCGATCTACACGGAGCGCAGGGAAGCCCAGGCGATGACCGATCTGGCGGCGATCACCGCGGCGTCGAACATCAACAATATGGAAGCCGCGGCAGTAACCACGCTCAGTGACAACCGAATGCCCGGCATCATTGTTCAAAAGCCAGGTCAGACAATCGTTCCCACGGTTGGCAAAACCGTCGTGTCGGTCACCGGCGGCCGATACTCAGCGGCGTCCTCCGTTGGCGTCGACAAGCGCTTCGAAGCCGGTAAAACGCCTTACAACGCCGTTCGCGTCACTCTGAAAAAAATCCCCGCCCGGTATTTCGCCAGTTCGCTCATCCCTACTCCGGTCGTCGGCACCGAAGCCATTGCCAGCGTGACCCCGCAAGCGATGTTCTCGGTCGGGTCCAGGCTCCTCAGCGTCAATGGCGGCATCCTCAACGCGCTTCTCAGCAAGTTGCTGGGCGCCAACATCTCGCTTAGCGTCATGGACTACAACGCGCTGATCTCGGCCGATGTAAACGTGCTTTCGTTCGTCGATGCCCTTGCCGTACAGTTGCAACTGACAGGTGTCAGCTATTCCGACGTGCTGGCGTCAAAAGCGACGGTAGGCCAGATCGCGACCGCCATGGCCAATGCGTCCGGGTCGGGCAGCGCCAGCAAACTTGTGCTGCAGACGATCGCGTCGAGGGCCACCAACACGGTCAAGATACCCCTCAGTCACCTTATCGACCTTGGCTCGATCGGCAAGCTCGGCCTCGGACAAAAGTCTCCCGGCTTTTCCGTCGACGCAAGCGCGATGGGCATGCTGGGTGCCGCCGCCTCGCTGGCCAATGGCTCAAACCAGGTCCAGGTCGATCTCGGCGCCACTATTCCGGGGCTTACCTCCACCACGCTCGCCATCGCCATCGGCGAACCGATGCAATACTCACCCTGGCTGGCCGTCGGGGAAAAAGGCACCGTGGTGCGCACCGCGCAGACGCGCATCAAGCTGGTCACCACAGTCGGCATCGGCAATTCCAATCTCGGCGGCGGCATCAGCCTGCTGTCCGTCAACCTGCCTCTGCATGTCGAAGTCGCCTATGCGGAAGCCAAGCTAACCGACATCAGCTGCCCGACAGGCCGGCCGGATAGCATCAAGGTCTCGATCGCCGCGCAGCCTGGCGTGGCCTCGCTGCACCTTGCCGCCAGCGACGCCGACAACAACCCATCGGCCTTCGCCGATTTCAGCAATCCGCAATCGTTCTCCGATGCCACGATTGCACAGGTAAGCGTGAAGCTTCTGCTGCTCACCCTCAATCTGCTCGATGTGAAGGGTTCTTCATCGCTTGCCATCACCAACAACGATCCGACCACATTGACGTTCGACAGCACCGATATCGCCAACAAGACGATAAAAACTGTCGCCACGAAAAACCTGACGCAATCGCTCACGACATCGCTGGTCAGCGGCCTCTCGCTCTCGGTCAATGCACTGGGCCTCGGGCTGGACGTGACGGCCCTGCTCGGAACGGTGAAGCCGGCGGTGGTAACGGTTCTGAACGGCGTGACGGCGCCGGTCGACGAACTGGTCTATAACGTGCTTGCAGCTGTCGGCGTGCATGTCGGCGAGGCCGATGTGCGGGTTGTCGGCGCGACTTGCGGGCGCTCCGTGCTCGTTCAATGAGATGATGAAATAGAGCTCAGCCGATCCGGCCGAGGAAGCAGCCCAACGGCGGCAGCGACAGAGTTCTTTCCTGCAAGACGCCGGCAGCACCGCCAAGATCTATCGGCTCTATCGCCTCCACATCCGGTGGCAAGTGCCAGCCGGCCGGCTCGTCGGCGAAATTGAAGACACAGAGCAGCTTTTCGTCACCGCCTTCGCGAATGAAAGCAAGGACGTCGCCGTTGGAATCGAGGAACCGGATCGAGCCTCGAACCAGCGCCGGATGCTGCTTGCGCAAGGTCAGCATCGCCCGGTAGCTCGCTAGGACGGAGGTTTGCTCGCCATCCTGGACGTCGACCGCCCGAGCGCGATGGCTTGCCGGGACCGGAAGCCACGGCTTGCCGGTCGAAAAGCCGGCATTGTCGGCACCAGCCTCCCAGACCATCGGCGTTCGGCACCCATCCCGCCCCTTGATTGCCGGCCAGAAGCGGATGCCGAAGGGATCGCGCAAATCCTCGAACGCCAGTTCGGCCTCCTCCAACCCGAGTTCTTCGCCCTGGTAGAGGCAGATCGATCCGCGTAGGCAGGAAAGCAGCACGATCGAGAATTTCGCCACCCTGTCCGGTTCGCCGCCCGGCCTTGTCCAGCGGCTGACATGGCGCACGACATCGTGGTTGGAGAGTGCCCAGCAAACCCAGCCGTCGAACACCGTACTCTCGAACGCCTCGACACAGCCACGTACGTGCGCCGCCGAGAATTGCGGGCCGAGCAGGTCGAATGTGTAGGACATTTGGAGCTTGTCGCCACCGCCGGTATAGGCGGCGAGCGTCCGCAACGAACGGGTTTCGTCGCCAATCTCGCCGACTGCGGCACGGCCTTCATAGTCGTCAAGCAACGCCCGGAAGCGCCTGAGGAAAGCAAGGTTTTCCGGCTGGCTCTTGTCGAACAGATGCTCCTGATAGAGATAGGGGCTGGTTGCCGTATTGGTGCCGCCGACGCTTTCCGCCAAAGGCGGGTTGCTGCGCAGCCAGCGGTCGTGGACGTAATAGTTGACCGTATCCAGCCGGAAACCGTCGACGCCGCGCTCGAGCCAGAACCGCACCGTTTCCAGCAAGGCGTCCTGCACCTGCGGGTTGTGGAAATTCAAGTCCGGCTGCGAGGCGAGGAAATTGTGCAGGTAATATTGCCTGCGCGTTGCGTCCCATTCCCAAGCCGGGCCGCCGAAAAGCGACAGCCAGTTGTTGGGGGCGGTGCCGTCGGGCTTCGCATCGGCCCAGACGTACCAGTCGGCCTTGGGGTTGTCGCGGCTCGTGCGGCTTTCGACAAACCATTCGTGCCGATCCGAAGAATGCGACAAGACCTGGTCGATAATCACCTTCAGGCCGAGCCGGTGTGCCTCGGCAACCAGCGCGTCGAAATCCTCTGATGTGCCGAACATCGGATCGACGGCGCAGTAATCCGAAACGTCGTAACCCATATCGGCCATTGGCGACTTGAAGAAAGGCGACAGCCAAACCGCGTCGACACCGAGCGATGCGACATGGGCCAGCCTCGAGGTGATGCCGCTGAGATCGCCGCTGCCGTCGCCTGTCGTATCCTGGAAGGAGCGCGGGTAGATCTGGTAGATGACGCAGCCGCGCCACCATTCGGCATTGTCAGCCATCATGGCTCTCCCCTGCGCCCGCCCGCGCTGTCCTGCTTTCGATCATGAACAAGACCGTTCGCCCAGGCACCGGCCGTGAGATACCGCTACTATCCGGTTCGATAGCTGGGCGCCAAAGAAAACCCGTCCGTTCCGGCAGCGTGAACATGCAGGCCCGGCGGTCGCCATTGATGACCATCGCAAGGCGACTGTTCTCACCGCTACCGAGAACCATGATCAGCCGGTGCCGGCTGGCATCGTGCCAGGCGGCCTCGTCGAGCGGCACGCCGGTTTCCGTCAGCCAGGCTACGTCTGGGATTTCCGAGCCCGCAGGCGATTCTCCGGTCAGGAATGTTGTGTCCAAGAGCGCCGGCACGGCACGACGCATCTTGGCGAGCAGAACCGTGTGCCGCTCCAGCGCCCGGTCGCGCCCGGACCAGTCGAGCCAGGTGATGTCATTGTCCTGCGCGTAGGCGTTGTTGTTGCCGCGCTGCGTGCGGCCGAACTCGTCGCCGGCCGTCAGCATGATCGTGCCGCGCGAGGCAAAGAGCGTCGCCAGCAGCGCGCGCTGATCATCGAAACGGACCGTAACGATCGCCCGGTCGCCGGTTTCGCCCTCGACGCTATTGTTCCAGGACAGGTTGTCGTCGTGACCATCGCGGTTCTGTTCGCCATTGGCCTCGTTGTGCTTGTGCTCATAGGAAACGATATCGGCCAGCGTCATGCCGTCATGCGCAGCGATGAAATTGACGCTGCGGCTCATTGTCTGGCCTGCTTTGGCAAAGACGTCGGACGAACCGGCAAGCCGCGTCGCCAACGCACCGATCATGCCGCCGTCGCCGCGCCAGAAGCGGCGGATATCGTCGCGGTATCTGTCGTTCCATTCGAGGAAGTGCGGCGGAAAATTACCCAGCTGATAGCCATCCGGTCCAATATCCCAAGGCTCGACGATCAGCACCCGGTCGCCAAGAACAGGATCTTTGCGAATGGCGTTCAGCAGCGGCGCATCAGCGTCGAAAACGCCGTCGACGCGACCCAGAACGGGCGCCAGATCGAAGCGGAAACCGTCGACGCCGGCATGGCGCACAAAGTGACGAAGCGTGTCGAGGACCATTTCCCGGACGACCGGATGATCGCAGGCGAGCGTATTGCCGGTTCCGGTGTCATTGACCAGAGCGCCGTCGGCCTCGTGCCGGTAATAGGCGCGATTGTCGAGCCCGCGCAGCGACAATGTCGGGCCGAGCCGGTCGCTTTCGCCGGTGTGGTTGAACACCAGGTCGAGGATGGTGCCGATGCCGGCCTCGCGCAGCGCGGCGACCGTTCCGCGCAACTCGGCCAGACCGCCGGGCGCCAGTCGCGGATCGAGCGCCATGAAGGTCACGGGATTATAACCCCAGGCGTTGCGCAGCCCGAGGGACGGTAAATGCCGTTCGTCGATCGATGCAGTCACCGGCATCAACTCAATGGCTGCGACGCCGAGTTTTCGCAGATGCTCGACAACGAGGGGGTGAGCGAGCGCTGCAATGGTGCCGCGTTGTTTCTCGGGAATGTCCGGATGCAGCTTTGTGAAAGCGCGTACCGGCACCTCGTAGATGAGGCCGCCGGGCCGAAATAGAGGCGGCAAAGCAGGCAAGGGTTCCGGCAAGACGCCAGCAATGGCCTTCGGCATCAGCGACGCCGTGTCGGCCCCCTCGCCCCGGCGCGCGGCCAGCCGGCCGTCATAGGCATAGGACCTGTCGATCTCGACGGCATAGGGATCGGCCAGCAGCTTGTCGGGATCGAACCAGAGACCGTGTTCCGGCGCGTAGTCGCCATCGGCGCGGAACCCGTATCGGGTGCCGGCGCCGAGACCGGCAACAAAAAGTGCGTGGACGCCCTCGCCTTCCGACTGGAGTTCCAGCCGGTCGACTTCCCAGTTGCCGTGTTCGTCGAAAATCGAGATCCAGATGCGCCGAGCCGACGAGGACCATGCGGCGAAGCGAATGCCTTCCTTGGTGATGGTTGCGCCGAGTTGGCTCACGCGCGCTCACAGCAGCAGGTCGTAGACAGTTTGAGGCGTTGCCAGGTTAGCTCCCCCTTCTCCCCTTGTGGGAGAAGGTGTCGCCGAAGGCGACGGATGAGGGGTGCTCCAGCTTGGCACCCACGGCGATCCGTCCAACACCCCTCATCCGTCTCGGCGCTACGCGCCGATCCACCACCCGGGGGCGAGCCACGGGTCTCGCCCCGTCCTTCGGACCCCACAAGGGGAGAAGGAAAGGCGCGCCGCTCCAGGCTCACGTAATCACGCTCGGCTTGGCGCGGCCGGTATGGCTGCGAATCCCGGCAATGTCGTCGGCCGCCGCGATCAAATCGGCAAGCGCCTCCTGGGTGTCGAGATCGTGGCGGCTCTTGTCCGGCTCGTAGCGCTCGACATAAAGACGTAGCGTCGCGCCCGAGGTGCCGGTGCCGGACAGGCGAAAGACGACGCGTGAGCCGCCTTCGAACAATACCCTGATGCCCTGGTTCTTGCTGACCGAGCCGTCGACCGGATCGTGATAGGCGAAATCATCGGCGCTGGCGATCGTCATGCCGCGCACGCTGGTGCCAGGCAGCGAGCCGAGCTTGGCGCGCAGCTCGTCGACAAGGGCGTTGGCACGGTCGGTCTCGACCTCCTCGTAATCATGGCGCGAATAGTAGTTACGGCCATAGGCCGCCCAATGCTGGGTAACGATCTGCTTGGCGCTTTCGCCGCGAACGGCAAGAATGTTGAGCCATAAAAGCACGGCCCACAGGCCGTCCTTTTCGCGGACATGGTTGGAGCCGGTCCCGGCACTTTCCTCGCCGCAGATCGTCGCCATGCCTGCATCGAGCAGATTGCCGAAAAACTTCCAGCCGGTTGGCGTTTCATAGATGCCGATGCCGAGCTTTTCGGCGACACGGTCGGCAGCACCGCTGGTCGGCATCGAACGGGCGATGCCTTTCAGCCCGGCCTTGTAGCCTGGCGCCAGATGGGCGTTGGCGGCGAGCATCGCCAGCGAATCCGACGGGGTGATGAAAATGCCCTTGCCGATGATCAGGTTGCGGTCGCCGTCGCCATCCGAGGCAGCGCCAAAGTCTGGCGCATCCGGCCCCATCATCTCGTCATAGAGGTGTTTTGCATGCACCAGATTGGGATCTGGATGGTGGCCGCCGAAATCCGGCAGCGGAATGAAATTGCGGGCGGTGCCGTTGGGCGCGCCGAGGCGGTTTTCGAGGATCTCCTTGGCGTAGGGGCCGGTCACAGCATGCATGGCGTCGAAGCGCATGCGGAAGCCTGATTTGAACAGCGCCCGCAAGGCATCGAAATCGAACAGGCTTTCCATCAGTTCGGCATAGTCGGCGACCGGATCGATGATTTCGACGGTCATGTCAGCCGCCTTGACCGTGCCGATCGTGTCGATGTCGACCGGCCCGATATCGGCGATCTTGAAGCTCGAAATCGCCTTGGTTTTTTCGAAGATCGCGTCGGTCAGCTTTTCCGGCGCCGGGCCGCCATTGCCGGCATTGTACTTGATACCGAAATCCTCATGCGGGCCACCCGGATTGTGGCTGGCCGACAGGATGATGCCGCCGAAGGTCTTGTATTTGCGGATGACATGCGAAGCGGCCGGCGTCGACAGGATGCCGCCCTGCCCGACCATCACCTTGCCGAAGCCGTTCGCCGCGGCCATGGCGATGGCCTTCTGGATGACCTCGCGGTTATAGAAGCGGCCGTCGCCGCCGATCACCAGGGTTTTGCCCTCGAACCCGTCCAGGGCATCGAAGATCGACTGGATGAAGTTCTCGGCATAGTGCTCCTGCTGGAACACCGGGACTTTCTTGCGCAGCCCGGAGGTGCCGGGCTTCTGGTCGGGATAGGGTTTGGTGGCGATAGTGCGGATCATCAGTCAGGCAGCCCTTTTCGAAAGCAGCAAGCGATAGAGTTGGACATATTTTTCGGCGCTTTTGTCCCACGAAACGTCGGCCTTCATGCCTTGCCGCTGCATCGACGTCCACACTGCGAGATTGGCATGCGCCTCGACAAGGCGGCGGACGGCGTACAGCAGGGCGCCGGCGTTGGCGGGGGCAAACTGGAAACCGGTCGCCACGCCGGCAGAGATGGCGGCTTCGTTGGCATCGATGACCGTGTCGGCAAGGCCGCCGGTGCGCGCGACGACCGGCACGCAGCCATAGCGCAGGCCGTAAAGCTGCGTCAGCCCGCAAGGTTCGAAGCGCGATGGGATAATAATAGCGTCGCAGCCGCCCTGCATGGTGTGGGAGAGTCCCTCGTCATAGCCGACGACGACGCCGATGCGACCGCGATGGCGGGCTGCGGCGGCAAGCAATGCGCCTTCCAGCCCAGCGTCGCCAGACCCAAGGATTGCCAGCCGTGCACCCGCCGCGACGATGCCGTCAACGGCCGCAGCCAGTATGTCCATGCCCTTTTGCCAGGTCAGCCGGCTGACAACGCAGACGATCGGGCTGTCATCGCGATCGAGGCTGAAACGGTCCTCGACCGCGGCCTTGTTGGGCATTCGCGCCTTGAGCGTCTTTGCGGTGTAGTTGGAGGCCAGATGCTTGTCGGTTTCCGGGTTCCAGATCTCGGTATCGATGCCGTTGACAATGCCATGGAGATCGACGGATCGCATATTAATCAGGCCGTCGAGGCCCATGCCGAATTCAGGCAAGCGGATCTCCTGCGCATAGGTCGGGCTGACCGTGGTGATCGCCCACGCGGCCTGCAGGCCGGCCTTAAGGAAGCCGACGCCGCCATAATATTCGACGCCGTCGAGCGCCATCGCCGCCGCCGGCAGGCCAAGCTCGCCAAAGATGCCGGCGCCGAACTGGCCCTGGAAGGCGAGGTTGTGGACGGTGATCATCGACGGTGTGCCGACCGCCTTGCCGTAGCGCATGTAGGCAAGCGTCATTGCCGACTGCCAGTCATGGGCATGGACGATATCTGGCAGGTAGCCCGAGATCGCGCCGCCGGCAATATCACCGCCTACCTGGCTCAAGGCCGCGAACCGGCGCCAATTGTCCGGCCAGTCGGCGCCCGTCGCGTTGCCGTATGGGCCGCCGGGACGGTCGAAAAGATGCGGCGCATCAAGCACGAACAGGTCGAGCCCGGCGATCTGGACGGCATGCACCGAAGCCTTGCCGCCCTGCAGCAATGGATATTGCTGAACCGCCTTCTTTTTCCTGAAGGCTCCCATCACCTGAGGATAGCCGGGGACGAGCGTGCGCATGGTGACGCCCTTGCCGGCCAATGCCACGGGCAACGCGCCGGTTACGTCGGCGAGCCCGCCGGTCTTGACCAGCGGAAAGATCTCGGGCGCCACCGACAGAACCTGCATGCACTACGATCCCAGCCTGTTGATCATGTCCTGCGTGACGAGGCAGATGCCTTTTTCCGAAACGCGGAAACGCTTGGCGTCGAGGACAGGATCCTCGCCGACCACCAGACCCTCCGGGATCCTGACGCCGTGATCGATGACCACGCGCTTCAGCCTCGCACTGCGGCCGACATGGACGTCGGGCAGCATGACGACCTCCTCCAGCGTCGAATAGGAGTTGATGCGCGCGCCGGTGAAGATCAGGCTTCGCTTCAGCGAGGCGCCCGAAACGATGCAATCGCCCGACACGAGAGACGACACGGCCGACCCGCGGCGGCCATCCTCGTCATGCACGAACTTTGCCGGGGGCTTCAACTCGGCATAAGTCCAGATCGGCCAGTCGCGGTCGTAGAGGTCGAGTTCCGGCGTGATGTCGGTCAGGTCGATATTGGCCTCCCAATAGGCGTCGACCGTGCCGACGTCGCGCCAATAGGCCTCGTTCTCGGCGGTCGAGCGCACGCAGGATTTGGCGAAGCGATGCGCGATCGCCTTTCCGTGCTCGACGATGTAGGGGATGATGTCCTTGCCGAAGTCGCGGCTCGAGCCGGGCTCTGCCGCATCTCGACGCAATTGCTCCATCAGGAACTTGGTTTTGAACACATAGATGCCCATCGAGGCCAGCGCGAAATCCGGTTTGTCGGGAATGCCCGGCGGATCGGCGGGCTTTTCGATGAAGGAGATGATGGTGTCCTTGTTGTCGACATGCATGACGCCGAAGCCGGTGGCTTCCATGCGCGGCACTTCGAGACAGCCGACGGTGACATCGGCGCCGGCCTCGACATGCTGGCGCAGCATCATTTCGTAGTCCATCTTGTAGACGTGGTCGCCGGCCAGGATGACCATGTATTCCGGCCCATAGGCCTCGATGATATCGATGTTCTGGTACACGGCGTCGGCGGTGCCCTCATACCACTGCGTTTCCGACACACGCTGGCTGGCCGGCAGGATGTCGAAACTCTCGTTGCGCTCGGGCCGCAGGAAGTTCCAACCGCGCTGCAGATGGCGAATTAGCGAATGCGCCTTGTACTGGGTAGCGACGCCCAGGCGGCGGATACCGGAATTGAGCGCATTGGAGAGCGCGAAGTCGATGATGCGGGTCTTGCCGCCGAAATAGACCGCCGGCTTGGCGCGGCGGTCGGTCAGTTCCTTGAGCCGGCTGCCACGGCCGCCGGCCAGCACATAAGCCATGGCGTCGCGTGCCAGCGGCTGTGTTCGCTTTATTTCAGCCATTCCTATCCTCCCAGGTTAGATGCTCCACACATAGCTCAGTCCGGGACGAATTCGAGCATGATCGTCGACAGCGGCGGCAAAAGCATCGTCGCCGAAATGCCTCCTTCCGCCTGAGCCTCGACGCCGCCGCTATTGCCCTTGCCGGAACCGCCATAATCCGTGGCATCGGTGTTGATGATCTCGCGCCATTTTCCGACCTGCGGCAACGGCACGCGGTAATTATCACGCGGCACCGGCGTGAAGTTGGAAATGACGGCGACCGGGTTGCCGCCCGGCGCGCTGCGCAGCCAGGCAAATACCGAGTTCGCGCTGTCGTCGACAATCAGCCAGGAAAAGCCCTCCGGCTCGCAGTCGCGGGCATGCAGCGCCGGGCGCGAGCGGTAGAGATAGTTGAGATCGCGCACCGTCTGCCAGACGCCGCGGTGAAGCCGGAAATCGAGCAGGTTCCAGTCGAGCGCGCGCGCCTCGCTCCACTCGCGGCGCTGTGCGAACTCCTGGCCCATGAACAAGAGCTTCTTGCCGGGATAACCCCACATGAAGGCGTAATAGGCGCGCAGCGTCGCGAATTTCTGCCAGTCGTCGCCGGCCATCTTGTTGAGCAGCGTGCCTTTGCCGTGCACCACCTCGTCATGGGACAGCGGCAGCACGAAATTCTCGCTGAAGGCGTAGACCAGGCCGAAGGTGATGTCGTTGTGGTGATGCTTGCGGAAGATCGGCTCCTTGGAGAAATACTCCAGAGTGTCGTGCATGAAGCCCATGTTCCACTTGAAACCGAAGCCCAGTCCGCCTTCATGCACCGGCTGCGAGACTTTCGGCCACGAGGTCGATTCCTCGGCGATGGTCATCACGCCCGGATGATGGCCGTAGACCTCCTTGTTCATACGCTGCAGGAAGCTGACCGCTTCGAGGTTCTCGCGCCCGCCCTTCTCGTTGGGAATCCATTCACCGGCCTTGCGCGAATAATCGAGATAAAGCATCGAGGCGACCGCATCGACGCGCAGTCCGTCGACGTGATATTTCTCGGCCCAGAACAGCGCATTGTTGACCAGGAACGAAATCACTTCGCGGCGCCCGAAATTATAGATCGCGGTGTTCCAGTCGGGATGGAAGCCCTTGCGCGGATCGGCATGCTCATAGAGCGCAGTACCGTCGAACTTTGCCAGACCGTGTTCGTCAACCGGGAAATGCGCCGGCACCCAGTCGAGGATGACGCCGATGCCTGCGCGGTGGGCGCCGTCGACGAAGCGGGCAAAACCGTCCGGATCGCCAAAGCGGGCAGTCGGCGCATAGAGACCCGTCGTCTGGTAGCCCCAGGACGGGTCATAGGGGTGTTCGGAGATCGGCATGAATTCGATGTGGGTAAAACCGGTCTCGACCACGTAAGGGATCAGCCTGTCGGCGAGCTCGTCCCACGACAGGAAGCTGCCGTCGTCGTGAAGCCGCCATGACCCGGCATGGACCTCGTAGATCGATACGGCTTCGCGCCTGTGGTCGGCATTGCGCCAGTAGTTCCGGTGCGCCTCGTCACCCCATTCATGCGCCGGCGGCAGCGCCGTCACCGAGGCGGTGGCCGGGCGCAGTTCGGACTTGAAGGCGAACGGATCGGCCTTGAGCGGCAATCTCACGCCATCCGGCCCGATGATTTCATACTTATACGGGCGGCCAGCGCCGATGTCGGGAATGAACAGCTCCCAGATGCCGGTGTCGCGGCGGACGCGCATGGTATGCCTGCGGCCGTCCCACTCGTTGAAGTCGCCGACCACCGAGACGCGCCTTGCATTGGGCGCCCACACCGCAAAATGCACACCCGATGCACCTTCATGGTCGATGAGATGGGCGCCGAGCTTGTCGAACAGCCTGAGATGCGATCCTTCGGCGATGTAATAATCGTCCAGCGGGCCGAGCACGGGGCCGAAGGAATATGGATCGGTCAGCCACCAGTCACCGCCGGAGTTCCTGGCATGATAGCGCAGCGGCTGACGTTTGCGCAGCGACAGTTTGCCTTCGAAGAAACCGCGATCGTCGCGTCTCGACAGCTCGCCGGCCTTCTTGCCAGTCAGCGTGTAGGCGGTGACGAACTCGGCATGAGGGACGAAGCAGCGGGCGACAAAGCCCTTCCCCGCGTCATGCACGCCAAGCACGGCAAACGGGTCGCCGTGCGTGCCGGCGACAATCGCCGCGACATCGCCGGCTGGCGCCAGTCCGTCCGGCCCGCTTGTCGCAACGGTCGCGCGCGGCTTGCTCATCAGACAGTGACCCTCCCCGGGCACCAAGTGTATGTTTCTAGTGAGTTTTGAATTCGACATTCGCATGCCGCCTGACCCTCCAAGGGATGCGAGGGTCAAATCCACTCCACTAGGACCACATTGTTCGTGGCCTCATGCAATCATATCAGGCGGGCACGTGCCATATGTCTTTCGCATATTGGCGGATCGTGCGGTCGGACGAGAACCAGCCGACGCGCGCGACATTGCGGATGGCTCTGGCGTACCAGTCCGGGCTGTTGCGCCAGACGGCATCGACGTCGCGCTGGGTGGCGGCGTAGGCATCGAAATCCGCGGCGACCATGAACCAGTCGCTCTGGTAAAGACCGTTGATCAGGTCGCGATAACGGTCCGGATCGTCAGGCGAAAAGACCCCGGATGAAACCGCGGCCAGCGCCTGCGCCAATTCAGGCGATCCCTCGATCACGGCGCGCGGATCGTAACCATTATTGCGCCGCTCGGCGACTTCCTCTGTGGTCAGGCCGAAGATGAAGATGTTGTCATCGCCGACGCATTCCTTGATCTCGACATTGGCGCCGTCGAGCGTGCCGACGGTCAGCGCGCCGTTCAGCGCGAACTTCATGTTGCCAGTGCCGGACGCTTCCATGCCGGCGGTCGATATCTGCTCCGAAAGATCGGCGGCCGGCATCATGATCTCGGCCAGGCTGACATTGTAGTTCGGCACGAATACCACTTTCAGCAAGCCGCGCACCGCCGGGTCGCGGTTGATGACCCGGGCGACGTCGTTGGCAAGTTTGATGATCAGCTTGGCGTTGTGGTAGCTGGGCGCCGCCTTGCCGCCGAAGAATTTGACGCGAGGCATCCAGTCGCGCTCCGGATGCGAGCGAATCTGGTCGTAAAGCGCGACCGCTTCTAGAATGTTCAAGAGCTGACGCTTGTATTCGTGGATGCGCTTGACCTGGATGTCGAACAGCGCCGAGGGGTCGACCTTGATGCCGAGCCGGGCGGCAACGAGATTGGCAAGCCTCGTTTTGTTCGCCCGTTTGACGGCAGCGAACTTGTCGCGAAAGGCGGCGTCCTCGGCGAAAGTATCAAGCCGCTTTATCTCGTCGATGTCGTCGAGGAAGCCGTCGCCAATCGCCTCTCGGGTGAGTGCCGTGAGGCCGGGATTGCACTGTATCAGCCAGCGCCGCGGTGTGATCCCGTTGGTCTTGTTGTTGATGCGATCCGGGTAGAGCCTGTGGAGGTCGGCAAACACTGTCTCCTTCATCAATTCCGTATGCAGTGCCGACACGCCGTTGATCGAGTGCGAGCCGACAAAGGCCAGGTTGCCCATACGCACGCGGCGATCGCCATTTTCCTGGATCAGCGAGATGCGGCTGATCTGCTCGTCCGAGAACTGGTCGGAGGCGCGCGCCTCGAGCAGCACCTCGGCGTTGATGGCGTAGACGATCTGCATGTGGCGCGGCAACAGCCGCTCGAACAGCGGCACGGGCCAGCTTTCCAGCGCTTCGGGAAGCAGCGTGTGGTTGGTGTAGCCGAAGGTGCGCTTGGTGATGCTCCAGGCCTGATCGAAATCCATGCCGTGGACATCCATCAACAGGCGCATCAGCTCGGCTACGGCGATCGCCGGATGGGTGTCGTTGAGATGGATCGCCGCCTTGTCGGGCAGCGATTGCAGGTCGCCATACTGGCTGAGATGACGCTGGACGATGTCCTGCAGCGAGGCGGTGGAGAAGAAATACTCCTGCCTGAGCCGCAGCTCCTGGCCGGCCTTGTGGGAATCGGCGGGGTAAAGGACGCGCGACAGGGCATCGGCCTTGTTGCTTTCGGCGAGCGCGCCGATGTGATCGCCGGCGTTGAACTTGTCGAGCAGGATCGGGTCGACCGGCATGCCGGACCACAGACGCAGCGTGTTGACGCGGTTGGCCCGCCAGCCAACCACCGGGGTATCATAGGCAACGGCCAGAACATGTTCGGTCGGCTTCCAGACATGGCGCTCGAGCCTGCCGTCCTTCGAGGTGATCGATTCCACCGAGCCGCCGAAGCCGACCTCGAAGGAACGTTCGCGGCGCTCGAACTCCCAGGGATTGCCGTGATCGAGCCACGTCTCGGGCAGTTCCACCTGCCAGCCGTCATGGATCTCCTGCCGGAACATGCCGTTGGCGTAGCGGATGCCGTAGCCATGCGCCGGGATGTTGACGGTAGCCATGCTTTCCATGAAGCAGGCGGCGAGCCGGCCAAGCCCGCCATTGCCAAGGGCAGCGTCCGGTTCGAGCGCTGCAATGATGTCGAGGTCGACGCCAAGCGACGACAGCGCCTCGCGCATATTGTCCATCAAGCCGAGATTGGAGAAGGCATCGCGCATCAGGCGGCCGATAAGGAATTCCAGCGACAGGTAGTAGACGCGCTTTTCCTGCTGGGCGTAGGCCTCTTGGGTCGCCTGCATCCAATGATCGACAATGCGGTCGCGCACAACCTTGATCGAGGCGGTGAGCCAATCGTACTGGGTTGCAACGTTGATGCCCTTGCCGACTCTGTATTTGAGGGCCTGCAAGACTTCCTCGGCGAGCGTCTTGGGATCCGGGTTTTCGAGCGTGGGCAGAGGAGCTTCGGTTGTCATCGCGCGCGTCATGCTGCCTCTCGTGACGTTGCCAGGATCATGCGGCTTTCACCATCTTTGCCAATGCTAATGCATCTCACCGAATGTTCAATCGATTCAGGCGACCGCAAGCCGGGTTGCCCTGCGGCAATTTGGTATTTTGAAACAGCGAATTTGGGCCCCTGGGCGATGGGCCTCAACTTCTTGCTCAAGCCGCCAGCGCCGCTTCCGGCGGCACCTTGGCGCCGGTCATGAAGGCGACCGCGTCGGACATGGTATACTGCTTCGGATCGATAACACAGAGGCGGCGGCCGAGCCGGTGAATGTGGATGCGGTCCGCCACCTCGAAGACATGCGGCATGTTGTGTGAAATCAGCACGATCGGCAGGCCTCGCTTCTTCACGTCGAGGATCAATTCGAGCACGCGCCGGCTCTCCTTGACGCCAAGTGCCGCCGTCGGCTCATCCATGATCACCACCCGGCTGCCGAAGGCGGCGGCGCGCGCCACCGCCACACCTTGACGCTGGCCGCCCGAGAGCGTTTCCACCGCCTGGCTGATGTTCTGGATGGTCATCAGGCCAAGCTCGGTGAGCTTGTCGCGGGCGCGCTTTTCCATCGCCGGACGGTCGAGCATGCGCAGCCAGCTGCCAAGAAAGCCCGGCTTGCGGATCTCGCGGCCGAGGAACATGTTGTCGGCGATGGACAGCGCCGGCGACAGAGCCAGGTTCTGATAGACCGTCTCGATGCCGGCCTCGCGGGCCTCCATCGGCGACTTGAAGGCGATAGGCTTGCCTTCAAGCCGGATCTCGCCTTCGTCGGGGGTGACGGCTCCGGAAATCGCCTTGATAAGCGACGACTTGCCGGCGCCGTTGTCGCCGATGACAGCAAGGATTTCGCCCGGATAGAGATCGAAGTCGGCGCTGTCGAGAGCGGTGACGCGGCCATAGCGCTTGACCAGGCTGCGAGCGGTAAGGATCGGTTCCTGAGTCTGGTTCATGCCGAGATCTTCCTGATCCACTGGTCGATACCAACAGCGATGATGATAAGGGCGCCGACGGACAATTGCGTCCATTGGGGATCTGTCCCCCAAAGCCTGAGGCCGAGCGCGAACACCCCGACGATCAGCGCACCGAAGATGGTCCCGAGGATGGAACCGCGGCCGCCGAACAGCGATGTGCCGCCAATCACCACGGCGGTAATCGAATTGATATTCTCGAACTGCCCGGCCTGCGGCGAGACCGATCCGATGCGTCCGATCAAGGCCCAGCCGGCGATGGCACAAATGATGCCAGTCAGCGTATAGACCGTGACCAGCATCCGGCTGACGCGCACCCCCGACAATTCCGCGGCTTCCGGGTCGTCGCCGACCGCGTAGACATGCCGGCCCCATGCCGTGTGATTGAGCACGTACCAGGCAATTGCCCCCATGATCAGCACCAACAGCACGCCATAGGTGAAGACGGCGCCGCCGATCCTGAACGAGCCGCCGAAAAACTGCAGCAGCGGTGCCGTAGCCTCGAGATCCTGGCTGCGGATGGTCTCGTTGCCGGAATAGATGAAGTTGATGGCAGCGTAGATCGACCAGGTGCCGAGCGTCACGATGAAGGGCGGCAGTTTCACCCAGGCGATGAGAATGCCGTTGATCAAGCCGCAAATCGCGCCGACAAGCAGCCCGACGGCAACGGCGACCGGCGCTGGAACACCGTAATGCATGGCAAACTGGCCCATAACAACCGAGCTCAGCACCATGATGGCGCCGACTGACAGGTCGATGCCAGCGGTGAGCACCACCAGTGTCTGCGCGATGCCGACCATGCCTGTTATCGCCACCTGCTGGAGGATCAGGGTGAGGGTGAAGGGAGAAAAGAAGCGGCCACCGACGACGACTGCGAACAGAACCACCGAGATGAGCAGGATGATCAGCGGCACCATGGCGGGGCTTTTGTGCAAGCGGTGCTGGATGCTCTCCAATGTCGAGCGGGAATGCGTCTCGAATGAAGCGACGCTGGCGTCGCTGGCGGCCAGGACCGTCTCGAATTCCTGCGGTCCCTTGCTCCTGGTTGTTTCGACGCTCAAGTCGGCCTCCCCGCCTGTGATGTGGAGCGGCCGAAACCGCTCCACATTCTCTATTGTTGTTTTGAAGTTGAGCCGATCAGGGGATCAAATCAACCCCAGCACTTGCTGAGGCCTTGCTTCGTGTCGATGGATTCGATGCCGGCGGCAGGCTTGTCGGTGATCAGCGTGACGCCGGTGTTGTAGAAATCCAGACCGGGCGACGGCTCCGGCTTCTTGCCCGTGTCGGCAAAGGTCTTGATCGCTTCGATGCCGAGCGAGGCCATGAGCAGTGGATATTGCTGTGAAGTGGCGCCGATCACGCCCTCGGCAACGTTCTTGACACCGGGGCAGCCGCCATCGACCGAGACAATCAGGACGTCCTTCTCCTTGCCGACGGCCTTCAGCGCCTGGTAGGCGCCCGCGGCCGCAGGTTCGTTGATGGTGTAGACGACGTTGATATCCGGATCCTTCTGCAGGCAATTCTCCATGGCAGTATGCCCGCCATCCTCATTGCCGCTCGACAGATCGTGACAGACGTTGCGTGCGTCGGTTTCGTCGCCGATCTTCTTGGGATCGCCGAGGTCGATGCCGAAGCCCTTCATGAAGCCTTGGTCACGCTGGACGTCGACGGAGGGCTGGCTGGCGATCAGATCCATGTAGGCGATGTGCGCATCCTTGGCTTTGTCGCCCAAGGTAGCCTTTGCCCAGGAGCCGATAAGCTCGCCGGCCTTGAAATTGTCGGTCGCAAACGTCGCATCCGCGGCATCGGCAGGCTCGAGCTGCGTGTCGAGAGCGATCACCAGCACTCCAGCATCGCGCGCCTTCTTCACCGCCGGCACGATGGCCGCAGTGTCGGTGGCGGTGATCAAAATGCCTTTGGCGCCGTCGGCGATGCAGGATTCGATCGCCGCAACCTGGCCCTCATTGTCACCTTCCGCCTTGCCGGCATAGGCTTTCAGATCGACACCGATTTCCTTGGCTTTCGCCGCGGCACCTTCCTTCATCTTGACGAAGAAGGGGTTGGTGTCGGTCTTGGTGATCAGGCAGGCACTGACATTGGCTGCGGACGCGGTCGAAGCAAAGGCCATCAGGCTCAGTCCGGCCGCGGCAAACACGGTGGATTTCAACAGTTTTGACGTGGTCACGATTTTCCTCCCATGGAACCATTTAGGATGCCGGCCAACCGGCATCTGCAGCGCGTCCGACGAAATCTCCCAGTGTCGGCGCCGACCTCAAGAGACACCAGTCCGCCAGCACTGTCAATAATTAAATCACTCTTATTTATTATTGACAACGTAGGATTGTTCACTCACTCTAGACCAAAAGCATTGAGGGGAAACGACGGGAGGAAACAGGGTGGAGACCGGCATTACGAGGCACGGCTCGCCCGATGCGGCCGAAAGCCGTCTGCACCGCGGCACCAATCAAAGCGGCATGCGGGACCACAATGAGCGGCTAGTGCTTTCACTCGTGCGCCAGCACGGCAGCCTGGCCAAATCCGACATCGCACGTATGACCGGGCTCTCGGCGCAGACAGTATCAGTCATCATGCGCGAGCTGGAGGAGGACGACCTGCTCGTCCGGCAGGCGCCGTTGCGCGGCAAGATCGGCCAGCCCTCGATACCCATGGCGCTCAATCCCGACGGCGCCTATTTCATCGGCCTGAAGATCGGCCGCCGCAGCGCCGAGCTGGTGCTGATCGATTTCCTCGGCAATGTGCGCTCGATGCTGCAGCATTCCTACCGCTACCCCGCCCCGCGCGAGACGGTGGAATTCGTCACAAGCGGCATGAAGAAGATGCGCGGCGAACTCACCCCTGCGCAAGACAAACGCATCGCCGGGCTTGGCATCGCCATGCCATTCGAGTTGTGGAACTGGGCCGACACCGCCGGCGCACCGCGCGAAATCATGGACGAATGGCGCCATCGCGACATCCGCGCCGACATCCAGGCGCAATGCGAATTTCCAGTCTATCTGCAGAACGACGCCACCTCGGCCTGCGGCGCCGAGCTCGTGTTCGGCCACGCGGCGGGTACGGCACGCGATTTCGTCTATTTCTATATCGGCGCCTTTGCCGGCGGCGGCATCGTGCTGAACGGCCGGTTGTTTGGCGGCCCAACCGGCAATGCCGGCGCGCTGGGCTCGATGCCGGTGCCCGGGCCGGACGGCAAGCCGACGCAGTTGATCGACGTGGCGTCGATCGCCATGCTGGAAAAGGCGCTCAACGCGCGCGGCGTCGAGGCCTCGCATCTGTGGACATCACCGGGAGATTGGGGCGAGATCGGCGCCGAGCTTGACGACTGGATCGCCAGCGCCTCGCAGGCGCTCGCCTATGCCATCGTTGCGGCGTCCTCAGTCATTGACTTCGAAGCCGCGGTGATCGACGGATGGATGCCGCTCGCCGTGCGCAGGCGGCTTGTCGATGCCGTTATTCAGGCCATCGGCCGGATCGACGGCGAAGGCCTGAGGCTGCCGGCCGTTCGCGAGGGAACCGTCGGCATCCATGCGCGGGCGCTGGGTGGCGCCAGCCTGCCGCTGTCGGAGCGCTTCCTCATCGGCTCGACCACGATTTCCCGGAGCTTCTGAAAATGCTGATCGGCATCCCGGCGCTGCTCGGCCCGGAGCTTCTGGCGATATTGCGCGCCATGGGACATGGCGACGAGATCGCGCTGGTCGACGGCAACTACCCGGCCGAGCAGCAGGCACGGCGGCTGATCCGCGCCGACGGTCATCATCTCGTCCCCGTGCTCGATGCGGTACTGAGCGTGTTGCCGGTCGATGACGCCGTGCCGCAGGCGCTGTTTCGCGCCTCGGCCAAAGGCGATCCGCTGCTCGCCGATCCGGTTCACCATGAAATGGAAGCGATCTGCGCCAGGCGTGCGCCGGGCCGCAAGGTGGTTGCGCTTGCCGGTGCCGACTTCTATGCACGGGTCAAGGCCGCGCACGCAATCGTCGCGACGAGCGAGCCGCGGCTTTATGCCAACATCATCATTCGCAAGGGCGTGATCTATCCGCCGGAAAGCAAGACTTCATGATCCTCTGCTGCGGCGAAGCCCTGATCGATATGCTGCCGCGGACCACGACGGAGGGCGAGCCTGCCTTTGCGCCCTATGTCGGCGGTGCCGTCTTCAACTCGGCAATTGCGCTTGGCCGGCTCGGCGCGCCCGCTGCCTTCTTCTCCGGCCTGTCGTCGGATCTGTTCGGGAGCCAGCTCAGGGAGGCGCTGGGAGCCAGCAAGGTCAGTTCCACCTATGCGCACACCTCGCCGCGGCCAACCACGCTCGCCTTCGTGCGCCTCACGAACGGCCAGGCGACCTACACCTTCTACGACGAGAACACCGCCGGACGCATGCTGACCATCGAGGACCTGCCGGAACTCGGCAGCGAGATCGAGGCCATGCTGTTCGGCGCCATCAGCCTGATCTCGGAACCGGCCGGGTCGGCCTATGAGGAGTTCATGCGACGCGAGCATGAGCGCCGCGTGATGATGCTCGACCCCAACATCCGGCCAAACTTCATTCCGGACAAGGCCAAGCACCTCAGGCGCATCCGCAACATGATGGCGATGGCCGACATCGTGAAACTGTCGGACGAGGATCTGAACTGGTTCGGCGAAGCCGGCTCGCATGAGGACGTGGTCCGCAACTGGCTGGACCGCGGTCCGAAGCTGATCGTCGTCACCCATGGCAGCGAGGGCGCGGTCGGTTATAGCAGCCAGCACCGGGTCACCGTCGTCCCGGACAAGGTCGAGGTGGTCGATACGGTCGGCGCCGGCGACACATTCAATGCCGGCATTCTTGCCTCCTTGCACGAACAGGGTCTGCTCTCGAAGACGGCAATCGCCAGTTTACCCGAAGACGCCATCCAAAAGGCGCTGACGCTCGGCGCCAAGGCCGCGGCGGTGACGGTATCGCGGGCCGGCGCCAATCCGCCATGGCGGCATGAACTCGCCTGACCGGCCGGTGCGCAGCCCATGGACTGCTCACCGGCGATCACTTTATGTTTCGCCCAGCCTGGCGGGCGGGATGCGAAGCCTGTATCAGGCCGGCCGAAGCCCGGATTTCCCGCGTTTAAGAGGGCAGATCGGAAATTAGAGGTAACAGGCTGCGACACTTGAGCAATTCAGGGTTTTGCCCTGCGGCTTTCTCGGCCGTGCCAAGTCTGCTACCAGCGGCCGGTTATCTGACTAAAACGGTTTGAGGCCGACATGCAGTTCATCGATCTTGGCGCGCAGCGCGAACGCATCCGCGACAGGCTGAAAGCGGCAATCGACCGGGTTGTCGACGAGGGCCGCTATATTCTCGGACCTCAGGTCACCGAATTCGAAAACAAGCTCGCCGCCTATATCGGCACCAAGCATGTCGTCGCTTGCGCCAACGGCACCGATGCGCTGCTGCTGCCGCTGTTTGCCGCTGGCATCGGCCCGGGCGACGCGGTGTTCGTGCCGAGCTTCACCTTCGCCGCCACGGCCGAAGTGGTGGCGCTGACCAAGGCCGAACCGGTGTTCGTCGATGTCGATGCTGACAGCTACAATATCGACATCGCCAGCCTCGAGGCGGCAATCGCCATGATCAAGGCGGAGGGCCGGCTGAGGCCGAAGGCAATCATTCCCGTCGACCTGTTCGGCCTCGCCGCCGATTACGAGGCGATCATGGCCATCGCCAATCGCGAAGGCCTGATGGTTATCGAGGATGCCGCGCAGGCGACCGGCGGCTCGGCTGACGGCAAGATGTGCGGCTCGTTCGGCACCGTCGGCTCGACCAGCTTCTATCCGGCAAAGCCGCTCGGCTGCTATGGTGACGGCGGCGCGATGTTCACCAATGACGATGCGCTGGCCGAACAGCTGCGCTCGTTCGCTTTTCACGGCAAGGGCGAGACGCAATATGACAATGTCCGCGTCGGCATCAACTCGCGGCTCGATACCCTGCAGGCGGCGATCCTGATCGAGAAGCTGGCCATCCTCGAGGACGAGATGGTGGCGCGGCAAGCGGTCGCTAATCGCTATGCCGAAGGTCTCGGCGATATCGTCAAGGCAGCGCGCAATCTGGGCGGCGGCCGCTCGGCCTGGGCGCAATACGCCATCGAAACGCCGAAACGCGACGGGCTCAAGGCACATCTCGGCGAAAAGGGCATTCCGTCGGTTATCTATTATGTGAAACCGCTGCACAGCCAGATTGCCTATCGCGACTTTCCGCGCACGCCGACCGGCCTTGTCGTTTCGGAAGAGCTGCCGAAGCGCATCCTGTGCCTGCCGATGCATCCCTATCTGAGCGAGGCCGACCAGGACCGGATCATCGAAACGATCCGTAACTATATCGGCTCGAATTCGGCACATGTAGCGGCGGCATGAATCCGAAAGTTTCGAAGCGTGGTCGCGGATTACATCGACGAGTTCATCATGTTCTGCGCCGGGTTGTGGATGGCTGGCGTCGGCTTCGGATTTTTCCCGGACCCCTCTCAAGCTCGCCCCGGCCAACTGTCGGCATGGTGGACCAACTTTGGAACCCATTTTAAATGGATGGGGCCGCTGTTGATCCTCATCGCGATAGTGCTCGCGTTCGCGGCACCTTCCTAGATGCGCTCGCGCCGGCAACAGGCTCGCCATTGACGGCATCGCTGATCAACAACGGACCGCTCACCTCTGGGCCGCCGGTATCGATTTCGGGATGCTTTGCTCTGCGCCGAAGCATAGTCTGCACCTGTCTTCCCTCTAGGCTGGCTATTTCATGAAGAAGATTGGTTTCCTCTCGTTCGGGCACTGGACGCCCTCGCCGCAATCGCAGACGCGGACGGCATCCGATGCGCTTTTGCAGTCCGTCGAGCTGGCCGTCGCGGCCGAGGAGCTGGGTGCGGACGGCGCGTATTTCCGCGTGCATCACTTCGCGCGCCAGCTCGCCTCGCCCTTCCCGCTGCTGGCAGCGGTTGGGGCGAAGACCAGCCGAATCGAGATCGGCACGGCGGTGATCGACATGCGTTACGAGAACCCGCTCTATATGGCCGAGGACGCCGGCGCCGCCGATCTAATCGCCGGAGGGCGTCTGCAGCTGGGCATCAGCCGCGGCTCGCCGGAGCAAGTAATCGAGGGATGGCGCTACTTCGGCTACGCCCCGCAAGAGGGGGAGAGCGATGCCGACATGGCCCGCAGACACACCGGAGTGCTGCTCGAAGTGTTGCTGGGCAAAGGCTTTGCGCAGCCCAACCCGCGGCCGATGTTTCCCAACCCGCCCGGCCTGCTTCGCGTCGAGCCGCACTCGGAGGGCCTGCGCGAGCGCATCTGGTGGGGCGCCGCCACAAACGCCACCGCAGAATGGGCTGCGAAACTGGGGATGAATCTGCAGAGCTCCACGCTCAAATTCGACGAAGGCGGAAAGCCGTTTCACATCCAGCAGGCCGAACAGATCCGGGCTTTTCGTGAGGCCTGGAAGGCGGCCGGACACACGCGCGAGCCGCGGGTATCGGTGAGCCGGAGCATTTTTGCGCTGGTCGACGATCGCGACCGGGGCTATTTCGGCGGCAACCAGAGCGGAGATCATTTCGGTTATATCGAGGCAGACAGACGCGCGGTGTTCGGCCGCTCCTATGCCGCCGAACCGGACGTCCTGATCGAGCAGCTAAAGGGCGACGAAGCCATCGCCGAGGCCGATACGCTGCTGCTTACCGTCCCCAACCAGCTCGGCGTCGACTACAATGCCCACGTCATCGAGGCGATCCTGACCCATGTCGCCCCCGGCTTGGGCTGGCGCTGACGCGCGACTTTGTTGGAAAAGCTCACGGCGGTCGATACGATGCTCGCGTTCTAGCGGTCTCACTGCTGCTTCCCGTCGGCTCGTTTCAGCATCGCTAATGCGCGACTGATCCGTTGCAGCGCTGTGGCGTTGGCCAGCACTGCGTACAGCACGAACCCACCCGCCAGAATCCAGGGAGAAGCCGCGCCCATGGCGGTAGCGACTCCGTCGGCGGCGAGCAGCACGCAAATGAACACCAGGCGTTCCATCCGCTCGAAGAAATCCGGCCAACCGTGGTTTTCCACAGGGATTTCCAGCGCCGTCCGCGCCTTGGCATAACTTGTGAGTATCCCGCCGGCGAACGCGAACATTGCGATCGCCCACAGATCGGCGACCCAGCCGATTGCCGCAAAGACGGCCAATTCCTGATAGCGGTCGACGACGGCATCGAAATAGCCGCCGGCCTTGGTGCTCATGTTTGTCCGGCGGGCGACCGCACCGTCCAGCGCATCGAAGGTGAAGGCAAAGGCCAGGCAAAGGCCAAAGGCAAGGCTTGAATGGTGGTAGACGTAGGCCGCCGAGGACAAAGCGACGAGCACGAGCCCGCTGGCCGTAACCTGGTTCGGCGTCATGCCGATCCCGATCAGGGGAGAAGCGGCCTGCTCCCATAGCGGGTCGATGCGACTTTTCATGAGACCGGCGATCATGGCGGTTCCTCTGATGATGTCGTTTCACCGAGCTTTACCAGCAATTTGCGGGTTTGTTCCACCGTCGCTACCGTTCGACTTGGTCAACGCAGACGGAGAACTGGCTCAGCAACGTTCTCAACCCGCCGCAACAGCGATTTCTTTTTGGCGAATGCGGCCGACGGATTAAGGTGCTCGCCAAGCCGACGGAGCAAATCGACCGGCGGTCTGGCGGCCGCACCCGAACGATGTGACTATGATTGCTTGCCATCCGTCGGAAGCCAGCCGAAAACTCGATGCATAAATTTTCACCCAAGTTTGCCTACCTGCTCGCGACCTCTCTTGGCGCGGGATTATCTCCAATATGGCCGGGTACAGCGGGCGCAATGGTTGGGGTGGCTGTTGCCGCGGCTCTGGTACCAACATCGCCTTGGCTGACCGTGCTTGCCTATGCGGCCCTGTTCGCCGTCGGCGTGTGGGCGTCATCGCATGTTATCTTCCGAACCGGGACGGAGGACCCGCAGATCGTCGTCATCGATGAGACCTTCGGCGCCGCCGTGACACTTTCAATGCTGCCACTCGACCCACTCTGGTGGGCAGCAGGCTTCCTTGCTTTCCGGTTTTTCGACGTCGTCAAGCCTTGGCCCATCCGTATCATGCATGACAAGATAAGGGGTGGGGCCGGCATCATGCTGGACGATGCTGCCGCGGCTGTCGTCGCTGGGCCGTTGCTGCTCCTGCTGAACGGTTTGATTGACCGTTTGCGGTAACGGCGACATTCGGCCCGCCAAGGCCACGGTGGTCCATCGGAGTTTAGCGACACAAGCGGAGACCGGACCGATGCGAAGCCACAGGATCGCGGCCATTCCAGGCGATGGGATCGGCAAGGAAGTCGTAGCAGCCAGGCTTCGTGCGCTGGCCGTCTGCGCCCTGGGCATCGGAACGCGGGAGGCATCCGCGCCGCTCACCGATGGTGTTCGTGTGCCTGCGTACGGAAACCAAACCCGTCAAGTGTTTCGATCAGCACCTGTACGGGATCAGGCACACCGTGCGATGACCGCCATGCGACAAAGCCGTCCGGCCTGACCAAGACAGCACCGCCGCTTTCAACCCCGAGCGCGGAAGGCCACCGATGGTCCAAGTCAACCAGCTCCCCATTGGCACCCAAGGCGTGGCAGGTCAGCGGCATTCCGAAGCGCTGGCTTACGGCGTCAGCGGCCCGACACCATGCTTCGTCGGCGCAGAGGAGAAGAAGATCGCGATCGCACAAATCGAGACTCGAAATCCGCTGGCCGGCGCGCTCGACCGCGAAATGCGGTAAACGCGTCCCAGAGCGGCCCGACAGCTCCGTGGATTTTTGGAACGGGTGATCGTCCGGCGTGGATTCCCGAGCCACGATGCCTGCAGTGTAGCGTTGGCCAAATACCACGTCGTAATCCTGGACGATCGCAACCGGAGGAGGCAACCGCTTCGACGGATTGTCGAACCATTTCTGTAGGCGGGCGAGCGCTTGCGCCAACGTAGCCTCGATGACCGGCCGGCGCTCCATGTCACCAGGCGACTTGCCGAGGTGACCCATACGATTACGCTGGCATCAGCGGCTTGACGCGATCGACAATGGCGGCGACCGCTTCCTTCGGGCTCTTGCGACCGAGGACAGCAAGCTGAACCTCCTCGAGAAACGTCGACTGAGCGCGAGCGGCTTCGGGAAAAGCCGGGAAGGCCGGTCGCGCCTTGGCGAGCGCGGCAGCCTCGACCTTCGCCTGCGGCAGCGACCCGGCGAACGACGGCTCGGCATAGGTCGAGGTGCGGACGGGGCCATTGCCGTTGCGCGCCATGTCGAGTGTGGCGGCCTTGCTCGCTACGAAGCGGATGTAGCTCCAGGAGAGCTTCTTGTCCGTCGAATTGGCGGGAATGGCCATCGCCCAGGATTCGACGACCGGATGCATTTCGTGACCGCTGCCGAGGGTTTTGGAGCCGGGGAACTCGATTGCCTTGATCTTTCCCGGTGCGGTCGACTGTTCCTTGTTGTTGAGCTGCGCGTAGCGGGCGAAAGGCAGCACCGCGAAGGCAGCGCGCCCCTGCTGCATCCACGTCACCATGTCGTCGTTGCGCGTTGTGGCATAGCTGCGGGGGAGCGCGCCGGCCTTGAAGAGGTCGGCAAGCACGGACAGGCCTTTTTCCATCGCCTCCGGATCGGGGACCACCTTGAACTGCTTGTCGATGAAATCGCCGCCGAAGGCGCGGGCGAACATGACCGGGAAGACGGCGAGGTCGCTCGCAAGGATCATGCCGACGACGGGCGTGCCGGACCTGGAGGTGAAGCTCAGCTTCTTCGCCTGCTCGACCAGTTCCTCCAGCGTGTTCGGTGGCGCCGAAATGCCGGCCTCCTGAAGCAGCTCCTCGTTGTAGAAAAGCCCCTGCGTAGCATGGCGCACCGGAACGCCGACGAGCTTGCCGCCGACGATCATCGACTGGCGCAGGCCCTCGGCGATATCGTCGAAATCCTCGATCGGCTCGGCTTTCCGGAGATCGTCTAGCGGCTCGAACAGCGAGGCGATCTGCGACGTCATGCGGTTGTCGATGACATAGCCGACGTTGAAGTCGGTCTCGCTCAGGCTCGCCTCCCGGAATAGCCGGTCCTGGAGCGGATTGCTGTCGAGCGTCGTCCAGGAGATCTGGGCGTTGTTCTTGTCCTCCCAGGGCTTGATGACATTGCCGGCGGCGCCGGTCGTCAGGTTGGCTTGGTGGACGCGATGGCAAAGCACGTTCAGCGTCTTTACCTGGGCATGGGCCAACCGACCCAAGGCGCTCGTCGCGCCGACGGCCATCGCGGTCGTCAGCAGGGCTCTGCGTGTCATGTGCAAAGGCATTGTCTTCCTCCCTTTCTCGGTGACGTCGTCACCCCTTGGTCGCGCCGGCGGTCAATCCGGCGACGAGAAACCGGTTCATCAGGACCACGAAGACGAGAACCGGCAGCAATTGGACGGTAGAGGCCGCAAAGAGCACGCCCCAGTCGACGCCGTCGATCGAACTGATCATCTCCGAAAGGACCAGAGGCGCGGTCTTGGCGTGGTTGGCGGTGAAGATATAGGCGAACAGAAACTCGTTCCACGCGAAGACGACTACGAAGACGGCGACAGCGAGCATGCCGGGCGCTACGAGCGGCAAGATGATCTTCACAAGGATCGTCAGCGGCCGCGCGCCGTCGAGGACGGCCGCCTCGTCGAGTTCGCGCGGTACCTGGTCGATGAACGTTCGCATCAGGAGCGTGCCGAGCGAGACGAAGAAGGTCGCGTAGAGCAGGATCAGCACCAGATGGGTGTCATTGAGCCCGAGCCGATTGACGACCGGGAACAGTGGCAGCGTCACGACGATCGGCGGGATCAGCCGCGATCCGATCAGAAACATCACCGATCCTTCCAGGAAACGGACGCCACGATAGCGCGAGTAGGCGAAACCGGCGAGCAGACTTGCCATGACGGCAAGCGCCGTCGCCCCGGTGGTGATGATCAGGCTGTTGACGAGCCCGTCGAAAAAGGCCGGCCAGCGCTGCCACAGCGAGGCGTAGTGCTCGAAGGTCGGTTCGAAGAAGAGCTCCGGTGGAACCGCGAAAATCTCGCGACCGGGTTTGAACGACGAGAGCACAATGAAGCCGATCGGAAGCAGTGACCAGACGACGATTGCCGCAACAGCGAGCATCTTTCCGGCACCGATGGCGAGACGCCTAGAACGCATTGGCCACGGATTCCTTGCGCAGCCGCCATACATAGCCAGTCGCAAGCAGCAGCGAGATGACGACCATCATCCACGCCGTCGCCGCCGCCGTGCCGAACGAGTTGTAGCGGAAGCCTTCCTGATAAAGATAAACGGAAACGACCTCGGTCGTGCGTGCCGGGCCGCCCTGGGTCAGGAGCCAGACTTCGGAAAAGAGGCGGAAGGCGAAGATGTAGCGGAAGAGCAGCGCGATCAGCATCGCTGGCGCCAGAAGCGGCAGCGTGATGTTGCGGAAGAGCTGGAACCCATTGGCTCCGTCGGTGCGCCCAGCCTCGTAGAGCTCCTTCGGAACCGCGAGCCGTGCCGCATACAGGATGATGAATGTGAATGGCAGGTGCAGCCAGATCGTGAGCAGGGCGACGAGGATGAGGCCGTGAGAAGGGATAAACGTCCAGTCGAGCGTCGGCAGACCGGTGTATCGCAGCATCAGCGTGATCGGGCCGACGTCCGGATCGAACAGGAAGCGCCACATTGCGACCGCCGTCACCTCGCTGATGGCGTAGGGAGCGAGCACCACGACGAGCATGACGCGCTGGAGGGGAAGCCCGGAGGCGAAGAGCAGGGCCAGGCCAAGGCCGAGCAGCAGTTCGATATGAACCGCCACAGCGACGACGAGGACCGTGTTCCAGACCGAACGCCAAAAATAGGGATCGGTGAGGACGCGGATATAGTTATCAAACCCAACGAAGGTCGCCGATTGGCCGAATGACGAGGCTTCGAAACTCAGCCACAGGACGAAGATGGCGGGGAGCACGATGATCCCAAGCACCAGGAGGTGCACGGGCGTCGCATAGAGGTAGGCAGGCGAAAACGCGAAGCGCCGCCTCTTGGTCTCGCCAGCCGCTTCCGCCGCCCCTTCCCCCCTGTGGCCGACAGACGCCTCGGAACCAAATGCCATTGCTCCTCCCTAAGCGGTTGCGCGTCAGCCGTCCCTGGCGGCAAGTGGAACGGTGCCCTCCACCGTTGTTCTGTACATCACCCGGCGGTATCCGGGGTAATCGTTGATGGCGGTGTGCAGGACATGGGGGTTGTTCCACATACCGAGCGTCTTCGGTTCCCAACGCAGCCTGCAGTTGAATTCGGGCCGGACAGCCCGCGCCATCAGGAAGTCGATCATCGGCTTGCTTTCTTCCTCCGTCATCCCCTTAAAATTGGTCATCACGCTGCTGACGAAGACATAGCGCCGGCCAGTCTCGGGGTGGCGACAGATCACAGGATGCTCGACGACGGCATTCTCGATCGCCTCGACATCGGCCTTGACGCCGAGCCGGCTATGGGCTGCGTTGATGGCGAAGACCCCGCGGCCGCTATGGACGCCCGTCAGCCCTTGCAGGATCTCGACCAGTCGCGGCGAAAGCGAGTCATATGCCTTCTCGAGGCTGGAGAAGCAGGTGTCGCCGCCAACCGGCGGCACCTCCTCACCGTAGAGGATCGTAATGCCCGGTGGCTTCGGTAGCCAGGCGAGGTCCATGTGCCAGTCCTCGCCGATCACCTTGCCCGTGTCGTCCGGCTCGCGCACGAACCGCACAATATCGTCGAAGCCGTCGATCGGCGTGTGCACCGGATTACCGCTAAATGGTCCGAACCGGCGGGCGACCTTGTGGACGCCGGCGGCGTCAAGCTCCTGATCGCGCACGGCGAGCGCATGATACTTGTAGAGCGCGCGGCGAACGTCCTGGAAAGCATCCTCGCTCGCGCTCACCAGATCGATCCCACGAATTTCTGCACCGAGCGCTCCAGTGAAGGGGCTGACCTCGAAACGGGTGAATGCATCATCGCGCAGCACGTGATCCTCCCTAATACGCGTCTCGTCGCCATCAAGGGCTGACTTACCTGCAAGTAAGTAACTCGAAAGCGAAAGGCTGTCAACTCACCCTCGCTTTGATCCACCGGATGTCTAGCCTCGACCCGAGCCCTTTCCCGCATCCTGCCACGCGGCGCGGATGATCGCGGCGAGCGCTGCGAAGGTCCTGGCGACCTCGTCGAAGCTTCCGGTGTCCTGCGTCATCGGTGGACAGGACAGAAGGGTAATGCGCAGCATGTGCACGAGCTCGTCGCTGAGTGTGTCGGAGGAAAGCTCTCCGTCCTTCACCGCCTGGTCCACCGCATGACGCAGGCTCTGATCATAGACCCGGTTGACGCGCTCCAGGGCACGTTCCGCTGGTTCGCCGAGAACCGGGAGGTCGTGGCGAAGGCGCGAAAGCGGGCTCCACATATTGCGGGCTCCCTTCTCAGCGTTGAAACGTTCGTAGAAACGGCGCAGATCCTCGAGCTGCATATCGAGTCGGTCGAAGAACCGGATATCGGGAGTCGTCCAGAAGCGCTTGATCCGGGCCTCGGCGTTGGCGGCGAAGTCGGCGATCAATTCCTCCATCAGCTGACGCTTGTTGCCGAAGTGATGATGGATGTTGGCGCGGGTCGTGCCGATCGCCGTCGCTATATCGCCGAAGCTGAAACCATCGTGGCCGCGCAGGACATAGAACTCGGCCGCGACCTCTTTGATTCTGCTGCGGGTAGAGTGCGCCTCATCGCCGGGAGATCCTGAAGTGTTGGCTCTCATATCCCTTCCGAAATTCATGCCGCCGTTGGACGATCAGTATAGGGGAGCGGGCTGCACCCCCTCGTTTCATACATGGATATTCTTCTACGCACGAGTGGAAGTAATTTGCGCCAGGTGCAGACATTCGCGAAGCATCTTGGCGGCAGCCATTAGCGCGGTGCGGCGGGTGAGCAGATACGGGATGCCTGTATCGAACTTCAATCGGGTTCGCGCCCTCGACTGAGAATTCCGGGTCAAAGCAGGCCCAATCAGCTTGCTGGCGACACGCCGCAAACTCAGGCAGTGGATAGCGGCCGCGCATCCGCTGCGCCGATCACTTCCCGCATTGTCACGATGGTGCGGAACGCCTTCACGTTTGAATCGGCGTGGAAGACCTCCCGCGCAAAGACATCGTACGCCTCCATCCCCGGCAATTGCAGGAGAAGCACGAAATCGGTTTCACCGGTGACATACCAGGCCTGCCGAACCTCCGAGCGCCCACGGAGCTTGCCGATGAAGGCGTCCAACTCGACAGCGCTCTCCCGTTCCAGGGAAACGAGCACATGGACGGTCAGCGGCAGGCCTACGGCCGCCGGACGAACGACGGCAACGTCTGCTGCGATCACGCCATCCTTTCGCAGCCGGCGCAGGCGGCGCAGGACCGCGCTCTGGGAAAGCCCGACCTGCTCGGCGAGACGCCGCGCCGGGATCTGGTTGTCGCGCTGAACCAGCGACAGCAGCACATGGTCGAAGCGATCGAGGGCGGCAGTTTTCGTCATGAGGACAGGCATCTATGACGAAATCAGGCAGCTGGGCAACGACAATAGGCGCCAAGCGGCATCGTTTCCGGAATAGAATTTTCGCCTCATGACCACAGACACACAGCCGGGCCTTGGCCCCGATCTCATTGCGGCGCTGTTACAGCGCCTGTCGCCGTTTTATGCACCGACACCGCTGCTCGACCTGCCAAACCTGGCTGCGAGCCTGGATGTGACCCAGGTGCTTGCCAAGAACGAGGGCCACCGTGCCCTGGGCAGCTTCAAGTCCCTCGGCGGCACGTATGCCGGTCTGTGCGCTCTCGCTCGCACTACCGGGATGGATATCGATGAATTGCTCGATCCAGAGCGGGGCCAGACGCCGCTGCCGGCGCTAGTCACGGCCAGCGCCGGCAATCACGGACTTGCCGTTGCGGCGGCGGCGAAGTTTGCCGGCGGGAGGGCAAGAATATACCTCCACACGGGCGTTCCTGCAGCGCGAGTGCGGCGTATCGAGTCCCAAGGCGCTGAAATCGTGTGGGTCGACGGCACCTATGACGATGCGGTGGATCGAGCCTCTGCGGCGGCCCGCGCTGGAGAAGGCATTCTGGTTGCCGACACCTCGAGCGACCCGGATGACCCAGCTGTCGCTGATGTCGTCGCTGGCTATGGCGTGCTTGCTGCGGAAATCCGTCGCCAGGTCGACGAGACCGGCCATCTGAGGCCAACCCACCTTTTCGTGCAGGCCGGTGTCGGTGGACTTGCCGCCGCCCTGACGACTGGGCTGAAGGACTGGCTGATGCCTCCAGCCATGATCGTCGTCGTAGAACCAGAGGCCGCAGCCTGCGTCGCGGCCGCGCTGTCGCAAGGACGGTCGGTGCGGATATCCGGCGATCTCAAGACGTCGGCGGACATGCTCGCCTGTGGCGAAGCAGCCGCATCGGCGCTCGACGTACTCCGCCAAGGCAACGCTCGGGTCATAACCGTGTCCGAAGCGGCGCTTGCCGACGCGAAGAGCCGGCTTCGCGAGGCAAACGGTCCAGGTACAACCCCGTCGGGTGCCGCCGGCCTCGCTGGTCTCGCCACAGCCGTCGCGGCTTCCGGCCGGTCGCAGGAGCTTGCGCTCGACCGATCGAGCCGGGTGCTGATCATCGTGACCGAGGCCGAACTGGAGAAGGACGCATGACGATGGCGCCGGACCCGGGACTATTGAGCAGAAGAGCGGCTGGGCCACGGACTGCTCAGATGGCCGCGTTCCAGACCCAACGCAGAACGGGTCCATGAAGCTTATCTACCAGACCCACTCCCCCTACGCGCGCAAGGTTCTGGTCTTTGCCCACGAGGCTGGGCTTGCCGGACGTCTGCGCGTCATTCATCAGGAGACGAGCCCCATCAATCGCAACGATGATGTGTTTGCGATCAATCCGCTTGGCAAGGTGCCCGTTCTCATTCTCGATGACGGCTATGCGATCTTCGATTCGGGCGTAATCTGCGACTATCTCGACAATCTCGAAAGCAATCGTCGGCTCATCCCCGAGACAGGGCGGGCCAAATGGTCCGCCTTGCGCGCCTCCAGGCGCTCGCCGGCGGCATGTGCGATGCAGGCATTTCCATTCGCTGGGAAAACGAGCGCCGCCCTCAACATCTGCGTTATCCCGCCTTGGGCGCAGGCATGACGATGAAGCTTATCGAATCCTATGACTTCGTGGAACGCGAGGTCGAATTCGACGCGCCGCTCCATATCGGCCACATCGCGCTAGCCACTTGCCTAACCTGGCTGGAATTCCGCGGACTGCCCGACTTCTTGCAGGGAAGGCCACGACTGGAACAATGGTATAGATCCTTCGTGGAGCGCCCTTCAATGCGTGCCACACCCTACGGCGGCGACACGCGAGATTGATATCGATCGCCAGGCTTTCGAAATCCAGTATGTGCCGCTCACCAGCCAAGCATTCTCGCGACCATTCGCTGGTCGGCCCCGATGATACTGCGCGAAACCGGTAATCTTGCCAGCACAGCCTTGAGGGCGGCCATCAAGGCCATTTCTTCGTCTGTGCGCCTGGCCTGACGCAGCGCCGCGTCAGGAAGCGGCCACTGCAACGAAAAGCGATTGTCCTTGCCTTTCGATGCGGAACAGGATGGGCTTTTTCTGCTGGCGGGATTTCGCCCACTCTTGCTGGATATCCGACGGCTGCGTCACGTTGCGGTTGTTGGCCGAGACGATGACGTCGCCAGGCCGAAGGCCGTTCTCGGCGGCGGGGCTATTTGGCGCCACCTCCTGGATGAACACGCCGGTGGTACCCGGCTGGAGACCGAGTTGCTGGCGCGCTTCGTCCGGAATCGGGCTGAGCGACAGTCCGAGGCGTTGGTCCCCCGCTTCGGGACTCGGAACGGCACCGGTCTGCACCTCCTCGTCCTTGCGTTGACCGACGGTCAGCTCCACCTCCTGCTGGGAGCCGCCGCGGTTCCTTGTCAGCGTCGCTTTCGACCCTGGCTTTTCGTTTGCTGCCGCCAACGTCAAGTCATGGACGCCCTGGATGTCCTGGCCGTTGAACCGGGTGATCACATCGCCCGATTGCAAGCCTGCCTTCTCCGCCGGGCTGCCGGGCTCGACAGAGGCGACCAGCGCTCCCTTGGTGCTCGATATCCCAAGCGCTTGGGCAAGCGACGGCGTCACCTCCTGGAGACGCACTCCGATAAAACCGCGCTCGATCCGGCCCGTGCGGATCAGCTGATCGGCGACGCTCCGTGCAGTTCGGGACGGCACGGCGAAACCGATGCCTATGCTGCCGCCCGACGGCGAGACGATAGCCGTGTTGACCCCGATTACTTCGCCGCGCGCGTTGAACAGGGGGCCGCCGGAATTGCCTCTGTTGATCGAGGCGTCTGTCTGGAGGAAATCGTCGTAAGGGCCGGCCTGGATGTCGCGCGATCGGGCGGAAAGAACGCCGACGGTCACGGTTCCGCCGAGCCCGAAGGGACTGCCAATCGCGATCGTCCAGGCACCCGGCTGCATTGCGTCAGAATCACCCCAGGCGGTGGTCGTCATGTTGGGGCGTGGATCGACCTTCAGCACCGCGATGTCGGTTGCTGGATCGCGGCCCACCAGTCGCGCGGGCGACGTCTCCTTGTCGGAGAATACGACGTGGATTTCGGTGGAGTCGGCCACGACATGATTGTTGGTGACGATGTAGCCCTCGGGACTGATCACGAAGCCGGAGCCAAGAGCTTCTCGCACCTGCGGCTGGGCAGGCCCGCGGCTGTCGAAGGGGTTGAGAAAATCGTCGAGCATCGTTTGGTCCTGGATGATCTGCCTGGTCGTGATCGCGACCACGGCTGGCAGCTTCTGACGCACGATTGCGCTGAAGTCGTTCGGGATTTCCTGTGCCGAAACCGCAGCAGGGCCGCCAGCCGAGAGCATTAAAATTCCTGCGACGAGGCCAATGCACAGTCGCTTCCTGGAAATGTAAGACATGATTGGTTCTCCTGCCCGACCGCCCTGGCACTGCTGCGCGACTTGTCCCAGACGCAAGAACTGACATTCACGCCGATTGTTTCACCGGTTCGAAAAAATGTTGATGGTGGGCTGAACGGCGAAGAATGTGGCCTTGCGTGGCCATTGAAATTTGGTCGAAACTCTCCAAAATGTCAGCTGGTGGAAATCGCGAGAGCCACCAACATGACGTCAACATAGGAGACCATTCAAAGCGGAGGACCATCGATGGAAGGAACCATGTCGACGAGTTTTCCCCCGATCGGGCCCGAGAGCCCTGATGTTTTTCTTGACCGGTTGCTCCATCCGGCACGGCATTTCGAGCGACCTCAGGACGTGCTGACCGACGTGACGCTGGACGTCCAGGAGAAGCGTGCGATCCTTTCGTCATGGGCATCGGATGCCTGTGCGGTGGAATCGGTGCCGGCGCTGCGCATGCCGCCGGGAGTCACCGAACCGGTCAGCTTCGATGCCATCATGGACGCGTTGCGCCAATTGGATCAATTGGAGAAGCTTCCCGGCGCCGGTCGCGGTCGTGAGGTCGACAGCATCGCGATCGCCGGTTTCACAGCATCGGTCGATCGACTTTGAGCGAAATGCCGCCCCTCCCCGGGGCCCGATCCGCTGGCGAGGAACTCGCCAGCGGCAACCGCCGAATGCGTTCACCCGCCCATTCGTCTACACGTCTGGATCACGCCTGAAAATTTTTCCATGGCCCCTCTTGAACGCGTAACGCACTGTTATAAATAACTAATCGCCGGTCGCCAGATGGGGCCGGCGTAAGTCCAGGAGGTGTCAAGGCGCTCTTGGCGCTTCTTGTATCCATGTTGCTCAAAGGAGGATGTGGCTATGAGGACAAACCTCGATTTTACCCCCCTGTTCCGGTCCAGCATCGGCTTCGACCGCATTTTCAACATGCTGGAAAACGCGAGCCGTGTCACTGCGATAGACAATTGGCCGCCTTATGACATCGCCAAGACTGGTGAAGACGCCTATCGCATCACCATGGCGGTCGCCGGCTTCCCGCAGGATCAGCTGACCATCACTCATCAGCCTAACCTGCTGGTTGTGAGCGGGTCGCAACCTGGCGACGATAACGGCCAGTATCTCTATCGCGGCATTGCCGGGCGCGCCTTCGAGCGTCAGTTCGAACTGGCCGACCATGTGAAGGTCGTCGGCGCCAGCCTGGACAACGGGCTGCTGAACATCGATCTCAAGCGCGAGCTTCCCGAAGAGATGAAACCGCGCCGGATCGCCATCGCCGGCAGCACGGCAAAGACAGCACCGCGGCAGATCGAAGCCGAAAAGAACGCAGCCTGAGGTCAGAGTGAATCAGAAGCGACAGGCACCGGCATTCGCCGGTGCCGCGCGGTTGAACATGGAGGTGAATGAAGATGAACATGCGTGACCTTATCCCGTGGGGCCGCAACAACAACCAGGCCCCGAGCATCTATAGCGGTGGCGATCCCTTCCTTTCGCTTCACCGCGAGGTAAACAGGCTCTTTGACGATATGTTGAGGAGCTTCGAGACGCGCTTGCCTACTATGGGGCAGATTTCGCCTTTCGATAGCGGCTGGCCGAAGGTGGAGATTTCGGAGTCGGATAATGAGCTTCGTGTCACCGCCGAGGTCCCCGGTATGGAAGAGAAGGACATCGAAGTCCTGCTCGACGAAGACGTGCTGACCCTGCGTGGCGAAAAGCGGTCGGAGACCGACGAGAAGGGCTACTCCGAGCGCTTCTACGGTCGCTTCGAGCGGCGCATACCCCTCGGCTACGAGGTCGAGGACGACAAGGTCAAGGCGTCCTTTGCCAATGGCGTCCTGACCCTGACGCTGCCGAAGAACCCGAACGCGCAGTCGAAGGTGAAGCGCATCCCGATCACCCACTGACGCATGGAGCAAGCCGGAGGCGGCAGGCCGCCGCCTCGGGCGCATCCTTCGCCAAAATGGGAGGGATGAATGATGCAGGAAAGAGAAGTCACACCAGTCGTAGAAAATCTCGAACCGGCAAACGACAACCGCGGGCGAGCGCCGTCGTTCGGCAGATCCGAGTTCCCCCGCGATGCGGTCGCGCGGATCTACAAACCTTGCCGCTCGGTCATGACCTCGGGCCGTGCGCGGCCGAAAGGCTGGCGGCTGGTGTTCGAGCGGCGTACTGCGCCGGTCATCGAACCGCTGATGGGCTACACCGCAAGCGGTGACACGCTGACCCAGGTGGAGCTCGATTTTCCGACGGCTCAGGCGGCCATCGACTATGCCGAACGCCAGGGGCTTGCCTATACGGTTCAAGGAAGCCCGGGGGCCGAAGAGTCCAGTGTCGAATCTTGCGATGCGGAAAAGCGGCTGCAGGCCGGCGAAGACGTTGTCTGGAACCGCCTCAAGTTGGCCTTGCTGCAGAGCAGCCACGGCGGGGTTTCGCAGGCGCCACATTATGGACCGGCGCTGACGGACCCGGAGGCGCTTTATGCATCGCCGATGGACGTGGTCGTCGATCCTCTTCTGACAGCCGACGAGAAGCGCGCCATCCTGCGCAACTGGGCCTGGAACGAGTATCTGGTCGATCTCGCGACAGCCGAGGGGATGCCTGAAAACGCGCGTCCGACACGGCTCGACGAAGTGGAACTGGCCCTGCTCGCGCTGGAGTCAGCTACGGCAGCGAACCTGGCCGTTTCCATCCCTGAACAGAAGCGGAAGGCAATGTGAGGTGGCGTCATGGATCCGCTGATCGTGTTCGATTGTGAAAATACGGTGCCGAACCGTTTCGCACTGGCCGTCGCCGCGGCGGGACGGGCTCGTGCGCTCAGCCGGGGTGCTGAGCCTCGCCTGACCGAGGAAGTGACGGCGCCCGTCGAACTTGCCCTGCGCGAGATCGCCGGCAACCGCTTCCAGCCCGACGAGGTCAAGCCCTTCGTTCTGGCCGGTACGGTTGCGCGCGATGGCCGGGTTCGGCCCGGCCAACGAAGAAAGCTTCGCGGTGGCGAAGGGCAATCCTTAGCCGCCGCACCCGCCTTCGCTCGGAGGGCGGTACACTGACCAATGTCAGGAAAGGAGGATGAACAATGGAGAAATGGCTGAAAACTGAAAAACGTCCGGTGATCGATATAGTCAATGTGATCGCCGGCATAGCGCTGGTACTGTCGCCTTGGTATCTCGGGTTTGCGGCTGAAACCTACGCGGCCTGGAACGCCTGGATCGCCGGCGCGGCGATTGCCCTGATCGCCGTGGGTGCGCTGGTTGCTTTCCATGCCTATGAGGAATGGGCAAACCTGGTGGTTGGGCTGTGGACGCTGATCTCGCCCTGGGCCCTCGGTTTTTCGGCCCTGGCAACGGCTATGTGGGTACATGTGGTCGTGGGTGTCATCGTGGCGGCCTTGGCTGCCGGAAGCCTCTGGTTCTTCGGCGACCGTCCGCTTTCAACGGCCTGACCAGCATCTCTGGCGGGCCCGTATCTCCGGGCCCGCTTTTTCTCAAACGCCACGGATGCGGTCTGCCGTTGTAGGCGTTGCGGCCAGGCAAATCGGCAGCCGAAACATAGGCCGCTTTTTCACCGACGTGTGTTGAGCCGGATCTCGGCCTGCATTTGCACCTCGTCATTTCCTGTGCTTGGCGAGCGGGGAAGAAAGAGATGAACGCTTGTTCCCTCGCCGACCGCACTCTCGATCCTAACATGCCCCCCGGACTGCTTGATGAAGCCGTAAACCTGGCTAAGCCCAAGTCCGGTTCCCCGGCCATCGGCCTTGGTCGTAAAGAACGGCTCAAACACGTAGGCCAGGACCTCCTTGCTCATCCCGCACCCCGTATCGCTGACCGTGACCCGAACAAAAGAGGCAGCCGGAGCGGGCACGTCTTCGATGTCGCCGGGAGTATCGCTGGTCTCGATCGCCAGCGTGCCCCGGCCGGCCATCGCGTCCTTGGCATTCACAGCCAGGTTCAGGATGGCGACGTCGAGCTGATTGGCATCGACAACGACGGGGCCAAGTGCCGGATCCAGCTCAAGCCTGATGCTGATCTCGTTCCCCAGCGTCCGCTCCAGCAGCATCGTGACGGATTCGATACGTCCATTCAGGTCGATTGTCTCCGGATACAGCGACTGTCCGCGAGAGAACGCGAGCAATTGCTGCGTCAGCGCACCGCCGTTTTGCGTTCGTTTGAGCAACTCTTCGATCAGCATCGCCGTGTTCGGATTGGCAGGATCTTCGCGCAGCTGCTTCTGAAGCAGTCGCAGCCCCGATTCGAACACCGCGAGCAGATTGTTGATGTCGTGAACGATCCCGGCAGCGAGCCGGCCGATCGCTTCGAGCTTTTGCGATTGACGTCGACGCTCCTGCTGCGCGCGTTGCGCGGAGACGTCGCGAAGACTGGCCAGAAGTGCCGGCCTACCGTCCCAGCTAAGCTCAACCGTCCGCATTTCCACTTGGGCTGGTGCTCGAATGGGTCTGTGGACGGTGATCTCCCTGGTTTCACCCGACATGACTGGCCGTCCGAGAGGAATGTGGACGAGATCGGCAGCCGGATAGCCGAAAATGGTGGCCGCCGCCGGATTTGCATAAAGCACCGTTCCCGACAGATCGACGACCAGAACCCCGTCGGCTGTGGTTTCGATCAGCCGTCGAAAGTCGAGCTGGCTGATGCCCGTCAGACTTGCGTCGCCGTATTGGTCGGAGATTTCGGCTGCGCCGCGCGCCATCTCAACGCTCCTCACGCCGGGACGCGGAGGACTCGCCGAACACGTCGGGTGCGCCGTGGAAGGGCTGACCGAGATGCATGCCAGCGCCGTCGATTGTGAAGCGTCGAATCTGCTTGTCATGCTCGCTGCCGCGCATTTTCAGCACCATGATCCCGCGATGCATGAAATCTCCTTCCTGGATGTACCGCAACAGGATGATCGAGTCCGTGAGGGTTGAAATATGTTGTTCGCTGGCACTCTGGCCGCCGACGAGCGACTTGTTGGTGGCTGTGCAAAGGCCAGCGATCTCGTGTTTCTTGATGAAGGAAGTGAGACTGATCAGGAATTCCCGGAAACCGGTCTCTGGCGCGATCCGTTCCAATGCCGACAGGCTGTCAATGGCGATCCGGTCAGGTTTGAACTCCTCAACGAGTTCGCGGATCATCAACAGGTGGTCCGGCAAGTTCTGCGCTTCCGGGTAAATGCAAACGACCTTCAGCCGCCCATCCGCCTCCATAGCCTCGAAATCGACGCCCCAGCCGCGCGCATTGCGAAACAGCTGGCCGCGGCTCTCTTCGTAGCCTACCAGCAAGGCACGTTCGCCAGCCGCCGCGCCGCCTGCCAGAAAGTTTGTCACCAGCAGCGTCTTTCCGGTCCCCGTCGCACCGCTGACGAGGGTGATGCTGTCGCGGAAGAATCCACCGCCACACATCATGTCGAGTTCCCGATTGCCGCTCAAGACACGCGTCAGCAAGCCTGACAAATCGAAATTGCCGATAATCATCTGGTCGTGGTCACGCGGGCTGGCGTCGACGAAGACCAGCTTGTTGATCTCCCGCCAACGGCGGATGTCCCAGCCGAAGCTGGCCATGTTGACCTCGATCTCGACCGGCGATTCCTCGAACGTGACGAAGACGCCGGGCTCGTCGAGCATGGTGATGCCGTGGGCCAGAAACTGCGTTGCAAATACAGTCTTGCCACTCCCGGGCGTGCCACCGACGATGGTGGTGCGCCCGCGCGGCAGGCCGCCCATCACAAGATCGTCGAAAGCCTCGATACCGGTCCTGACCCGTTCGAGCACGGGATCGATGAGGATCTCTTCAGCTGTGGTCATGGCCACTGTCCTTCCTGCGATAACCGAAATAGTCGAGAACCTGAGCGATGTTGCTGATGTCGCCAATCAGCCGGCGTGGAGGGGTGGTTGACTCATCCGAGAGCGTCGGCGTCGCTAGAATGCCGGCCCTTTCCGCCTCTTCAGGATGCGCGAGGACGTCGACGACCTGGATTTCGATACCGCCGGCCAACTCCTCTACTATCCTCCGACGGCTTTCCAGCGCCCGACGGGCGCCCGGCGCATCGCCGGCGACATACAGGCGAAGCAGGCCGTTGGCCCCTGGATTGGACCGATGACTGACGCTCATGTTTACGCCTTGCTGCAGGGAGTTGCAGTTTTCGGCGTGCACGAGGCGCCACGCCACGGAATCCAGTCGCCGGCATTTTTCTTCCCTGAGCAGCTGTCGGTCTGCCTGGAAGCCGATGCACCCGCGGCTCGCGCTCGGTGAGGCCTGGATCAGCGCCCCTGTGCAATTTGTAGATAGCGGCGCCCGCCTCGTCTGCGCACTTGTGAACATTTCGCCGCGCCGGTCGTTGTAAATGCCGCCATTTGGGAAGAGGAGTGCGATGGAGAACCCTCGAAGACGATCAGACCCGATCGGAAACAACCTGCTTCGGGCTCTCAGAGCCGACGACTGGGAGATCCTGCAACGGAGGCTCGAACAATGGTCGGCGTCCGCCGGGACCTTGCTGCACGAGCCAGGCGATGCAGTCCGTTACGCCTACTTCCCGCGCGGATCGGCCCTGGTCTCCTACCGCGTCGTGCTGAGCGACGGGCGAGCGATCGAGACTGCGCTCATCGGACGTGAAGGAGCGGTCGGCGGCATCGTCAGCCAAGGCAGACTTCCGGCCTATGCACGGGCCGAAGTTCAACTTGGCGGTTCATTCTTCAGGATCGACCTGCACCATCTCGAGGAGGCCAAATTGCGTTCCTTGACATTGCGTCACCTGTTTGCCCGCTATGCTGATTGCCTGATGGCGCAAGTATTCCAATCCGTCGCCTGCAGCGCAGCGCATTCGATCGAACAGCGCACGGCAAGATGGCTGCTGGCCGCGACAGAACGGACGGGAGCCGAAAACCTTGCGGTGACACAGGAACAGCTTGCAACAATGCTGGGAGTAGGCCGCTCCTATCTGAGCCGGGTCATTCGCGACCTGCGGCAGCGCGGCGTCATCGAAACCCGGCGCTCCCGGCTTGCGGTACGCAGTCCAGAAGGACTGCGCTCGCTCGCCTGCGAGTGCAATGCGGCCGTCAGCCGCCATTTCAACGAAGTTCTGAAGGGGGTCTATCCGGCGGAGGAAAACGGCATGAAGGGTTCGCCAGGCATGCCGCACAGGAAAGGACAATGACTGACCATTATCGTCGCTGGCTGGTCTGGGCCTCCACTTTTTTGCGCCGGACCCTGCCTACACCGATGCCGCGCGGGCTGGGCGACCTATATCCGGTTTCCTGTGGAGGCCGCCATGGACATGAGCAACAGAAAGACGCAGTTCAATATCTGGTACTGGATCGCGGCGTTCGTGGGCGTGATTGTTGTCCAGTACATCTATGCCACGACGCAGCACGTCGCCCAGATACCGTACAGTCAGTTCGAGACCTTGCTGAACGCCGGCAAAATCGCCGAGGTGCAGGTTTCGGACCGCTTCATCCAGGGCCGCTTCAAGGAGCCGCAGGACGGCAGGCCGCTGTTCATCACCACACGCGTCGAGCCGAACCTCGCCCGTGACCTGCAGGAACACGGTGTCACGGTGACTGGCCAGGTCGAAAGCACCTTGCTGAGCGACCTGCTCTCCTGGGTTGTGCCGGTGCTCGTCTTCTTTGGCCTGTGGATGCTGCTTCTAAGACGCATGAACGGCGGCGTCGGCGGTTTGATGCAAATTGGCAGAAGCAAGGCCAGAATCTATGTCGAAGCCAATACCGGGGTGACGTTCGACGATGTGGCGGGGGTCGACGAGGCCAAGGCCGAGCTGCAGGAGATTGTGGATTTTCTCAAGAACCCGGGCGAATACGGCCGCCTCGGAGGACGCATGCCCAAAGGCGTGCTGCTGGTCGGACCGCCGGGCACGGGCAAGACCCTGCTCGCCAAGGCCGTCGCGGGCGAAGCCAAGGTTCCGTTCTTCTCGATCTCCGGTTCGGAGTTCGTCGAGATGTTCGTGGGGGTCGGGGCCGCGCGCGTGCGCGATCTTTTCGAGCAGGCACGGTCCAAGGCTCCCGCCATCATATTCATTGACGAGCTCGACGCGCTTGGCCGCGCCCGCGGGACCACGGTCGGCGGCCACGACGAAAAGGAGCAGACGCTCAACCAGCTTCTGGTCGAACTCGACGGTTTCGATCCACAGATCGGCGTCGTGCTGCTGGCGGCGACGAACCGTCCTGAAATCCTTGACCCGGCACTTCTGCGCGCCGGCCGTTTCGACCGCCAGGTATTGGTCGACCGGCCCGACAAGCAGGGTCGCATCAAGATCCTGCAGGTTCACATGAGCAAGGCCAAGCTGGCGACGGATGTCGATGCGGAAAAAGTGGCGGCGCTGACGCCCGGTTTCACCGGTGCTGACCTGGCAAATCTCGTGAACGAGGCGACGTTGCTCGCCACGCGCCGCAAGGCGGATGCTGTAACGATGGACGATTTCAACAATGCGGTGGAGCGCATCGTCGCGGGACTTGAGAAGCGCAATCGGCTCCTGAACCCGAAGGAGCGCGAGATCGTCGCTTACCATGAAATGGGTCATGCGCTGGTAGCCATGGCGCTGCCTGGCGTCGACCCGGTGCACAAGGTGTCGATCATACCACGCGGCGTCGGCGCGCTCGGCTACACTATCCAGCGTCCGACCGAGGACCGCTTCCTGATGACACGCGAGGAGCTGGACAACAAGATGGCAGTGCTGCTCGGCGGCAGGGCGGCCGAATGGATCGTATTCGGCCATCTGTCCACCGGAGCCGCCGATGATCTCGCCAAGGTAACCGACATAGCGCGCGCTATGGTGACGCGTTACGGCATGTCGGCAAAACTCGGGCACGTGGCGCTGGAAAAGGACCCACGCTCCTTCCTGAGCCCCAACCCGCTCGCCGGCGGACCGCGCGAGCACGATTATGGCGAAGCCGCCGCCGATGCCATCGACGCGGAAGTGCGCGACATTGTGGAGGCCGCGTTCGAACGAACCGTCAGCCTGCTCACCGAGCGGCGCGAGGTGCTGGAAAGGGCGGCACGCAGGCTGCTCGAGACCGAGACGCTCGATGAGACTGAACTTGCGTCGCTGGTCGGAGATGTCTCGGCGGCAGATCGCGCTGTACGGGATAGGTCTAGTCAATCGTCGGACAAGAGAAAGCCTGCGCTGCAGCCGGCCAGGACCGCGGCTGCAATCCCCACGCGCGGATCGGGGAAATTCGGGACGCAATGAGTTCCGGACTGCGCCCGCTGGTATAGATCCTTCGTGGAACGCCGTGCCGCACGCTACTACGGCGACACGCGAGATCGACATCGATCTCTAGGCTTTCGAAATCCAGTATGTGTCGGTCACCAACCAAGCGTTCTCGAGGCCATTTTTTGGTCGCCCTCGGTGATATTGGGCGAGACGGGTGACCTTGCCTCGCGCAGCCTTGAGGGCGACCATCAAGGCCTTTTCTTCGTCACTGCGCCGGGCTCCGCTGCAGGGGTAAAACCCGCATGGCACCAGTGATCGCACGGGAAACGTATCGCCAGCCCTTTCCAGAAGCATCATGAAACCTCGTCGGTCTTCACCTGTGAACGGCAATGCCATCCGGCCAGCATCGGACAAATTTGAAAGCCACCGTTCCGGCACGTGCGTCACTCCGGCAAAAGCGATCACGACATCGAGGTCTGGCAGATCAACCGCCTGCGTTGCATCACCGGACACCACTTCGACATGGGCATAATGAGCAAGGTTGCTTTGCGCGCGCCGAGCTAGTTCTTCGTCGATCTCATAGCCAATCACGCGTCCTTCTGAACCCGTCAGTTCAGCGAGGATGGCGGTGAAATAGCCGACACCGACGCCCACCTGAAGGACAGTCTGGCCGGGAGCGATGTTCAGATGGTCGAAAACCAATGCCCAAAGCGACGGCAAGCCGCTGTTTAGTCCGCGTTTTTCGTCAAGCAAGACCAGAACGTCGTGATAAATCTCATGAAGTGCGGCTGAAGGGCTGGTATGGACCGCCCCGATTTGCAATCTCGAATGGATACGCCATGGCCCGTCGCCAAGATACTGTTCGCGCGGAACCTTTGCGAAGGCCTCGATGACCGCAGGGTTGTGCAAGACGGGTGATGCGACACGCAGGTCTTCGGCAAACCACCGGCGCGCTTCACTAGCATCGATTTCTGTTGGCATAGAATATCGGCTCCCGGATTGCGCGTACTCCATCATGCTCTCAGAAAACCGAGGGACGGCAAAGGGCGCCTATCCTCGTATGGACGGGGCGATGCGCGCTGTCCGTTTGCGATCGAGCGCGGTTTCGCCGAGCGCCTACTGCGAGACTGTAAACCGTGGCGATATGGAAGAACACTCTGGCCGACGATCACATCCTCCGGCTGGCAAGCAGCCTTGTCAGCCAGTCCGGATCCATTTCGGGCACGGAGGACAAAAGCCGCTCGGTATACGGGGCATGCGGGGGCGTGAGAATTTCGCTCTTCAATCCCTGCTCAACGACTTTACCCTGGTGCATGACCACAATTTCGTCGGCGATCGCTCGCACGGTGGCAATGTCATGGGTGATGAAAATGTAGCTCATGCCGAGCTCGCGCTGAAGCCGCATTAAGAGCTTCAGGATTTCTTCCTGCACAATCTGGTCGAGCGCGGACGTGATTTCGTCGCAGATGATGAGTTCCGGATCGGCGGCCAACGCTCGGGCGATGCAAACGCGCTGCTTCTGGCCCCCCGACAGTTCGGCCGGCAGACGGTCAAGATAAGTGTCGCTCATCTCGACCATGTGCATGAGTTCGCCGATCCGCCGATCCCGCTGCGCACCCTTGAGGCCAAGATAGAATTCAAGCGGCCGAGCTATGACTTCTTCGACCGTCTGGCGCGGATTTAGCGCGTTGTCGGGCATTTGATAAATCATCTGTATGCGGCGCAGGATCTCTTTTGTGCGCGTCTTCAGGGTCTTGGAAAGGGCCTGGCCGGCAAAGGAAATCGACCCCGAAAGCGGGGGCAGCAGGCCGGTAACAACCCGAGCGAGCGTCGATTTCCCGGAACCGGATTCGCCGACCACAGCCACTGTTCTTCCACGTGGAACTTTGATGGAGACATCCTGGAGCACCTTAACCGCCCGGCCGTAGGCCGCCGTGACGTTGTCTATCGTAAGCAGATATTCATCGGCCGGAACTTCGGGCTTGGCGAGCTTGCGTACGGCCCAGAGCGTTTTGGTATATTCCTGCCTGGGCGAGGCGAGCATCTGGCGCGTTTCTGCCTCCTCCACGGTTTGTCCATGGCGCAAAACCATGATTCGGTCCGCCATTTGCGCCACCACCGCCAGATCATGCGTCACATAGATTGCAGCGGTGTTGAATTCCTCCACGATGTTGCGAATGGAGGCGAGAACTTCGACCTGTGTCGTCACATCGAGCGCCGTCGTTGGCTCATCGAAAACGATGAGGTCCGGGCGGCAAGCCATCGCCATCGCGGTCATTGCCCGTTGCAACTGTCCGCCGGATACCTGATGTGGATAGCGAAAGCCGATGGTCTCCGGATCTGGAAGCTGAAGACGACGATAAAGATCGACCGCACTGCGGTTCGCTTTCTCTCGACTGGCAATCCCATGCGCCACCACAGTTTCGACAGTCTGATCGAGGAGTCGGTGGGCCGGATTGAAAGAGGCTGCGGCGCTTTGCGCAACATAGGCGATACGGGAGCCTCTGAGGCGACGCCGCCCTGTTTCGCTTAGTGCCAGAAGATCGATCCCGTCGAACAGGATCGAGCCCTGAGTAATACGGCAGCCCGGCTTGGCGTAACCCATCGCGGCGAGGCCAATGGTGGATTTGCCGGCGCCTGACTCGCCGATCAAGCCAAGAACCTCCCCCCGCTTCAGCGCCAGATCGACCCCGCGGACGATGGGATGCCATCGCTCGTCCGAGAAACCCTCCACATGCAGATTGCGGATCTGAAGCAGATCCTTGCCTTTTTCGCGCGAGGCCGGATCGCTACCTTTCATCGCGCAACCCGCTTGTTGCGTGCAGGAACCAGTCCACGACGAAATTCACGGAGACCGTGAGGAGGGCAATCGCGCCGGCCGGCAGCAGCGGCGTGACATCGCCGTAGGTGATCAGGGTCGCATTCTCACGCACCATCGATCCCCAATCGGCGGTCGGCGGCTGAATACCGACGCCCAGGAAGGACAGTGCCGCGATTGTGAGAAATACGAAGCAAAATCGCAGGCCGAACTCCGCGACCAGCGGCGGCATCACGTTGGGAAGGATTTCCTTGGCGATGATCCATTTCGGGCCTTCGCCGCGCAATCGCGCCACTTCCACATATTCCATCACTGCCACATTAAGCCCGACGGCGCGTGCGAGCCGAAAGACACGGGTAGAATCGAGCAGCGCAATGATGATTATCAGGCTGGTGATCGACGAGCCAAAGATCGAGAGCAGCACCAGGGCGAAGATCAGGCTTGGGATCGACATCAACACGTCCACCGCACGCGATAGTATCTGGTCGAGCCATCCCCTATACAATGCAGCGAGAAGGCCGAGCGAGACGCCAACCGCGAAGGACAGCAGTGTGGTCGCGATGGCGATACCGATGGTGTTGCGCGCACCGTAAATCAAGCGCGTGAGCATATCGCGGCCGAGCTGGTCGGTTCCCAATTTGAACTCTTGGCTCCACGGTGCGAAGGCTTCGCTGAAGACCTGCGTTTCGCCGTATGGGGCGATCCAGTGCGCGAAGACCGCAACGATGACATAGCCGATGATCACGAGCATGCCGAACCAGGCACTGAACGGTGCCTTCTTCAGTGCCGTTTTGACCCGGGTGGCGCGCGAGCGCCTCAGCCTGTGAACCTGAGCGATGGGCTCGTAGCTGGTCATCGTGGATGCAAGAGCCTGGGATTGGTGGCGATGGAAATGATGTCGGCTGTCAGATTGAGGAGGATATAGGTCGCCGCGAAAATCAGGGCGCAAGCCTGGACAACCGGAACATCCCTTGATTTGACCGCGTCGACCATCAGCTGACCGATGCCGGGATAGACGAACACCACTTCGACCACGACCACTCCGACGACGAGATAAGCAAGATTGAACGCCACCACCGTGACGATCGGAGCCCATGCGTTGGGCAAGGCATGCCTGAGCACGATCGCCATGGGCGACATTCCCTTGAGACGCGCCATGTCGATATAGGGGCTTGCGAGCATGTTGATGATCGCCGCTCGTGTCATGCGCATCATGTGTGCCACGATGACCAGCGTAAGCGTGGTCGCCGGCAAGGCTACTTTCCAGACGTGGTCCCAGAACGGCGTCTGGTCGTTCACGTTGGACAATGTCGGGAATTTGGGAACTGCGTTGAGTATCCAGTTCAGTGACACTGCGAGCCAGTGCGGCAGGGATTGTGCGAACTCGGATCCGATGAATGTGTCGCGCGAGATGACCAGGTAGGCAAGCATATAGGCGACGAAAAACTCCGGGAACGAAATGGTTGTCAGCGTCACTGCGTTCACCAGCCGGTCGAACCAGCCATTGCGGTAGAGCGCAGCGAGGATGCCCAGTCCCAGGGCCAGCGGAACTGCGATCAGCGCAGTCATCGATGCGAGGAACATCGTATTATAGAGGCGCGGCGCGATGATCTCGGCGACGGTGCGCCGATATCCGGTGCGGCTCGCGAAGGAAGAGCCGAAATCACCGTGGAGCATCTGCCCGACCCAGACGAAGTAGCGCTCGACAGGCGGACGGTCGATGCCAATTTCTCGCTGGAAGGCGGCGACCGTTTCGGGTGTTGCGGATTGTCCGAGCATCGCCTTGGCGAAGTCGCCCGGCAGCATTGCAATCGCAGAGAAGATAATGATGGAGACGATGAACAGTGTGACGAGGCCGAGGCCAAGGCGCTGCAGGACCGTTCTTGCGACGGGGTTCATTTGGACGCGTTTCCTGTTGCCGTCGCTGCCCGGCCGGCAGGGCACGCGGCTGCAAGCCGGAGCCCAGTGACCATCGCGGGTCCGGCCCGCACTCTCACGCAGTGGCGATCCACCAGCGTTCGGCCATCTTCAATCCATCGTTCTCCCAGTTCGGCGCCACTTCGCCATGTGCGAGCTTATTGGATTTGGCGCTGACGAAATTATTGAAGACCAGCACGATGCTGCCGCCATCATCATGCGTCAGTTGCTGCATCTCGGCATACATTGCCGCCCGCTTGGCCTCGTCCGTCTCGGCGCGCGCCTGGACAAGCAACTCGTTGAAGCGGGGATTCTTCCAGAACGACTCGTTCCAGCTGGATTCCGCGGCGAAGGCTTGCGTGAACATCCAGTCCGCCGTCGCCCGACCGCTCCAATAGGAAGCGCACCAGGGTTTCTTGAGCCAGACATTGTCCCAATAGGCGTCCTCGGCCTCGCGCACCACGTTCACGTCGATGCCGCACTGGGCTGCCGTCTCGCGGATCAGCGCAGCCGCATCCACCGCGCCTGCAAAAGCGGCATCGGCGACCGAGAGGTCCACCTTCAGTTTCTCCATTCCAGCCTTTTTCAGATAATGCTTGGCCTTCTCCGGATCGAAACTGTGTTGCGGCTGCGGGTTCGTGGCGAATTTGATCGCCGGCGCGATCGGGTTGTCGTTGGCCACAGTGGCGTGGCCGAGAAAGATCTTGTCGACGATCTCCTGACGGTTGATCGCCCATTTCAAAGCCATTCGGACGTCCGGATTATCGAACGGCGCCATCGTGACATTCATCGGCAAGGTATAGTGGCCATAGCCGGTGACCTCGACGATCTCCACCTTGGGGTTGCGTTTCAACATGCCGAGAGTCTTGAGGTCGGCGCGGCCAATATAGTCCACCTCCCCTGTCGATAACGCGGCCATGCGAGCGGCGAGATCGGTGATGGCGATGAACTCCACCTCGTCGAGATAGGGTTTGCCGTTCTTGAAGTAGTTCGGATTGCGCTTGAGTTTGGCCGAAACGCCGGGCTGGAAATTCTCAAGCACGAAAGCGCCGGTGCGAACGCCCGATCCCCAATCCGCCTTGCCGTCCTTGGCCGGCATGATGACCAGATGGTAGTCACTCATGATGTAGGGGAAATCGGCGTTGCCGCTTTTCAGCGTGAAGACAACCGTTTCGGAGCCATCCGCCTTGATGCTGGCGACGGGCTCAAGCAGCGGCTTCGCCGCCGACTTAGTTTCGTCGCCCATATGATAGCGCAGCGAAGTCACGACGTCGTCCGCCGTCACATTCTTGCCGTTGTGGAAGGTTGCGCCCTTGCGCAGCTTGAAGACCCAGGTTTTGGCGCCATCAGACGATTCAAAGCTCTCGGCAAGGTCCGGTTGGACGTTGCCTTTCGCATCGACCTCGGTAAGGCTGTTGGACATCGAGCCCGAGAACGCTGTCTGTGTGAAGGTGTCCAGGTAACCGGCCGGATCGATCGAATCCGTCGTTGCGCCATGTGCCATGCCGAGCTTGGCGAAGCCGCCCTGCAGCGGTTCGGCCCGGGCCGTACTGACGAAGAGCTTGTCTGCAGCGGTGACAGTCAGCCCAGCGGCTAGCCCAAGATGAATGAAGTCGCGACGGGAAATCTTGCCGCGGCCAATCAGGGTTTGAGCGATACCAAGCTTGTATTCAGATTCTGACATTTGACTCTCCCATTGCGGATTTTCCGCGTTATTGTTCGTCACGCACCCTGTGAAGAAATCTGCTCGTCAGCCGCGATTATCCTTTCTTCTGACTGCTCAAATCCGCACCTCGATCAGGCCGTCACATAGATGCTGCCCGCCTCGACGGTGACTGGAAATGTGCGCGCGCGAACGGACGGATCGACCAGGGCCGCGCCTGATTTGATGTCGAATTCCCAGCCATGCCAGGCGCAGCGCACGATCTCGTTTTCGCGGTGATAGATGAATTGCGCCTCTTCGACCGGTGCAGTTGTTCCGCATTGCGGCCCCTCGCAAAGCGGAGCGCCACGGTGCGGACAAACATTCAGCAGCGCGTGGAACGAATCTCCGATGCGAAAAACCCCGACCGAAAGGCTGCGGATCTTGGCGATGAAGGGAGATCCGGTTTCGATCTCGTCGACTCTGCAGATGTATGTTTTCTCGGGCATCGTCTGCCTCCTCAGGCGGCATTCGCCGCTTGCGCGCGGGGGATGCGCTTGTAGACCTCGAGCGCATTCAACCCCATGATCTTGCTCTTCCAGGCAGGAGGGATTTGCAGCGTGTTGGCATCGTCGTAATCCCAATGCGGATAGTCAGAGGCAAACATCAGCGTATTTTCGCCGTCCATCGCCTCGAGAGTGGACCAGAGATGCTGGATATTTGCGGGCTGCTCCAGCGGCTGCGTGGAAAAGCGGATGTTGCGCCGGCAGTATTCCGACGGCAGCATCTTCAGCCATGGCGTCTCTTTGCGTAGGGCTTTGTAATCGGCGTCAAGGCGCCACAGTACCGACGGCACCCAGGCGACGCCGCACTCGATGACGACGAAGTAGAGGTCCGGCCATTTTTCGAAGACGCCATGCGCAATCATGCTTGCGACATGCGAAATCGCCGACATGTGCAGGATGGCATGGGTCTCCCAGAAGAATGTCGTCGGGGCCGGAGCAATCGCGGTCGAATTCACGCCGCCATGGCCGCCCAGATGAATGGCAAAGGGTAGCCCCACCTCGGCGCAAGCCTCATAGATCGGATGGTAAAGCGGATCGCCATAGGGCTTGACGGAGCCTTGCGAGGCAAGAACCTGAACCATGCGGGGATGACTGCCCAGGCGACGTATCTCGGCGGCCGCGAGCTTCGGATCCTGTGGCGCGATGATGATCGAGCCCATGAAGCGATCGTCCTTCGGAAGCCACTGGTCGATCTGGTAGTCATTGTAGGCGCTGACTAGGGCGCTGGCATAATAGGGATTAGCGAGGGTGGAAGCCTCGATCGGCTCGTCGCCGGTCAGGATCGCCACATCGACCTTGTACTTGTCGAGGTGCTTCTCCTTCATGATGAGATAGTTGTCGGCTTCTGTTTTCGGACGGACGTCCTTGCGGGAGAAGTCCTGCGGATGAAACCAGGGACGATGGCCATGCGGGAAGGCGCCAACGGGACCTGTCTTCTCGCCTTCGACGAACATGTCCTTCCATAGGCCGGAAAGGTAAGGCTCCAATACGGTCGCGCTTGACCAGTAATTGTGACAATCGCAGTCGACTATGAACACGTTGATCAGCTCCGTAGCTTCAGCCTGGTCGATCTGCCGGCCGATTTCACCGCGTGCAGCTTCCGCCTTGAGTATTGTTTGATCAAGCTTATGATCCTGCGCAATATGATCGACTTTTTCGATCGGGGTGTCCCGTGCAGCTAGATCACATCGAAACCTTTCTCGACATCATCGAGTCGCGAAACTTCAATCGCACGGCCGATCGGTTGGGATTGACCCAGTCGACGATCAGCACCCGCATCAAGAATCTGGAGAGTGCGATCGGGTCGGAGCTCTTTCAGCGCGGGCGTGCCGGTGCTGAGCCGACAGCCGCAGGGCGGCGGTTCGAAGCCTACGCCAGATCCCTGCTGTCGACGTGGTCGCAAGCTCGCCACGACGTGCGAGCGTTCAATCGTTTCGAGGGCACGTTGCGCATCGCCGCACAAGTGGGCATGACTCGTTCGGTCCTGCCGGGATGGGTCGAGACACTGTGCCAGGCGCTTCCCAAATCCTCGATCCATGTCGAGTCGGATTATTCGAACCAGATGGTCAGCGATCTAAGCATGGGAAATCTGGATATCGCCGTGCTTTATGCGCCTCGTTACCTGCCTGAGATCGCCTACGAACATCTGATGGTCGAGGAATATGTGATGGTTTCGACGGCTGCCAGAACGCTGTCCGACGTCGACCCTGAAACCTACATTCGTCCGGGCTACACCGCCGTGCTCGAAAAGACGCACGCAGAGCTGCTGGCCCAGTTGGCGATCTGCCGGCTTTCAACGGGATCGGAAACTCTGGCAGAGATCATGCTGCGGCGAACGGGCGGCACCTGCTACATGCGCAGCGACGATGCGCGCAGGTTCACTGCCGAGCTCCCATCGTTCCTCGTCGAGGGAGCGCCGACGCTGCACCAGCCAGTCCACACCGCGATACTTGCTCGCCGCAAACACGAACCCATTATTCGCAAAGGCATCCGAGCTCTCCAGGTCGCCGTAATGTCACTGGAAGTTTAATCGAAATTGCCGATCATAAAGGTAGGATTGCGCGGCTGTTCAGCGCGTTTTTAAGTGACATCTTGGCTCGACTTCAAACCCGAGTTGAATGATGAACGCACACGCGGCCTTAGGAACCCTCGGCTTCGCCTCAACAAGGCTTCACCGGCAGTGGGCACAGACCACCCCGCAACTTGTGCTCTGCCGGCGCGTGATCGACGAAACGCACGATGTGAAAACATTCGTTCTCACAGCCGCTTCAGATCGGATGTTCTGCTTCAGCGCTGGCCAATATGTTGTGGTGCACCTGAGGATCGAGGGGGCCGCGGTGACGCGCTCCTACTCTGTTTCGTCGCCACCGACGCGACCGCTAGACCTTCAGATCACCGTGAAACGGACGCCGGGCGGGCTCGTTTCGAATTGGCTCCATGATAATTTGAAGCCGGGTGATGGGATCGAGATCGAAGGCCCGCTCGGCTCGTTCAATCTCGACGATCTGCCGCACGGAAAGTCCCTTTTCCTTTCGGGTGGCAGCGGGATAACTCCCGTCATGTCGATGCTGCGCGCATTTACCGACCGCGCAGCCGACCAGGATATCCGCTTCATTCACAGTGCGAAAACGCCGGACGACATTATCTTTCGGCTTGAACTGGACGCACTTGCCGCTCGCTTTTCCAATGTTCAAGTGACTTGCATTTGCAGTCAGGAAGACCCCGCCTGGACGGGTCCAACCGGGCGAATTAACAGTGAGATGCTCCTGACCTTGGTTCCCGATCTCCACAGCCGCACGGTTTTTGCCTGTGGGCCGGAATCCTACATGAAGGCAGCGCGCGGCTGCCTCGGCGCGATCGGCCTCGCCCCTTGGCAGTATCATGAGGAGAGCTTCGGAGGCGGCAACGTTTCGCCCTCGGTATCGGATTCAAAGGTTTCGTCTTCGGTCCGCTTCGCCCGCTCAGGCATTATGCATCACTGCGCGACCGGAGAGACCCTGCTGGAAGCTGCGCGCCAATGTGGCGTTTACGTCCCCACCGCTTGCCAGCAAGGAATTTGCGGGACGTGCCGGATCGCCAAGCTGTCCGGCGAAGTTGTCATGGATGACTTGGGTGGGCTGACATCGGAAGACAAATCGGCAGGCTACGTCCTGGCGTGCTGCAGCCGCCCCCAAGGCGACGTTTTTCTTGATCTCTGATTGTCACATCCGCACCGCGGGACGAAATCGGATCAGCCTTGCGTTGCACAACCAAGCCGTACTACTGCGTCGCAAAGTGTTTGGCGTTTCGGAGCCTGTTAGCCGGCCTTACCCGGAGACTTGACCGCCCCTGAACACTCTAGGTTAACGGCAGTTTACCTCATTCGAACAGACGAGGACAGTGGGCCAACCCGCCTTTCGGTTTCCGTGGCTTGGACGGACCCCGTCTTGCGTCGCTGGCGTCCATAACCGAACTCGCTGTTTTTGAAATTTCCAGTAAAGAACTGGCCGAGGCCATCCTGTCGGAAGGCCAAATCGGGACGAAGATCGCCTGCTCCCTGGCGCGCCCGAACGCCATCCTTGCCGAACATCTCATAAATACGGGCGGCGGAACGCGATGAGGCGCACCGCCCATTCCCTGCTCGAGTTGGAGGAGAGGCTCTCCATGGTTGGGCTGTCGGCCCGTGGAAGATATGCGTGTCTCCTTGCCCAGCATGAACTAGCCGACATCCTCGGAATGACCGCGGTTCACGTCAACCGAACGTTAAGGGAGCTCCGTAAGGCCGATCTCGTCTCTTTCAAGTCAGGCCATCCGATCTCGTCTCTTTCAAGTCAGGCCATGTAGAAGTGATCAACCCGAAGAAGCTGGTCGAAATGGTGGCCGGATTCGATGGCGAGTATCTCAGGTAGTGTGTGTTTCGGCGTGCAAATATTGGACACCGATCAGCGGTCAAAGGTCGGCGCCGATTGACAGGCTTAACTGCCCAGCCCATATCCGCGAAAGACTGCGAAAGACTTTGGGAAGGGTGAACACCGCCGGTGTCTACGACTGCGACAGCTTGCCCTGGGTCGCCTGGCAAAAAAGTGCGACCTGAAGCCGGCAGGGTATAGACGGTATATTACTCGACCCTAATTAAACGCCATGTTCCGGTTGCTGCTTAGCTTCGTCTCGTTGTTATTTTCCACCACGCTTCTTTGTGCGCAAGAGTGGCAGCCCTTCGGCATCAAGCAGTTTGGCTTTGTATTCGATGTGCCCCCTGGCTTTGTTCTAACTCAGCGTTCCGATCAGGGGGCAGCTTTTCAGGGCAAAAACGAGGCCTTTCTTGCTGTTTGGGGGGCAAGGCTCGGAAAGGCCAGTTTCCGCGCCGAGATAGAGCATCGAATTGTCGAGGACGAACAGGCGGGCTGGAAAGTGACCTATCGGCGCGTTAAGCCGACGTGGGCCAGTTATTCCGGCCTCAGGGACGGGGAAATCCGCTATGTACGCGTCATTGCGATCTGCAATGACCGTGCGGCGCTCTTTACAATGAACTACAGCAGATCCGAAAAAATCGCGTACGATCCCGTCGTGATGCGAATGGTGCGATCCCTAAGGGCGGAAGGCTGCTAAAGCCAGATCAAGCTGCAGAAACATGGCATCTGCAGGGTGAAGCGAGAGAGGGCCCCGAACCCGACCAACTGGCTCTCGCCCTGGAAGGCCTCGACGGCGATGTTGCCCGCGGCGGGAGACGCGAGCCGGCGTCGAGAGGTCGCCGTCCGAGCGCCTACAAGTTCGGTCTCCATGCTGCTCTCGATTGGCTCCCAGTCTCTGGGGGATTAGCTGTCGTGGCCTACTTCACAGTCGTTGCCGATAATTAGAAGCCGTGTAGCAAGGTACTTGCGTTCGTGGGATCGCGTGTCATCATCCCTCATGACCATGGATGAGGCAGAACAGGCCGTTCGCTATTTCTGTACGAAATGGGCCGAGCTGCGCGGACTTCCTCATGCGCCTGAGAATCCAAATTTTTCCGACGTCTTTTCGTGGCTTGAGCAGAAGTCTCCTGGTCACCTGAAATTCCGGAGTATCACTCCAGTGCGCGATGACGTGGAACGATGGTTTGTCGATGAATTCAAGCAGGGCTGGCGCAATTAATTTAGCGGTCTTCCTCACGGCGAAATAGCCGCCTCGAACGCTTGGATTTTTAGATGCAATTCCTTCAGAGCTTGAGAATCTCCAGCCTAACCGGCCCGCGGCTCCAGCCTTCTCGCGCAAGCATAACGACATGTAGGCGCGACCGCGGAGTGCATCTTTAATCGATTGACTCGCGTGATGCACCGGCAGTTAATTGCCCGGTTGGTCCTGACCAAAGAGGGGCAGTAAATTGGGAGCAAACGATGAAGGTGCAGAAGGAAGACTATCGAACGAATAGGGCCGACTATGCCATTGCTGCGATGCCGCAGTTAGCGGCAGCACCCGTTCTTGGTGACCCATCGGTACGCTCCTTGCAGCGGCGAAGTTTGGCGCGCGATGCTCTGCCGTTCAAGGAAACGGCTTGAACGCTGCCGCGCGAGATTCCAATTGGGCCGCACCTAAATTCCAGATGTCCCGATGCAGGCCCACGTCCCGTCGTCGCCTTTTTTCCAGACGACGATGTACTTGCGCGCCATGGTGGAGAGGGCGCCGCCTTTGCTCGGCACGGAGCGAAATGCGCCAACTTCGTAGGCGAGATTCCCGCTCCCTTCTGGCGGTCGCCCTACTGGAACCCCGAACTTTTGCGAATTGTTGGCGGATCCGACAGGAATCTGAGGCATAGCTAAGATTGCCTTAGCTCGTGCTCGAGCATGTTCCCGTCTTCGATCATCTGCGGGGTCATCCCAACATCTTTTATGGCATGGGCTTCAACGGAACCGGCATTGCACAGACGCGATCGGCGGCCGCGTCGCCGCCTCCTGGCCAGTCTGGTGCTCGAGCGCAAGGATCGGTGGAGCGCCAGCGGTCTCGTCGGGATCGACCGGCGGCTGGCATTGCCTCCAGAGCCGTTCCGCTATCTCGGCGCCAGACTTGTGCGCGGCGCTATCCGGCCCAAGAATGACATCGAGATCCGCAACGGGAACCCGGATGTTCTCACCCGTTCTCTTGCGCAGCTCACGCCGGGGCATCGTAAGCAGTAGTAGTCGTGGCCAGCAGTCCGCCTGGGCTGTCATTCAGCCGAGCCGATCCGCACCGGCCGCTACTATAGGTAAGCGAAGGCGACAAGACAGTACAATCTCGCTGCATGGCATCGACCCCGGCGTAGAGGCGCTGCAATTCAGCTCCAGCCGGACCGTCGCGGCCGAAGATCAGACGGCCTGGCGGTTGCGATGGACCGCAATTGAGTTACGCTCCACCAACCGGGCCGCCAGCACACGGTGCTCGAAAGGCAAGGTGCCCTCCCCTAGCCTCCTCAAGAGAAGCTCCGCCGCCGCCGCTCCGATCAAATGCGCCGGCTGTGCGATGGCTGTGATACCCTGGGCCACGAATTGCATCCAGTCGAGATCGTCGAAGCAAAGCAGCGAAAGGTCTCCTGGGATCGCAAGCTTCAGTGCCGATGTCGCCTCCAGAACGCCTGTCGACATCACGCCATCGGCGGTAAACAGGGCGGACGGCGCATTGCGCATTGTCAGCAGATCGAGTGCCTCCTTGCGGGCCGCCTCGCTGGAATAGATCGCCACGCGGCGGATCAACTGCGGATCCGGCGTAATGCCCGCGGCGCGATGGGCTTCGAGGTAACCTAATAGCCTTTGCCAGCTTGGATGATGATAGCGAATATCAACGCTGGAGAGATCGGCGTTTGCCACAAACGAGCCAACATCATCCCGTTGGCCCGGCCCGAGCTCCGCCAGAATTCCAATGCGGCTGTGTCCGGCGCCGATCATCGCCGCGATGCTGCTACGCGTTACGGAAACATTGTCGACCACGACTGAATCGGTTTCCAGGCCCGCAACCATGCGGTCGAACTGCACGACGGGACAGCGGGCTGCGACTGCCTCACGAAGATGATCCGCTTCGTCCCCGAAAGTCGATGAGACAATCAAACCGTCGACCTGCTTTTCCAGCAGCAGCTGCACCGCCTCTCGCTCGAGTTCGGCATTTTCGTCACTATTCGTAACGATAACCCCGAAGCCGCCACGGCGCGCCATATCCCCTATTCCGCGCAGCACGCTCGCGTAGAACGGGCTTTCGATGTCGCCAACCACAACTCCGATAGTCTGCGTCTTACCGGTGATCAGACCTTTGGCCAGGCGATTGGGGCGATAGCCCAGCTCAGCTGCAGCGGCACGCACCTTCTCCTGGACCTCGGGGCTGCTGTAGCCATAGTCACCAAGTACACGCCCCGCCGTGGCGGAACTCACCCCGGCGCGGCGAGCGACCTCTATGATGGTTGCGTTTTTCGACAATCTTTCAGTCACTCGGCAAACTCCGCCGCCAAGGCGCGCGTTGTGACGGCGACCTAGCGGCAGTTAAGCCCGCCCCGCAAGGCCCAACACTGCAACCCCCGCGGTTGCGCACACCATTGCAATCACAGTACCTCTGACAGAAAGCGCCGAAGACGTGGACTCTGCGGATTGTCGAAAAGGTCCTCAGGCCGTCCTGCCTCGATGATCCGCCCCTCGTCCATGAACACGACCTGGTTCGCGACTTTGCGGGCAAAGTTCATCTCGTGTGTGACGACCACCATCGTCATCCCGCCGCGACCGAGATCGGCCATCAAATTGAGGACACCCTTGACCAATTCAGGATCGAGCGCGCTGGTGACTTCGTCGAACAGCATGATTTCGGGCTCGAGGGCGAGCGCACGCGCGATGGCCACCCGCTGCTGTTGCCCGCCCGAGAGATTGGCTGGCCGGTGATCCTTGCGCTCCAGCAGTCCGACTTCATGCAGCCTCGCCAAGGCCGCGCCCTCAGCCTCCTCGCGCGACATGCGTTTCACCTTGCGCAGAGCCAGGGTGATGTTGGCGAGCGCGCTGCGGTCGGGGAACAGATTGAACTGCTGGAAAACCATGCCGACGCGCCGCCGGAGTTGGTCAGGGGTGTGTTTGTAGATGCTTTCGCCGTCGAGCAGAATGTCACCGGCTCGACACTCTACGAGGCGATTGAGGCAACGCAGCAAGGTCGACTTGCCCGAGCCGGACGGACCGATGAGGCAGGTGACCGTCCCGGGCTGCACCTTCAGACTGACGTCATGAAGCACCTGGACGACGCCGTAAGCCATGTCGATATTCTTCACCTCGATGCCGCCGCCCTTGAAGCGTGTGGGCGCTGCTGCAGGCAACGTCGCTGCGCCCGGCACGATCGCTTCGGCAAGCTCGGCGACTTCCTTGAGGCCGCTGTGCACGGCGGTGATACGTTTGCCGACGCGCATGCGCGTGTCGATATAGTTGACGAGGTGGGTTAGCGGGACCGTGATCACGAGATAGAACACGCCGGCCAGCAACAGCGGTGACAGATTGCCGGTCAGCACGGCCTGGTCCTGGCCGACGCGGAACAGTTCGCGTTCGGAAGCGAGCAGGCCAAGGAAATAGACCAGGCTGGAGTCTTTGACGTTGCCGATGAACTGGTTGACCAGTGCAGGCAGGACGCGGCGGATGCCTTGCGGAATCACCACTAGGCGCATGCCTTGGCCATACGTCATACCAAGAGTGCGGGTCGCGTCGATCTGACCACGCTCGACGCTTTGAATGCCGGCGCGGAAAATCTCCCCGATATAGGCGCCCGCAATAAGGCTGAGTGCCAGAATGCCCAGCGGATAAGGCGATGGACCGAACAGCTCTCGGCCCAACCGCGCGAAGCCCTGGCCAATGATCAGAATCGTGACAATGGCCGGGAGCCCGCGAAAGATATCGGTATAGACCCGCGCAAGGATTTTCAGCGGCTGGTTCTCGGAAATCCCCATCACGGCGAGTACGATACCGATCAGCGTCCCGAAAAACGTCGAGGCAAGGGCCAGGATCAGGGTGTTCTTGAGGCCGACCATCACCATGTTCGGCAGAACTTCTGCCATCGCCTGGAAATCAAGAAAGCTGCGGGCGAAGTTGTCGAACCAGCTCATATCAAGTCCATCTATAACTCGGCCGGGCACCGTTGCTCACGGGCCCGGCCGGAAACGATAACGAATACGCGCGAATTTACTTCTTTGGCAGATATTGATCCGGCATCGGGGTACCCGGGAACCATTTCTCGTGAAGCCGTTTCCAGGTGCCATCGTCCATGGCCTCGCGCAGGGCCTTGTTGAGCGCTTCTCGGAAAGCGTCGTTGCCTTTTTTGACCACGAACCCGGCAGGCGCGTCGAAGGACGGCACATTCATTGTTATCTTAAGGTTCTTGTAGCGCTCCACATACTGCTTGGCCGACTCATAGTCGGTGAAATGGCCATCGATCGTCCCGTTGTTCAGCGCCGCCACCGCAGTGTTGTTGTCGGGGAATTTGACGATGTCGCCCTTCAGGTTCTTCTCGGCATAGATTTCCTGGAGCGTTCCCTGGATCACGCCGATGCGCTTTCCGGCGGTGCTCTCATTGCTCGTCAGAGCCGGATCAGCCGAAATGATCGACAGGTAGCCGGCGAGATAGCCGTCGCCAAAATCGACGGTCTTCTTGCGCTCCGCGGTCGTGCCAATAGCGGCGACAGCGACGTCGAAGCGGCCGTTGGCGACAGACGGCAGCAGCGCCGAGAATTCCTGGCCGGTGAAAACGACCTGCTCCTCCTTGAACCCGAGCCGGCGCGCCACGTCGCGGAAGAGTTCAGCGTCGAAGCCGGTGAAGTTGCCGTTGGCGTCGGTGAAGACATAGGGTTTCGCATCGCCCATGGTTCCGACGCTGATCACCGTCGGGTCGATGAGGTTGTAGGGGTTGTTGGCCGCTTTTGCCTGCGTTGGTGCGGCCAGCGTGCCAAGTCCTGTCACCAGCGCGATCGTCAGCGCCAGACCGGATTTCACCAGTTGGCGCCTGTTCGAAATCGTTTGCATGTCTTCTCCTCTTACGATTGGCCGAAGTCGGCCTGCGGTCCCACTCGACGTCTCATCCGTCAAACGCTCTGGGCGGCGCTGCGTGGATGAATGAGAACGTTATCACTTTCCCTAGCATTGTCTATTTCTCGCGTCAATTGTCCGTGGAATTACGCAGCTAGATGGCTTTCCCGCCTCGAACGTGCCCCGCTCCGCGGAGGATCTCTGGCGTCATTGTCCCTATGTCGATCGCTGTCGCGTGGCCAATCGCCCCGTAGTACTGGCACGTAGCGGCTGCTGCCTCCGCCGCACGATCGAGAGTGGCTTCAGGCGCCTCTTCCCTGAGCAAGCCGACTAACGTTCTGGCGATGAAGGTGTCGCCCGCGCCCAGCGTGTCGACGGTTTCGACCAGTCGCGCCGGGGTGCTGTAGGAGGTCGAGTCTCGGTAGAGTGCGGCGCCAGCTCGACCGCGAGTCACCAGGACCCACTTTGAACCATATGCAAGCAGTTCGGCTGCGATTGCAGTCAATTCCTTGTCGTCGAGGCCGTCACCCGAAACGGAAGCCAGATAGCAATAAGGCCCGATCTCGCGTCGATGTTCCCGTTCGCGCCGCGTGGAAAAATCGTAGGACAACAGTGACTTACCCGACACCGCGGCAACCCACGGGTCTAACCCGCTGGACTGGCCGATGTGGACGGCCTGAAAGCCTGAGAGAAAATCCAGATCTTCTTGCGTCGGCGTGAACATCGAGACCCCGAGATCGAAATCCAGGAAAATCCGATCGGCGTTGCGGTGACCTATGAGGCAGTAAGCGGTCGCCCCCTCGAGGCGTCGCAATCGGGTGACGTCCACGCGCTCGGACTTGAGTACGGCGTCGATCAAGTCCCCGGCCCGGTCTTTGCCGATTGATCCAACATAGGCAGATTGCCCGCCGAAGCGGCTCACATACACCGATAGATTGAGGCAATTTCCGCCAGGATACATCTCGCCGCGAGCGAGATAGCAATCGACCACGTTGTCGCCCATCGCGGCAATATTGACCATCGCAGGACTTTCAGTTTAAAGGACGTGAGAACGTTCGCACAATGACCTGCCATTTGTCAATTGTGCGCCGGCCCAAGCTCTGTCACCGAGAAGAGAACCTCATGATTTTCGCCCTCCCCGCCGACGTTGAACGAGCCCTGGCCGCTATGGCGGGGAAGCACTTTGCGCATCTATTCCTCGTGGCGTGCGGCGGCTCGCTCTCGATCATGATGGCAGGCAAATACTTCATCGATCGTCGCAGCGGCACATTCGCCTGCGACATCTACAACGCGGATGAGTTCGTATGCCGAGATCCGCGACGGTTGGGACCTGACACACTCGTTGTTCTTTGCTCGCAGACCGGAACCACCAAGGAGACCGTCCGAGCGGCCAATCACGCAAGAATTCGAGGCGCAACGACAATCGGCATGACACTTGACCAGGTATCGCCCCTCGCGCGCGCCGTCGACCACCCTGTGGCGTACCAGGCCTCCTACACGACGGGCGAACCGATTGATGCAGCCCGCAGCAATTACGGCGTGCTCTACATGTTGCTCGCCGGCTTGATCGATGCTCGGGAAAATGCCGGGCTAACCGCCGATCTGCTGAGGAGTCTGAGTCATCTTCAGCCGGCGATCGAACGTGCGCACCGCACCTATGCCGACCGGTTTAAGACCTTCGTACCCCGTTTCGCGCCGTGCAATACGATCTACACACTGGCCAGCGGTGCAAGCTATGGCGCGGCCTATTCGTACGCCATCTGCGTATTGATGGAGATGCAGTGGTACGACTCGCAAGCCATACACGCTAACGAGTTTTTCCACGGTCCTTTTGAGGTGGTGGATCGGGACGCTTGCTTCGTGGTCTTGCTGGGTTTGGACGAAACGCGGAGCCTTTCCGAACGCGCCCGCGATTTCCTTTTCAAGTACGGCAGGCGGGAAAACATCCTGGTGCTCGATGGAACGGAACTCGACCTCAGCGGTATGTCCGAACACATCAAACCTTATCTCGTGCCCCTGGTCTTCTTCGACACTCTATGGCGTTTTGCCTACGAGCTGGCCGGTCTGCGCGGCCGGCCAATGCTTGAGGGCCGGCGCTACATGAAGAAGCTCACGGATTACTAATTCCGCAGCACTCTGCAGCCATCCAACAACCCCCAGCCCGTCTTCTGCGAAGAAGGATTTTTCCATGATTGCATCCCCAAAGCCGCGCCATGTCGTTGTTATCGGCGCGGGCATCTTCGGCATCTCTTCCGCGCTGCACCTCGCTCGTCTTGGCTTTGATGTAACGGTTGTCAACGACGGCGCACCGGCCAACGGTGCATCCGGCCGTTCACTTTCCTGGCTGAACTCAGCGCGACGTGCGGACACTGCTTACCACCGCTTGAGGCTTGCAGGCATCGACCGCTATCGGACCCTGGCCGCCACAAGGCCGGAAACGGCGTCGTGGCTTCGATTTGACGGCGGCCTCACCTGGGATGCGGATGATGAGGCGAACCAGATCGCGTCCATCTGCCAGCTGGAGCAGGATATTGGTTATGACGCGCTTCTGCTCGGCCCTGCCGAAGTCGGCGCAGTAACGCCCGGTGTCAACGCCAGCGCAATCACCCGGCAGGGCGCCATCTTCAATCCTGGTGAAGGATGGGTTGACCTGCCCTCTTTGATCAGTCTGCTGCTCAATGAGTTCCGCTCCCGCAGCGGCAAGCTTGTTCAGGACGCTGGACGCGTGCGGATAGATGCCACAGGTGGTCGCGCGCGTGGCGTCGTCACTGCCGACGGTGTGCCATTAAAGGCGGATGCAGTGCTTCTTTGCGCTGGGCCAGCGACGCCTGTCATGCTTGCGGAGGTCGGAGTACATATCCCCGACGCTACACCAATTTCACTTCTCTTGAGGACCAAGCCGATCAAGACCGAGTTCCGTGCCGTGCTGAATACGCCGCGCGTGGCGGTGCGCCCGACGCCAGATGGCGCGCTTGTTTTGGATTCGGCGTGGTCGGAGGAAGAAGTCGTGGTCAACTCTGACGGAACCTACGCCGTGCACGAGAAGACCGTCAAAGGACTGCTCGACGAGGCTAGTGCAGTGCTCGAGGGTCATCCGCGGCTCCAGCTCGCTGCCTATGCAGTTGGCCCGAAGCCCATCCCCGGCGACGGCGAGCCTGTGCTTGGCACCGTCGAGACCGTCGCCGGGCTTCACGTCGCCTTCAGCCATAGCGGCGCCACGCTTGGATTGATCGGCGGCGAATTGCTCGCCAGAGAAATCGCCTCAGGCAATCCGCATCCCATGCTTGCAACGTTCCGCCCCAATCGTTTCAGCTGAAAGGGCAATTGGGGCAAGGTCGACCGTCCTGATGGGCCGCGGGCCTGGGGAATCTTTCCCTTACCGAGAGAGGGGTGACAGGATCGCGTGATCAGGTCGTCGTCTTACGGCAACAGAGACGGCGAGGAGTGTCGGCGCTGCGCGTCCAAGCGCGAACGCCCAAGGGAGAAGATGAGTGCGCTGACCGCGACAAGTTGCGCAAGCTTCCGTCAGCAAAATCGGACACTGCGCACGATCGGACGCCCGTTCCTCCAGAACGATTTCGCCTTATCGAGAGACGGCCCGCCTTGCGGCGTGCGAGGGGTCGGCAGTGACTTGACCAACCGTCAGGATTGCGCCCATTGTCTCGTACAAGAGCGCTTGTGGGTAATCCACACTCAGCTCAGCGGCAAGAACACGGCTCGCCACGTTGGCCTCGACGCGTGCAAGGACAGGGAATGACCATCAAGGTGAAAGTTGGCGAGGCCAAGACGCATCTCTCGGAACTGCTTTCAAGGGTCGAAGCCGGCGAGGAGGTGATTATTTCGCGCGGCAACTATCCCATCGCCAAACTGTCGCGGATTCAACGGCGCAACGATGTCGAGGCCGTGATCGAAGAGATCGGCGCTGCCCGGGCCCGCGCCAAGCCCGTGACGCACGACGAAATTCGGGCCTGGCGCGATGAAGGGCGCCGCGCTTGATGGCGATCATCGTCTGATGCTTTTCGTTGTCGACCTTTCCATGGCGGCTGCCTGAATTCTTCCTCACGAAGACAGCGAGGCGGCGGCGCCCTGATGCGACAATTGCCGGGAACAAGGGCGCCTGTCCCTCCCCTATTCTGGCACGAGGCGCGTAACGTCGTACTGATGGCCGAGCGCCGTGGCCGCATCGCGGCGGGCGAAGCTGCCACCGCCATAGCACGGCTGCGCCGATTGCCGCTGGAGGACGCGGGCGGCGGGTCGGACGGCGCGGTGCTGACGCTAGCGGCGTCGCACGGGCTCAGCGCCTATGACGCCGGCCTAACTTGCCCTGGCAATCGAAACCGAGTTGCCGCTGGCCACCCTCGATCGCAAGCTCGCACTTGGCGCGCGCGGCCAGGGGGTTCGAATTCTCGGGCCGCGCGCGAATGGAAACTGACCTCTTCGCTCGACCACCTGCCTATGTCGTTCGACGTGCCGAAGCGTTCGACCCTCTCGATTCCGAACTGCCATTGGACCGCCGCGATTTTCTTGCCGAAAAACCCGAGAAGATCGAAGGTAGAACGCACCGAAGAGCCTCTACCTTGTGGGAATCAGATGCAGTGCAGACTTGCCGCCCTTCACGGCCGCCGCCGACAGCTTGCGGTCAAAGCTTGCAAGCTGGCCGCCACGCGCCTTGGCGAGCGCGAGAAGATAGGTATCGGTGACCTGTCCAGAGGTCAGGATTTTCGCTGGATCGATGTCGCCAGAGCCAACCAGGCTCACATCGTCGGGCCAGAAGCTGTGCCCGTGCAGGGTCCGCAACTTGGCAACCATTTGCGCTACGATGGCGGGCGAGCCGGGAGAATTGGGATATCTTTGGTTGCCGACGATGCGCAGGACGCCGTTTTCGGTGATGGGACACGTAGCCCATGCGGAGTTACCGGTCTCTTCGAACCAGCCATGCGCGTCGTCATGGGCGACGTGGCCAGGATCGATCAACGCGACCAGCACGTTGACGTCGAGCAGGAACGTCACGGCAGTTCGTCTCGCAGGGCGTTGACCGTCTCAAGCGTGACAGGAGGTGCATCCGGCCGAGGCGACAGAAGAGGGATCCCGTTGCGCTCGCCGCCGGCTTGAGGCCGGCGCAGCGAGCGCCGGGCGAGATCGGTGATGACCTCGCCGAGGCTGCGATCCTGCTGCCGGGCGATAGCCTTGGCCGCGACCAGGACATCGTCATCGATCGCCAGTGTGGTTCTCATTTCGCCCTCCTTGGTGCGCATCAAACATCACGCATCATATAGAATAGCGAGGTCGGATGCTCAAGCGGTGCGAATACCCGGCGGACTTTGCGTGGAACACGTTTGCGCCGGAAGGATCGTCGCTCCACGGCTTCACCCTTTGTATGCAACGAGAACTGCGCCCGCTGTAATCAGTGAAACGCCAAGCCAGTTCGGCAGGGACAATTGTTCACTGAGGAAAACCACGCCGAATACCGCGTCAAGCGCGACGCTTAGCGTGGCGCCACCGAGCAACTCCCCCTCCTACAATGCAGCGCCAGGGCTGCGATGACATATCTTGATAGTGTTGCCGAAGTCAGCCAGATCCCGCTACGTCGATAACGGCCTTGATCAGACCGCACTTCTGCTGCGCCCAGATTGCGACGTCGCGTGGGCTGTCGCGCAGGGTGGTGCGGTGGGTGACGAGCTGGTCGATTGGTATTTTTCCAGCGCGGATCGAGGCAATGACGTGCAGGAAATCGCTACGTGTCGCGTTGCGACTGCCGATCAGCATCATTTCCCGCTTGTGGAACTCTGGATCGGAGAAAGTTATATCTTCCGGTACGACGCTGACCATCACCATGACGCCGCCATGGGCAACATAGTCAAAGGCAGACTGCATCGAACGGCTGTTTCCCGTTGCGTCGTAGACGACATCGAAGCCTGCCCCGGCGGTTCGCTCCGCTACTGTTTTCACGATCGATCCCTTCGATCCGTCGATCACCAGGAAACCTAGTTGCCTCGCGGCAAAAGCCAGCCGCTCGGCATCGACGTCCATGACGGTCACGTTCTGTTGCGCGATGCGCGCAAAAAGCGCGGTGCCGAGGCCGATCGGCCCGGCGCCGATAACCAAGGTGCGAATGCCCGGCCCCGCCATGGATCTGCGGACCGCGTGGGCACCGATGGCCAGAAACTCGACCGTGGCAGCCTCGACCGGTGACAGGCCGGCCGCTGGTATCAAGTTCTGCGCCGGCACGAGAATCTGCTCACTCATGGCACCGTCACGGTGCACGCCAAGCACCTCAATCGACATGCAGCAGTTGGGCTTGCTCTGGCGGCAGGCGGCACAATGTCCGCAGGCAAGATAGGGATTGACGAGGATTTGCTCTCCAACCCACAGGTCCACGGGCGCGTTGATTGCCGCGATCGTTCCCGAAACCTCATGGCCCATGACGCGCGGATAGGTGAGATAAGGATGCCTGCCCTCGAGGATGTGGTAGTCGGTTCCGCATATCCCGACAAAGGCGACATTGACCAGTGCCCAGCCTTCGGGCGGAGCGCCTGGTGCCTGCTGCTCCTCAAACACCAGTCTGCCGGGCTCGGCGCATCGCACGACTTTGATGGTGGGGTCCATGACTGCAATTCACCCCTTGCTAAGCTGGAGTCCGGCAACAGGAAGTGGTCCGGCGGGTGCAATCCGTCGGACCGCTGGTGGATCACTCGAAGTCCTTGACGTTCTGCAGCGTCACCAGTCCGGCGCCGGTATCCACATTAGCCTCGACGAGTTCCCCACGGATGGCCTTGACGACAGTGTCGATGCCAAGCTCGCCCATTTTTGCGGGAAATTGAGCTACGCTGGCGTCCTCCGCTCCCGACTTGATCGCTTCGATCTCACCGCAGCAGGCGTCAAAGCCGACCACTATGAGGTTGTCGTTGGCAATGCCTGCATTGCTGATCGACTTGACAGCTCCAGGGATCGGCGGTCCGCAGGCCGCGTAGATTGCCTTGAGATCAGGATTGGCGGTCAGGATGTCTTCGGTCACTGACGTGCCAAGTTCCAGCGTGCAGTTGGTTGCACCTTTGCCGACGACCTCGACCTTGACGTCACCCAGTCCCTCCATCATGCCCGTGACCCGGTCATCCAGAGCCGGCACCCCGGGAACGCCTTGCAGAATACCGATCTTGTCACCGCTCTTGAGCACCGTCTTCAGGTATTCTCCGGCGATCCTGCCGCCATTGAGATTGTTGGTCGATACCAACGCCGTCTGGCCTTTCCAGTTGGGGATGCTGTTGTCGACGAGAACCACTTTGATGCCGGCGGCCACCGCCTTGTCGAGCGCCGGCGCGACCGTCGGGTCGACCGGAGTGATTGCAAGCCCTTTGACGCCTTGCGTGATCATGGATTCGATCAGAGCGATCTGGCCTTCAATGTCGGTAGCCGCCTGGCCTTGGCCGGTGACCAGTTCGATCTCCGGATGAGCGGCCGCGTATTTCTTGGCGGCGTCCTCCATGGTCGAGTAGAACGGCACCGGGAATTTCGTAATCAGGCCGACCTTGATCTTGTCTGCGGCCGAAGCCGGCACGGAAAACGCAACGGCGATCGCCAGCCCTGCGAACAGTTTTCGATTCATTGGCATTGTATTTCTCCCTTGGATTGAGACGCCTCCCGGCGGGAGACGCTTCAGGCATTTGCGGACCGGAAAGGTCCCCAAATTTCGAACGGGTCAGGCTCCAACGATCATGGAAACCAGTTCCTGTTTGTTGCCCTTGGTCGGCACCAGTTCGCCGACCCTGCGGCCCTGGCGAAGCACCACCGCGCGATCGGCGAGCTCGACGACGTGTTCCATGTTGTGAGTGATCAGGATGACGGCATTGCCCTGGTCGCGGAGCGCAGCGACCAGATTGAGCACCTGGCGTGATTCACGCAGGCCGAGTGCGGCGGTCGGCTCATCCAGAATGACAACCTTGCGGGCGAACACGGTCGAGCGGGCTACGGCTATCGCTTGCCTTTGGCCGCCAGACATCATGGCGACGACGGCATCCAGCCGCGGCAACGTAACCTTCAGGTTTGCCAACAGATCGCGGGTCTCGGCGTCCATCCGGCGCTGCTGCAGAAATCGCAGGCCGCGCGGAAGCCATTGCGGGCCAGCCAGCTCGCGACCGGCAAAGAAGTTCTGTCCCGGCGTCAGATTGTCGAACAGCGCCAGATCCTGATAGACGGTCTCGATGCCGGCGAAGCGCGCATCCGCAGGGGAGCGTATCTGCGTTGGCGCACCGTCCAAAAGGATCGCGCCGGCATCGAGTTGGTGCACCCCGCTGATGCATTTGGTCAGCGTCGATTTACCCGCGCCATTGTCGCCGAGCAGGCCGACGATCTCGCCTCGCCGCACCTCGATGCTGACATCGTCCAGCGCAAGAACCGAACCGAAACGCTTGGTAGCACCGCGTACCGCCAGCACGGGATTGTCCGTGCTGACCGCATGATCGGCGTTGGCCGCAACGGCGCTCATGACTGTCTTCCGGCTTGCAGGACACGCACACGCCCTTCGAGGTAATTGCGCAGCACGTCGGACTCGACCGCTATGACGATAACCACGCCGATGACGATGAGCTGGAAAAAGACGTTGACGTTGAGCAGGTTGAGCGCGTTGCGGATAACGCCGATCATGATGGCGCCGATCAAGGCATGGCCGAGGTGGCCGCGACCGCCAAGAAAACTGGCGCCGCCAATGATCACCGCCGCGATCGTATCCAGTTCCAGCAAATTGCCGAACAGCGGCGAACCGGCGTCGGTGCGGCCGGCAAGGATGACAGAACCGATGCCGGCGCACAGCCCTGAGATGACATAGACGGAAACCAGGACCCAGGACACGGGAATACCCATGCGCAATGCAGCGTCGGGCCGGCCGCCAACGGCATAAATCCAGCGCCCCCAGACCATGGTTTTAGCCATGACGAAAAGAACCGCGGCAACGCCGGCAACGACGAACACCGATCCAGGCAGACCCCAGACGGCGTCGCGGCCAAGCGCATCGATCGAATCCGGCATGCCAGGAATGGCGCGCCCGTCGGCCAGTTGCAGCGCCAGCCCTTTGGCGATGCTCAACGTCGCCAGCGTGATGATGAAAGGATGCGGCAGCCGGCCGAAGACGTAGAAGAGTCCATTGATGGCGCCGACCGCGGCACCGCAGCCAACCATCACGGCGATCACGACGATGGCGGGGGCGCCGGCATGAAAGCTCAGCGCGCCGACGACGGAAGCCAGTGCAAGGTTCGAGCCGACGGAGAGATCGATGCCGCGCGTCAGGATGACCAGATGCTGGCCCATCGCGACAACCGAGATGACGGCCGTCTGGGCGAGGATGTTGCTGAGATTGCGTCCCGTCAGGAAATAGGGTGACAGAAAGCTGAGGACGGCGATCAGCAGCACCAGGATGACCACCGGACCAGCGCTCAGCAGCATCAGGCCAAGCGCAAGGCCGGGGACGGCTTCTGACTTCCTGGATGCTGGCAACGCGGCCTCGCCGACAGTCGTGCCGGTGTTTCCCGTTTCAGGCAAATTCCCCTCCCCGCCGCGGGGGGGGCGGGGGCGGGGGGGGGAACAAAAAAAAATTTTTAGGGGGGGGGGGGTTATTGATAAAAAAAAAAAAAAAGGACGGGGGGGGGGGGTGTTT